>JBGUKN010000036.1:0-43927 GCA_045114455.1 Victivallales bacterium
AGTGGAGGCTCCGCTTCCCCCCGTGCCGTCGCGAAGCACGGCACTGTTTCAGTGGAGGCTCCGCTTCCCCCCCGTGCGCGAGAGAAAGCCGCGCACTATTTCAGTGGAGGCTCCGCTTCCCCCCGTGCCGTCGCGAAGCACAGCACTATTTCAGTGGAGGCTCCGCTTCCCCCCGTGCCGTCGCGAAGCACGGCACTGTTTCAGTGGAGGACTTGTCCTCCCCCGGCCTTCAATGCCAGTTCGCGAAGTTTCTTCAGGTCTTTTTTGCCGTTGCCGAGGAACGGTATTTTTTCCAGGGGGAAGAAGCAGTCGGGACGCGGCACCCAGAGGTTCGGCAGGCCGGATTCGCGGAGACGGTTTCCGGCGTCGATGGGATCGAACCCGCAGTCGGCGGCGTAGAACACGACAATCTGTTCGCCCTTCTTCGCGTCCGGGCGCGCCGTAACGGCCACCTTGCCCTCGATCCCGTAAAACTCCTCCAGACGGTTTTCGATCAGCTCGTGCGGGACCATTTCGCCGCCGATCTTGCTGAACCGCGAGAGACGCCCCGTGATCCGGATGTAGCCGTCGCGGTCCATGGATGCGACGTCGTTGGTGTTGTACCAGCCGTCCGGGGTCATGGCGGCCGCGGTGGCGTCCGGGTCGTCCAGGTAGCCGAGCATCACGGACGCCGATTTGAGCTGGAGAAGACCTTCCTGCCCCGCATCGAGCAGTTTGCCCGTGTCCACGTCCACGATGCGCGCCGCGATGCCGGGCATCGCCACGCCGATGCTTCCCTCTGGCCCCGCCTCGCGTCCCACCGCCAGAAAGTCCTTCGGCAGGTTCAGCGACACGATGGGGGACATCTCGGTGCAGCCGTACCCCTCGATGATATGCAGCCCGGTCAGGACGAAGAACGCGTCCGCAAGGCGTTTCTGAAGCTTCTCCGCGCCGGTCACCATCATGCGCAGGGAATCGAAGTCGCCCGGCTTGCAGCACCGCATGTAGGTCTGAAGGAACGTCGGCGTGGAGATCAGCATCGTGACCTTGTCGTCGCGCACCGCCTTGCACACGCCCGCGCCGTCCAGCGGATTCGCCACCAGCGTGACCTTCGTCCCAGTGACGCCGGGGAAGCACAGCCCGACCATCAGGCCGAACGCGTGGAAGAGCGGCAGGTTGCCGAGGATGCGCTCCGTGCCATACAGCCAGTTCAGCTGCCGCCAGAAACTCCAGATGTTCGCCGTGATGTTGTGATGCGACAGCAGGACGCCCTTCGGCAGGCCCGTGGAGCCGCTGGAGAACAGCAGCGCAGCCGGGCGCATGAGGTCCGTGCCGTAACGCGGCGACACCACGCGGATGAGCAGCTGATGCGGCAGGAAGACGATCTGCGCGGCGGTCAGGAGCTTGTCGCCTTTCGTGACGAGCTTCGGCAGGTCTTCCAGGAAGATCATTTCGTCACGCGCGGGCTTTTTCAGTTTGCTCAGGAACAGGCGGCTCGTGATCACGGTCTTCAGTTTCGCGCGGTCGTACATGGACTGCATCACGGCGTCGCCCGCAGTATAGTTCAGGATCGCGGGCGTCCGGTCGGCGAACATCACGCCGAGAAGCGCCGCCACGGAGACGGCTTTGTTCGGCAGCAGCACGCCGACGAACTGCCCGTCGTCGCCGCGTTCCGCCAGGATCCGCCGCAGTTTCCGGCTGATGATGATCGACTGCGCCAGCATGGCGAAATTCGACAGCCCCTTCGGCGCGTCGGCGTCCTTGAACGTGCTCTCGAACGGATGCTGGAGCGAACGCCGCAGATACCGGTAATGGACCGTCTTCTCGCCGCGCACCGGCTTCATCTCCGCCTCGGCGCCAAGCTCCTGGATCCGCTGCCAGATGCGGAATCCGTTCCAGTCCGGCGGAATCGGCTCGCCGACGATGATCGTGCCGGGGATCGGCAGCAGGCGCGGCTTGATGAACCGCAGTTTCCCGCCGTAGATCGTCAGCAGGCTTCCCCAGTGCAGCCCCAGCCGGACCGGGATCACCGGGATGTCCGGCGACGGCATCAGGCGGAACAAACCCGACCGGAACGCGTGCGTGATGCCGTTCGGGGAGATCGCGCCCTCGGGAAAAACGCAGACAGCGCCGCCCCGGTTCAGGACCGCGTGCGTCTGCCCGATCAGCCGCCGCATCTTTTCGCGGTTCATCCCGCGCGGGACCTCCAGCGCCCGGCTCCAGCGGAAAAACAGATGCAGGCCGGGGAACCGATAGAACGTCTCGTCCACCAGGAACGTCACGCGGCGCGGCTTCAGGCACAGGATGAAGATGAAGTCAAGGAACGAAATGTGGTTCGCCACCAGCAGGACGGGCCCGGAATCAGGGTAATTCCCGATCCGGTCAACGCGAATCCGGTACAGCGTATGCGACAGGATCAGACCGAGCGTCCGCAGGGTCAGCGAGGGACGCCAAATCAGCAGCCCGATCAGCCAGACAGCCAGAACGATCTCCAGCGCCTGGACGCCCCGTCCGCCGAGCCGGATCACAACGAGAGACAGGAGCTTCGACAGGACCAGAAGGACCGCCGCACTCGCAAACACCGATTTGCCGGAACCGATCCCAAGGATAAGCCGGCACGCCGACGCAAGCATCTGCGACCCGATCCAGAGAAACACCCAGAAACCGAAGCAGGCCGTCGCCAAAGCCAGGCTGCGTTTCACGTCGCCCCCAGTATATGCCCAGTGCAGCCCCAGAACCATGATCAGCAAGCCCGGCACGACCGCGCCGATCAGCACGCCGTAGTTGCGGGCGCTCAGCATGGAGGCAAAACCGGTCGCGACCGAAAGGGCCGCAAGCCAGACGCCCCACGCGGGCAAAGATGAATACGGGACAGCGTTCAGGACGAGCAGGCAGGCGCCGACAAGCAGGACGCCGGAGATCCCCGAGATGACGGAAGCAACGAAAAGTTCAGTGTTTTTTTTCATGACGGCCGGAATATAACAAATATTTTACGGGAAAGGAATACTGCGATAATATACCCTTCTGTCTGAAATTTGCAAGCATTTTCCCGCATGAACGGGGTTGTTTCCCTTCCGAAAAAAGGTTTTTCCCTTCCTGTCCGAAAAAAATCATTTTTCTTTAGGAGAAGCATTTGAATATTCCGGGGGAACGATGTATATTTAGAGTGTAGTAATTCGTTTACAAAACAATTTACCCCATCGAAAGGCGACCCGATATGATGAAAATTCAGGTTTTGAGCGCTACCGCCGTTTCCGCGGTCCTCCTCGCGGCTCTGACCGCGTGCAACGTCGCGAAACCGCCTGCGGCCATTTCCAAGGACAAGTACACCGAGATCACCGCGGAAGAGCACCAGCAGCTTCCGTCCGGCCTCAAGCTCCTGACCCTTGACGAAGCACAAACCATTGCCATTCAGAACAATCCGAGCTTCAAGTCCCGCTATTTCGCGGTTTCCCAGGCCCGGGCGCAATACTACCGCAGATTCGCTTACTACCTGCCCACCGTCACGGCTTCCTACGGGCTGAGCTCCACCAACTATCGCGGCTACACGGAAGACGCCGGATCCAGCTACAAGAACTTCTCATCCTCCCCGTCCATGACCGCCTCGCTGCTCGTCTTCGACAGCTTCCAGCGCGAAATGAACCTGCTGGCCGCGCGCCACACCTGGAAAGCATCGGAACAGGTCGAACAGGACGCCCGCCGTCTGCTCCTGCAGAACGTCGCATACGCGTACAACAACGTCATGGGCGCAAAGGCCAGACGCGACATTGCGCTTGAGGATATGCGCTACAACCGCCAGCTTCTGAAGGAAACCGAGCTCAAGTACGGCGTCGGCGCCTCCACGCTTTCCGACGTCCTCAACTTCAAAGTCAACTACAACAACGCCGAAAGCAACCTCTATTCCGCAAACTACGCGCTCGCCTCCTCCAAGTACGCGCTCGCCGCGCTCATGGGCCTCACCGAAGGCACCATCCCGGACACCGTCGAATTCCCCGAACAGCTCGCGGTCGACGGCGAAATGCTTGCGGACGAGACCGTCTACCTTGACGCCGCACTCGCCAACCGTCCCGACCTGAAATCGCTCCGCGAATCGCTCGAGTCGGCCAAGTTCAGCTACTACGCCAGCATCGCGGCGTTCGGTCCGACCGTCACGACCTCGCTCAGCCTCGGCTACACCAACAACGCCCGTCACTACAGCCCGTATCACTACGACACCTACACGTCCCACCCCGGCATCAACAGAAGCCGCTACAGCACGTTCTCCTCGAACATCAACGTTTCCTGGGAACTCTTCTCCGGCGGCGCCACGTTCTTCAACATGCGCGCCGCGCAGGCCGCGATGGAACAGGCCGAATACACGCTCGCCGACCAGTGGATCACCGTCATCAACGACGTCCGCACCGCGTATGAGAACTACATCGTCAGCCTCAAGACCGTCAAGCTCTACCAGAAGAACTTGGAAGCCGTCCGCAAGATGCGCGACCTGGTCGACGACGAATACGAAGCAGGCAACTGCGCCATTACCCGTGTGAACGAAGTCCAGCGCGAATTCGTCAATGCGGAAACCTCGCTCGCCCAGGCGGTCGTCAGCATGCACAATGCCAAGGCCCAGATCCTGGCCGCGACCAACGCAAACTGATCCGAACTCAAAAATCATAATTTCGAACACAATCCGCGGGCCCTCCCGGGCCCGCATCTTTTCACGATCATGCAGCACAGACTCAGATTCGCACCCTCCCCCACGGGACAGGTCCACATCGGAAACATCCGCACCGCGATCTTCAACTGGCTTGCCGCCCGTCATATGGGCGGCAAGTTCATTCTCAGAATCGAGGACACCGACCTTGAACGCTCCACGAAAGAGGCGATCGACACGCTCCTCGAATGCATGGAGTGGCTCGGACTCGACTACGATGAAGAAGTCCTTTACCAGACCACGCAGGCGCAGCATCACCTCGACGCGGCAAAGAAGCTCATGGAGGACGGAAACGCCTATCCGCTCGATCCCGCGGCGGAACACTCCCCGATCCTCTTCCGCATCCCCGTCCGCTGCGACGGCTTCCCGTTCGTGCGCACGGTCGGCCCGGCTTCGCTTGCGCTCGCGCCGGACACCGAGCTCGAAATCAACGGCGGCGGGCTGAAGTTCACGACGCTCACGCCGAAGGGGAAAACCGTTGAAAACCAGGCGTGCCTCGCCGGATTCAAGGACCTCAAAGTCCTCGATGCCGCCGGGCAGACGCTCTTCAGCCTCACGGACGACAAACTCGACAGCATTTTGGGCGGGGCCTCCGAGACGATCGGACACGCCGCGTCCATAACGTTCACCCGCCGAGAGGTCTTCTACGACGACATGGTCAAGGGCCATCTCTCCAAGCCGCTCGACAGCATGCGCGACTTCATCATCGTCCGCAGCGACGGCAGCCCGGTCTTCCACCTCGCGAACGTCTGCGACGACATCACGCAGGACATCACGCTCATCGTGCGCGGCGACGACCATGTGGAAAACACCTACCGCCACCTCTTCATGTTCCGGACGCTCGGCGCGCGGGTCCCATCCTACGCCCACCTGCCGATGATCGTGAACGCCCAGGGCAAGCCCTACAGCAAACGCGACGGCGACGCCTTCGTCGGCGATTTCCGCGGCAAAGGCGTACTCCCGGAAGCCCTGTTCAACTACCTGACGCTCCTCGGCTGGTCCTCCGGCGACGACCGTGAGAAAATGTCCCGCGAAGAGCTCGTCGAGGCGTTCGACCTCGCCCGCGTCCAGCATTCGCCCGCGCAGTTCGACGCCGTAAAAATGGCGAACCTGAACGGACAGTACATCGCCGCGCTCGATCCGGCGGTCTTCCGCGAACGCGCCTGGAATTTCGCCGCCGCCTATCCGTGGCGGGAATCCGTCGACCGCGCGAAGTTCGACGCCGTGGCGGACCTGATGCAGACCCGCACCAAGCTCATGACCGACCTGGCATCCTGGACCTACTTCTTCTCCGTCCCGGTCGATTACGATCCGAAAGGCGTGAAGAAATTCCTCGCGCCGGAACCCATGCGCGCCGCACTGGCGAAAGCCGCCGACGCGTTCGATACGCTCCCCGGAAACGACCCGAAGGCCGTCGAAGACGCACTCCGCGCCATCGAGACCGCCGACGGTCTTTCCCAGTTTGCACTCAACCAGCCCGTCCGCGTCGCAGTCTGCGGCGTCACAGTCGGCGCCAGCATCTACGAGACGGTCGTCTGCATCGGCGTGAAGGAATGCGCCCGCCGCATCCGCGCCGCGCTGGCCGCAACCGCCTGACCACACACCAGGGAGGACGCATGAACAACATCCCCGTCGAAAAACTCAGGCTCCGCCTGCTCGGCGATCCGCTTCTGGCGGCGAAAGCACGCCCCGTCGAACAGATCACCGAGGAAACGGAGCGCATCTCGGAGGCCATGCTCCAGATCATGTACAAGTCGCACGGAATCGGCCTCGCGGGAAACCAGGTCGGGCTCCTGCAGCGCATCGTGACCATCGACATCGACCCGCCGACCGACGAGGACGGCAACGAGCTCCCGGTCCATTCGCCCGGAGAAAAGAAGCTACTCCCGCTGATGCCGATCACCCTGATCAATCCCGAGATCGTTTCATACTCCGAAAAGCTCTGCCCCTTCGACGAAGGCTGCCTGAGCGTGCCGGACATCTATGCCCGCGTCATGCGCAGCGATGCCGTCGTGCTCAAATCCATGCTCCTCGACGGATCCGAATTCGTGCTCGAATGCGGCGGACTTCTGGCGCGCGTGGTGCAGCACGAGCTCGACCACCTCGACGGCGTCGTCTTCGTGCAGAAGGTCGATCCGGAAGCATATCCCGCCATCTCCAAGCGCGTCGACAAGCTCATCAAGCGCAACGGCCCCCGCGGCTTCAAAGTCAGGAGGCTCGTCTGACCATGCCCCGCCCCGGGACAAACAGCGTGTCCGCACCCGGATTCCTCCCCACGACGGTGCGCCTGTGCGCCGGGACCGGAATTCTGACCGAGATCTACGAATCCTCGCCCGTACGCGCCATCTGGAGATTCTTCCTCCTGACGCTCCTCTGCGCCATCATGGCGGCAATTGTCGGCACGTTCGTCCAGAAAGGCGCGTTCGAACGCGCCGGACGCAATCTCGACGAGGAGATCGGGGCGTTCGTGGTCACGCCTCAGACGATTCGTTTCGAAAAGGCCCCGGACACGCCGCGCCGCCTGAAACTGCCTTACATCACTTTGGAGTATTACCCCGGAGACACGTTCACAAGCGACGATTTCAACGTCGGACGCACCTCCGATTTCGGCATCGTCATCCTCCCCGGCGGCCTGGCTTCCTGGTCCGGCGTCAACTTGACGGGCGAGGATGTCTTCAGCGCGAGCCTTCTGTCCGCCCGTGCCCTGTACGGCTGGCTCGCCACGGAAAAAAGCAATGAAGCTTCCAACTTCATGGACATGCGCAGAGCCACCTGGGAAATGTACTCCGGCCCCGGACTTGCCGAAACGCTGAAGAAGGAGTTTGCCGTCCCCGTGAAGGCAAAGCCGGCGGACGCCGCCGGAGCCGAAGATGCCGTTCCCATTTCCGTGACCGGCTCCCAGGCCGCACATTTCGCGCTCTCCATGCTGACCGCGATCATCTTCCTGATGACGTTCGGGCGCAATCTCCTGTCAATCGCCCTGATCATTCTGCTTGTTTCTCTGGTTCAGTACCTGCGCGCATCCACATTGCCGAAGGGGATCATCTTCAGAAACGTCCTGACGATCATGGTGTATTCCACATTCCCGGCGCAGATCGCCGCCACGCTGTTCGACGCCGCCGGCGGCGACAGATTCATTTCATTCCAGATTCTTTTCGTCTGCATTTTCTTCGTCTATCAGCTTTTCGCATTCCGGGCCGTCATGAAAAAGGTCTGTCCGCAGCTAGAAAAGAAAGACGACGATTTCGACGATCCCGATTTTTAACCGCCCAGCAAAAAGGAGACGGGCCATATGGACGCAAAACTTGAACACTGCCGGATTCAGAACTGGTATCCGCGGCTCTCCGTTTATTCTCTCCCGACCAACTTCGTTTTCCTGATGGATATCGAGATCCAGGCGCTCCAGGACGGCGATACGGAGTCCGGCATCGCGAAAAGCGTGATCGACAGGCTCGAAAGCGCCATGAGCAAATTCCCGTTCACGCGTTTCGTGGGGACGGACCTTGTCGCGCCAACCGACACGGTGCGATTCGAGGAAAAACGCGGCGCGGTCCGCTCCGCAAACAGCGCATGGTATTTCCTGACCCAGAGCGCGAAAGTGCGGAACGCAGCCGCAAACGGCATGGTCTCCGCCCTTTGCGTGCGGCCTTTCCGCCGCATGGATTCCGCCCGCGAGTTCCGTCTGTTCGTGAAGGACGGCAAGCTCCGGGCGATGAGCCAGTACTGGCTGACGCGCCATTACCCGCGTCTGGAGAAACTGCGTGAAAAGTACTGGACGCTCGCAGTCGATTTCATCGACAAGAACTTCTGGGTGCTTCCCGATCCCGACCTCGTTCTCGACGTGTATTTCACGTCGAAGGACGAGATCCTCGTGACCGATCTGAATCCGTTCGGCCCGCCGACCGATCCTCTGATGCTAAACTCCTGGGATCAGGACTGGCAGAATTCCATGGGGCTGAAGCTCATTCCGCATCCGACCGCGATCTCCGGCGACATCAACGTCTCCTTCTGACCCGGCCGTCCCCTTGCGGCATTTGCGCCCGCAAGCGTCGGCAGACAGAAAAAAAGCGGTTTTTTCATCATACCGGATTGATTCCTTCTTTCAGCGTGCTATATTTTTATGGATAAAAGCGATAAAAAGCGATGAGGCTTTTTCCTGTTTCTTTGCCGATTCGAAGCTATTCCGTCACCCCGAGCGAAACTTCAAAACGAAAGGGCGAACTTCTATGAAACTGAATATGAATAAAAACATTGTCGAAATTTTCTGCCTGTTTTTCCTCCTTCTGCTGACCGGGACATCCGGCGCATCCGAAGTCTATGATTTCAATCCCGGCTGGATGTTCATGCATGCGGATAGCCAGATCGCGCCGAAGGACTACAAGGAACACAAATCCGTTTGGGCCGGAGCCAAAGCGGCGACATCGGACACTGTCTGGGAGTTTACTTCTTTCAACTTCGATGAAAGCGATTTCCGTCCTGTCGATCTTCCCCATGACTGGGCGATCGAAGACGGGTTCTACCCGGAAGAGAACGGAGAACAGGGCTACCGCAAACGCGGCTGGGGCTACTACCGGAAACGCTTTTTCGTTCCGACCTCATGGAAGGGCAAACGCGTGGAGCTTCAGTTCGGTGGAATCGCCACGTATTCGACGGTCTGGGTCAATCAGATGCTGTTCCTTCACAACCACAGCGGATACAGCACATTCACGCTGGACATCACACCCGCTCTGATGTACGGACGGGAGAACGTAATCGCCATCGAAGTCAACGCCGCGGTTTCCGAGGGCTGGTGGTACGAGGGAGCCGGCATTTACCGCGATGTCAAGCTCATCGTCAGCAACCAGACCCGGATCGCCACCGAGGACGGGATCATAGTCAATGCCGAAGTCAAGCTCGACGGCTGGGATGTCAGCGGCTATGTAAATCTCGTCAACGACGGCAACTCCGATTTGGCGCTCTCCCTGGACGTCGAAATCCTCGGACCGGACGGAAAAAGAGTCGAGACCAAGCGTTTCCTTCCGACCATACTGGCGAATCAGGCGCTTCGGGTTCCCTACTCCATTCGCGTATATACTCCAAAACTCTGGTCTCCGGATTCGCCATCCCTTTACTTAATCAAAGCCACACTCAAAAATGAGGCGCGCGTCTTCGATGAAAAGAGCGTCATCTTCGGATTCCGCTCGTACAAGTTCGATTTTACGAACGGCTTCACCCTCAACGGAAAACCGCTCAAGATCAAAGGCGTCTGCAACCATCAGGACCATGCCGGCGTCGGAGCCGCCGTTCCCGCGTCCATAGAGGAATTCCGCATCAGAAAACTCAAGGAGATGGGTGCGAACGCCTACCGCTGCGCCCATAATCCCCCGAGCGAAAACATCCTGGACCTCTGCGACAAATACGGACTCCTCGTCATCGATGAAAACCGCGCGTTCAGCGCCGGGCCGGAATGGCTGGAACACGCCAGAAAGCTTGTCCGGCGCGACCGCCATCATCCCTCTGTTATAGCATGGAGCATTTTCAACGAAGAACCTCTGCAGGGGGAACTCCGCGGACAGGAAATCGCCCGGGCGCTGGTCAAAGCCATCAGAACGGAAGACTCGACGCGCCCCATTCTCGCGGCGATGAACGGAGGACTCTTCTCGCAGGAAAGCGCCCGGAACGTCCTCGACATCATCGGAATCAATTACATGTACGACCAGATCGACAAGTTCCATACCGAGTATCCGAGTACGCCCGTCGTCCTCACCGAAGGCGCCGGCGCATTTGAAACGCGCGGCGAAGTCACGACGGATCCCGAAAAGCTCACCTGCTCCGCCTACGACGAGAATCCCGCCAGCTGGGGCGCCACGCATCGCAAAGACTGGGAAACCGTTTTGAACCGCCGCTTCCTCGCGGGAACGTTCGTCTGGACCGGTTTCGATTATCATGGAGAACCCTCTCCATACAACAACAAATTCCCTGCAAACAGCAGTTATTTTGGATGCATGGACCTCTGCGGCTTCCCGAAGACTGCGTTCTACGTTCGCCAGGCCCAGTGGCTTGACAAGCCGGTCCTCTATGCATTCCCCCACTGGAACCTCCACAAGGACGGACAGGAAGTCGACGTCTTCTGCGCAACCAATGTGGATGAAGTCTCGTTTATCCTCAACGGGAAAATGATTGGCACGTACAAGGTCGATCCCGTCAATATGCTGACACAGAAGATCACCTATGATCCGGGCACGCTGCTTCTCATCGGCAGAAAAGACGGACAGGAGGTTATCCGCACTCAGATCGAAACCACCGGAAAGCCTGTCGGACTCAAGCTCATCCCTGATCGCACCGAAATCAAGGCCGACGGCCGCGACGCCGTCCCGGTCACGGTCTGCGCCGTCGACGCGTCCGGACGCATCATCCCCGACGCAAACATTCCCGTCGAATTCGAGATATCCGGTTCCGGCCGGAACATCGGCGTCGGCAACGGAGACCCCACCTGCACGCTCAGCGAAAAAGCGGATTCCCGTCCGCTTTTCAACGGCTATGCCCAGATCATTGTCCAGTCCACATCCCGCGCCAGCAAAAAGAACGGTTCCGTCGTAATCACGGCAAAAAGCGAAGGACTTAAATCCGCATCCTGCACGCTCAAGGAAATTGCCGCCCCCGTAATCCCGGTTGTCGACGGGTTCACCAATCAGGAGATCACCATCAATGACTGGCGCATCAATCCGTCTTCCTCCACGAAACCCGATCTCTATTCGGAAGAATCCGGTTCATCCGCCCAGAATCTCCCGGCTGCACAGCTCGGCAATGAGCTTTCCCTCAAGCCGGGAACCTGGGTACTTTATTATACAAAATACAAACTTCCCGAAAAGATCAAGGAAGATGGCGGATCGATCTGTTTCAGGAACATGACAGGACGGGGAGAAATTTTCATCAACGGGGAACTCGCCCTTGATAAAAAGAATGCGTCGAACGGAGACGTCACGGTCCAACTGAAAGAAGGGCTTGAAACGATTGAGATAAACGTCCGCATGCAACCGGACACCAAGGGACATATCCTGTTGGGCGACATTGTCTACATCACGCCGGAAAAAATCAAGAAAACTACAGAGAAAAAGCCCTGATCGCGCCTCATTCCGTCCCACCAATGATTCAGAACACACCCAAGGGATTCCGGCTCCAGATCGGTTTCTTCGGACGCCGCAACGCCGGAAAATCATCTCTCCTCAATGCGCTTGCCGGACAGGATGTCGTCATCGTCTCCGATGTGCCCGGCACCACGACCGATCCCGTCGAAAAGCCAATGGAGCTACCTCCGCTCGGACCCGTCCTCTTCATCGACACCGCCGGACTGGACGAGGACCCGACCGCACTCGGCGGCAAACGCGTCGAAAAAAGCCGTCGCATCTTCGACCGGACCGACGTCGCGCTCCTCGTGACAGACGGCAGCTGGAGCGACACGGAGGAAAACGTGCTCGCAATCTTCCGGGAACGCGTCACGCCGCTGATCGTGGTCTTCAGCAAATCCGACGTCTCCGCTCCGGATCCTTCGCTTCTCGCCCGGCTCGATGAATCAAAGATCCCGCATGTCGGAGTCTCGGCCCGCACGAACGCCGGACTCGCCGCGCTCCGGGCGGCGCTGGTGAACGCCGCGCCTGAAGGTTTCCTCGGCGCACAGCCCATGCTCGGCGACCTCATCGCGCCAGGCGATTCCGTCCTGCTCATCACGCCGATCGACAAGGAGGCTCCGAAAGGCCGCATGATCCTGCCTGAAGTCCAGGCGATCCGCGACACGCTCGACCACGATGCGCTCTGCCTGTGCGTGACCGAACACCGCATCACGGACATGCTCGCCCGGCTGAAGACCCCGCCCGCGCTCGCCGTGACCGATTCCCAGGCGTTTGGCATCGCCTCGCGCCTCGTCCCGCAGGAAATTCCCCTCACGTCGTTCTCCATTCTGCTCGCGCGCATGAAGGGCGACCTGGCGGCATGCGCCGCCGGAGCCGCCGCGATCGACCGTTTGCACGACGGATCCCGCGTGCTTGTGGCGGAAGCCTGTACGCATCACCCCATCGGCGACGACATCGGAAGGGTGAAGCTTCCCCGCTGGATCCGCGAATACCGCCATGCCGACGGCATCGAATTCACCGTGGCCGCCGGGGCAGATTTCCCCGACGACCTCACGCCCTATGACCTGGTGCTTCACTGCGGAGCTTGCACGTTCAACCGCCGCGCCGTCCTCTCCCGCATCCTGCACTGCCGCGAACAGGGCGTCCCATTCACCAACTACGGCGTCGCCATCGCGCATATCCACGGCATCCTGAAACGCGCGCTCTCGCCTTTCCCCGATGCGTTCGAAGCGTTCGAAGCGGCACATGGAGGCTGCGCCTGATCCGGCGCGGACCGTCATCATGTCACGACCTCAAACGCAATCGACGGACGCCGCGTCCGTCCCGGTTTCCGGCGTTTGCGCCCCGGACTACCACAGGACATGGAAACGCCATCTCTGCGTGATCTGGTCCGCGCAGTTTCTGTCCGCTATCGGTTTCTCCTTCGGACTGCCGTTCATATCCTACCTGATGCAGGAAGATATGGGCGTCACGGACAAGGCTGAACTGGCCTACTGGGTCGCCGCCTTCAGCGCGGCCTGTCCTCTCACCATGATGTTCTTCTCGCCCGTCTGGGGCTCGCTCGGCGACCGCTACGGACGCAGGAAGATGCTTCTGCGCTCCTACATCGGCGGAGCCGTGGCGGTCGGGCTCATCAGCGTAGCGCAGACTCCCCTCCAGCTGGTCGCGCTCCGTGTCATCCAGGGTGCGTTCTGCGGCACCATGTCCGCCTCGCAGGCGCTCATCTCCACGCAGACGCCGCGCGAGCATACCGGATTCGCGCTCGGCGCGCTGAACAGCGCCATGTTCTCCGGCACCATCGCCGGGGCGTTCGCGGGCGGATACGTGGCGGAATACGCCGGATACCGTCTGGCGTTCGTGGTCTCCGCCCTCTGCTTCGTCCTGTCGTTCGTCGCCGTCTTCTTTTTCTCGCGCGAATACTACACGCCGCCACAGGGAAACGCCTCCGGGATGCGCGGCATGCTCCATGCGCTCCGCCCCGAAACGGCCCAGCTCGCACTCAACCTGCCCATCCTGCTCATCATGGGCCTGGTGATGTTCTCCCGGTCCTTCGACAGCTCCTTCGTCCCGATTTTCGTCCAGGAGCTGCACGGCGGCATCGACGGCGCATCGAAGATTACCGGCGCGCTCTCCGGCCTCTGCGGGCTCGCCGGCGTCGTCTCCGGATTCCTGCTCGGCTATCTGGCCGACCACTACCCGCCTGGCCGCCTGGCGATCATCTCCGCCCTCCTGACCGCCGCCTTCATGTTTTCCATTTCGTTCGTTTGGGGGCTCGCCGCGCTCTTCCTGCTGCGGTTCGCCATGATCTTCATGAGCAGCGGCATCGACCCGGCCATGCAGATCTGGCTGGCGAAAAAGACCGACGAACGCTCCCGCGGCCAGATGTTCGGCTGGGCGTCCGCCATGCGCTGCCTGGGACTGGGCCTCGCCCCGCTTGCGGGTGGCCCCATCGCCGCCCATCTCGGCATCCGCTTCATTTTCGCGGGCGGGGCCCTTTTCTTCCTCCTGACCGCATTCCTCGTCTGGCTCACCATGCGCCACTACCGGGAGATCTGACCCGACGTTTTTTTGAAAATCTACCGTTTCGGACTGGATTTTTTATCGTTTCAGTAGCATATTATATGATACCGTTTTTTCAGACCATAGGGAAGAAACACTATGAATCATCCTGAAACCATTCTCGTGCTGGATTTCGGTTCCCAGTACAGTCAGCTGATCGCGCGGCGAGTCCGCGAGCTTCACGTCTACAGTAAAATCATCTCCTGGAAGACCTCCGCGGAGGAAATCCGCGAAATGGCGCCCGCTGGCATCATCCTGAGCGGCGGCCCCGCAAGCGTGTATCAGGCAAATGCGCCGAAATGCGATCCCGCCATTTTCGGGCTCGACATCCCGGTGCTCGGCATCTGCTACGGCCTTCAGCTCATGGTCGAAACGCTCGGCGGCGAAGTCGCACACGGCGACGCCCGCGAATACGGCAAGGCCATCGTCTCCACAACCGCCGCGTCCCCGCTCTTCGAGGACCTTCCCGCACAGACGCAGATGTGGATGTCCCACGGCGACAAGGTCACTCGCCTGCCCGAAGGGTTCACGACCTGCGCGAAGACCGACAACACCGAGTTCGCGGCTGTTCAGGATGTCTCCCGTCGTCTCTTCGGCATCCAGTTCCATCCGGAAGTCGTCCACTCCCCCATGGGCCCGCTCGTCATCGAAAACTTCTGCCTCGGCATCTGCGGCTGTTCCGCCAACTGGACCATGTCCGACTTCATCGAACGTTCCGTGGCCGAGATCCGCGAGACGGTCGGCTCCGCCAACGTGATCCTCGGACTCTCCGGCGGCGTCGACTCCTCCGTGGCCGCCGCGCTCATCCACAAGGCCATCGGCGACCAGCTCACCTGCGTCTTCGTGAACAACGGTTTGCTCCGCAAGGACGAGCCGGAACGCGTCCGCGAGCTCTTCGGCGGCACGTTCAAGATGTCGCTCGTGTACGTCGACGCGACCGACCGCTTCCTCTCGAAGCTCGCCGGCGTCACCGAACCCGAACGCAAGCGCAAGATCATCGGCGGCGAGTTCATCCAGGTCTTCAACGACGCCTGCGCGAACATCCCGGATGTGACGTTCCTCGCGCAGGGCACCACCTACCCGGACGTCATCGAAAGCATCTCCATCGACGGCAACCCGAGCGCCGTCATCAAGAGCCACCACAATGTCGGCGGCCTTCCGAAATACATGCAGTTCAAGCTTCTCGAACCCCTCAGCCGCCTCTTCAAGGATGAGGTGCGCGAGGTGGGCCGCCAGCTTGGACTCCCCGAAGAGATGGTCATGCGCCAGCCCTTCCCCGGCCCCGGACTCGCCGTCCGCTGCGTCGGCGAAGTCACGCCCGGCAAGCTCGCCGTCCTGCGCGGCGCGGACAAGATCATCGTCGACGAGATGAAGAAGGCCAACCTCTACTACAAGATCTGGCAGACCTTCGCCGTCTTCCTTCCCGTGCGCTCCGTCGGCGTCATGGGCGATGAACGCACCTACGAAGACGCTATCGCCGTCCGCGCGGTCGAAAGCCGTGACGGCATGACCGCCGACTGGGTCCGCCTCCCCTACCCGCTCCTCGCGCGCATCTCCAACCGCATCATCAACGAGGTCGACGGCGTAAACCGCGTGGTCTACGACATCACGTCCAAGCCCCCGGGAACGATCGAATGGGAATAATATGACGCCCGTCCGCAACGGATTGAGGCTTCTTAAACACCTGTGCCAATTCATGGCACGGGTGTTCTTTTTTTCCTCTGCCATGCGTCCGCGGCATCGCGCCGCAGCATGACGCAATCGTTAAAAAAACAAAAAAACGCTTTTCATCCGTCCTTTTCGAGTTGATTTTACGCGCCGGATGCGCTATATTATAAGAATCAACTAAAAACGCCAACTCTTTTTTCAGGACATATCGCACCATGGCAAACAAAAACAAGAAAAAGATCGACTCCTTCGAACAGCTTGCCCAGGCCCAGCAGCACAAGCGTCCGGCCCCCCAGCAGGAGGAGCCAGCCATTTCCACTATGCTGGATGAATTCGAGATGTGGATGGCACTCAACTGGAAGAAAGCCATCATCGGCGTCTGCGCGTTCGCCGTGCTCGTCTCCGTCGCGATCATCATCCAGGGCGCGATCCAGCGTGCCGAGCTTTCCGCCCGCCGGGAACTCGCAAATGCCGGAAGCATCGCCGAGCTCGAAGCCGCCATCGCGAAACATCCGAACAACAAGGCCGCCGACTTCGCGCGTCTGCGCCTCGCGGGCGACCTGATCCTCACCGACAAGCCCGGCGACCTGGAAAAGGCCCGCGAACAGCTTCTCGCCGTCGCATCTTCCTCCAAGTCCGAAACGTTCATCAAGATCCGCTCCGCGCTCGACGCCGCCTATCTCCTCGAACAGATCGGAAAGAAAGAGGACGCCGCGAACGAATTCGAACGCATCGCCGGACTTTCCCAGACGCCCGAAGACCTCCGCGTCGAGGCATCCTACTCCGCCGCGCGCCTCTTCTCCGGCCTCGACCAGATGATGAAGGCCGACGCCGCGCTGAAGAACATCAACCTCGCCGCGGCCGCCGCGCAGGGATCCTCCACCGTCTACGGCTACTGGGCAGGCCTCGCGAAACAGCTCGACGAGAAGATCCATCCGCAGGCAACGGCGTCCGTTTCCGCCCCGGCTGAAAAGCCCGCCGAAGCCAAGCCCGCCGAGGCTCCCGCGGCCGAAACTCCGGCCGACAAGCCCGCCGCCTGATCCCGGGAGGCTCCTTCGGATGTCCGAATCCGGCGGCCTCACCAGACGCACCGAATCGCTGCTCCGCGCACTTCGCACGCGCCACGGACGCCGCGATTCCGAATATTGTTTCTGCGACGGGCTCCGCGCCTCCCGCGAAGTCGTCACGCTCGCACCGTCCCTTGTTGAACTCGTCATCCTCCGCGAGGGAACGCCCCTGCCCTTCCCCTCGCCGGTCGAACCCGTTGTTCTCCCGCAATCCGAGTTCGACCGCATCGCACCCACGGTGCATTCGCAGGGCATCCTCGTCCTGTCGCGCCGTCCCGAACCTGTCCCGATGGATGCGCCCATGGCCGATCCCTTCGCGCTCGTGCTCGACCGCGTCGGCGACCCCGGCAATTTCGGCACCATCCTGCGCACGGCGCGCGCCGTCGGACTCCATGAAGTCTGGCTCACGCGCGGCACTGCCGACCCGTTCTCCGACAAAGTCGTCCGGTCCGCATCCGGCGCGCAGTTCTCCCTGAAGATTCGGTACGGCGGCGACTTGACGGAACTCGCCGCGGACCTCCGCAAGCTCGGCGTGAAGACCTGCTACCGCACGCTTCCGGCGAGCGGCGGCAACGTTTTTCTGGAACCCGATCTCTTCGACCGCAGCGCGATCATCCTCGGCTGCGAGGCCACCGGCGTGGCCGAACTCGAAAACTCCTGCGGCCTGAACATCCCGATGCCCGGCGACGCCGAATCCCTGAACGTCGCGCAGGCCGCCACGGTCATCCTCTTCGAGTACGTCCGCCGAATGTTCTGAGGAGGACAAGTCCTCCACTGAGGTAGTGCGCTCAGCTTCGCTTGCGCACAGGGAGGACAAGTCCTCCACTGCAGTAGTGCGCTCAGCTTCGCTTGCGCACGGGGAGGACAAGTCCTCCACTGCAGTAGTGCGCTCAGCTTCGCTTGCGCACGGGGAGGATAAGTCCTCCACTGCAGTAGTGCCGTGCTACGCGACGGCACGATCAATCCGGTACAAAGCCCCTTTTCTTGTTCAAACCGTCAGGACCGGAACTCTTTCAGCGCGCGCCGATACGCTTCCAGCACGTTCTCGGAGAACGCGCAGAAAATGACCTCTTCCGGCAGGGTCCCCGTCCATGTGCCGACCGCGTCCACCGCGATCTTCACCGCCGATTCCAGCGGGTAACGGTACACGCCGATGCTGATGCCCGGAAACGCCACCGTGCGGCAGCCGTTCTCCTCCGCCAGCGCCAGCGAATTCAGATAGCATGACCGGAGCAGGTCCGGTTCGCCGTGTCCGCCGCCGTGCCAGACCGGACCGGGCGTATGGATCACGTACCGGGCGGGCAGAAGGAATCCGGGGGTGATGCGCGCCTCGCCGGTATTGCATCCGCCGAACTTCAGGCATGCCTCGTAGAGCTGCCGTCCGGCAGCGCGGTGGATCGCGCCGTCGACACCGCCGCCGCCCAGCAGAGAGCAGTTCGCGGCGTTGACGATCGCGTCGACACGGAGTTTCGTGATGTCGTTCAGGACTGAGGTCATTTTCATGGTGCGCCTCCTTCTTCAAGTTCAAAATCAATCCCGGTCCGCCCGCGGGACGAATTCCCGCACGGTGCGGAGGACCAGTTTCAGTTTCTGCGCCGGCTTCGCGCTGGCCAGGATCGCCGGGATCAGGCCGTCGCGCCGCAGCATGCGCTTGTTCTTCTCCAGATAAACCAGATTGCCGCGGCAGGTCACGTTCGTGATCCCCGCTGCCGCCGCTGCGAGGCGTATCCGGCACGTCATCAGGAAATGGTCGACCTCTTCGGGGACCGGGCCGAACCGGTCCCGGAGCTCCGACGCGAAGGCATCGAGGTCGTGTTCCGAGGAAAACATCGCCAGCCGGCGGTAGCAGTGCAGGCGCATGCGGGGGGATTCGATGTAGTCGAGCGGGATCCCGGCGGCGATCATGCCGGGCGGCGGCTCGACCGCGAAACTCAGGAAATCGAGGTACAGCTCGCAGTCGGGCGCGGTGGGGAGCTTCTCGCCCTTGAACATCGCCACGCAGTCGCGCAGGAGCGTGCAGTACAGATGGAACCCGACGGCGTTGATCTGCCCGCTCTGCTCCTCGCCCAGGATGTTGCCCGCGCCGCGTATCTCCAGGTCGCTCATGGCCAGCTGGAATCCCGCGCCGAGGTGCGTGTAGCGGCGGATCGCCGCGATTCGCTTGCGGGCGTCCCCGGTCAGGATGCCGTCCTTCGGCAGGAAAAGATACGCGTACGCCTGCCGCACCCAGCGTCCCACGCGGCCGCGGAGCTGGTAGAGTTCGGCGAGCCCGAACCGGTCCGCGCGTTCGATGATGATCGTGTTCGCGTTCGGGATGTCGATGCCGGATTCGATGATCGAGGTGCAGACCAGAATCTTCGTCTTTCCCTCGATGAACGACGACATCACCTCCTCGAGCTCGCTTTTGTCCATCTGCCCGTGCGCGACGCCGAGCGGGACATCAGGGAACATCGCCCCGATCTCGAGCGCGGCCTTCTCAATTGATTTCACACGATTATGAAGATAGTACACCTGCCCGCCGCGGTTCAGTTCGCGTTCGATCGCCACGCGCACCAGGTTAAGGTCGTACTGCGCGAAGACGGTCCTGATCGGCAGCCGGTTCACCGGGGCGTTCATCAGCGTGCTGAGGTCGCGGATGCCGGACAGCGACATATGGAGCGTGCGCGGGATGGGCGTGGCGGTCATCGTCAGCACGTCCACGGTCGCGCGGAGATGTTTCAGGCGGTCCTTGTGAAGCACGCCGAACCGCTGTTCCTCGTCGATGATGACGAGCCCGAGGTCCTTGAACTCGACGTCGTTCTGGACCAGCCGGTGCGTGCCGATCACGATGTCGATCTGCCCGCGTGCGAGGCGTTCCAGAATCTTCTGCTGTTCCTGCTTCGTCTTGAAGCGGGAGAGCTGTTCGATCACGATCCCGGTCCCGGCGAACCGTTCCTGGAACGTGAAATAATGCTGCTGCGCCAGCACGGTCGTCGGCACCAGCATGGCGACCTGACGCCCCGCGAGAGCGCATTTGCACGCAGCCCGCATCGCCAGTTCGGTCTTGCCGTAGCCCACGTCGCCGCACAGTAGACGGTCCATCGGACGCGCAGACTCCATGTCCGCCTTGATCTCGGCGGCGGCCCGCAACTGGTCCGGGGTCTCCTTGAACGGGAACGCCTGTTCGAAAAGGATCTGCTCGGGGTCGTCCACGGGGAACGCCGTGCCGGATTGCTTCATGCGCATCGCCTGTATCTTGAGCATCCCGAACGCCAGGCTCTGCACGGAGTGACGGGCTTCGTCGCACGCCTTGTTCCAACGGCTCGAATTGAGCCTGCTGAGCGTGACGCGGGTATTCTTCGAACCGACATAGCGCGTGACCAGATGCGCCTGCCGCACCGGGATCCGCACCAGCTGGTCGTCGCCGAATTCCAGCAGGATCATTTCCGCCCGCGCGCCGGCGGCTTCGGTCACGTCCAGTCCGCGGTATTTGCAGATGCCGTAGTTCAGGTGCACGGCGTAGTCGCCCTCCTCCAGGTCCCCCGCCGAGATCACGCCCGCCCCGTCCTCGCGGGACACCGGTTCGGTCAGGGGCGTGTCGTCCTCGATCTGAAGTTCGCGTGTCATGCTCCGGCGGCGGTATGGCAGCGCGAAAAGCTCCCGGATCGTCAGGACCGCCAGTTTCTCCTTCGGCAGGAAGAACCCGCACGGAACGGCCCCCTCCTCCACGGTCAGCAGGTCGTTTTCGCAAAGGTCGTGGTCCAGGATCCAGCGGCGCACCTGATGCGGATCGGAATCCGGCCCGACGAGCAGAGTCACATGTGTCTTCTCCTCGATCCACTGGCGGATCCGGTTCGCGGTCAGCTGCTGCGCCAGCACGGAAAACGCCTGGTCCAGCGCCTTGCCGTCCGCATCGGCGCCCACGGCGAATTCATGTCCGGCGGCCGCCGCCATCGCGTCGCGCCCGGTGGAATAACACGGGAACGCCGCACACGGGCCGCCGTCCTTTTCGGCCGCCCCCGCCGCGTCCTCGAACGCCACGAGACGGCTTTCCGACCGCATTTTATCTTCGAATGCCGCCCATTGCGCCGACTCCTCCGGCGTGCCGTAGCGCGTCAGATGCGTGCGGATTTCGCCGGGCGCCTCCTCGACCAGGACAAAATCTTTTTCCAGCAAGTATTCGAACGCCGGAGCAGAGGCGTATTCCGTACCGTTCACAACCGTCCCGTCGCCGCCCGATCCCGACCGCAGGATCACGCGGTAGGAATCCACTTTGCCCGTCGACATCTGCGTATCGGGGCGGAACAGGCGGATGCTGTCGATGGTGTCGCCGAAGAACTCCACGCGGGCGGGCATTGTTTCCGAGGAAGAGAAGATATCGATCAGGCCGCCGCGCCGTGCGAATTCGCCGGGGATCCCGACCTCGACTTCGTCGTCGTAGCCCATCTCGACCAGACGCTCCGCGAGCGCCGCCAGATCCATTTCCGCACCGACTTTCAGTTCCAGCTCGCTCTCGCGCATCAGGCGCGGGACGGGTGCGGGCGAGGTCAGGCTCGTAACCGACCCGAAAAACACGTCCGGCGGTTCCAGCAGAAGCCGGTGCAGGGCCTCGGCGCGCGGCGAATCCGACTGAAGAAGACTCTGCCGCCGCGTCGAACCATCCGGCAGAGTGTGTAAGGAGAGCTTCTTTCCGACGACTTCCGCCCAGGCGGACAGATCGTCCCGGCACTGTTCCGCGCGGGACTGCGATGCCGTCACATAGAAAAATGACCGTTGTCCGTGCTTCGTGCCGGTGAGGCGAAGCAGAGCGACCGGCATCATGTCGGGTTCGACCGGACCGATGCGTCCCGGCGCCTTATCTGTTTTAGAGATTAAATTAAAAAACGTGCTTTTCCATGCTCTTTTCTTCATTCCGCTCTTGCCTTTTTTCTATTTATGGAGTATCTTATATGCAATTGTTTTTTAACTCGGGGTCTTTTCAAAAGATTTGGACTCTCACGGCGGTTATGGAGACGGCACGGCAAAACCTCTGTCTATCAATATAACAGCTCAATGCAGGAAAACAAATCTTCGGAGCTTTTTTTGATGAAAAATGATGCAAAAACAAAACGGATTGCGGTTCCCTCCGCCGGAAAAAATGCGAAAGCCGCCGCTCCCTCCAAACAGGGGAAAGGCGCACCCGGCAAGGTGAAGTCCGTGCAGTCCGCGAAAAAGGGCGCTCCGGTCCGCACCGCATCTGCATCAAAGAAACAGAGTTCCGCGCCTGTTGCGAGGAAGGCTCCCGCGAAGGCCGAAGTCAAGGCACCCGCGAAGAAAAAAACTTTCAAGCCGGAAGTCTTCATTGAGGAGAAACCGCAGGCGAAGAAAGCCGCATCCAGAGCCAAATTCAAACCTGCCGTGAAACTCGAAGCGGCGAAGAAAGCCTCTCCCGGCAAGGCCGAGGAGAAAAAGACTCCGGCAAAGAAGGCATCGGTCAAAATCGCGGCCGCTCCCTCCAAAGTCAAGGTCGAGATCAAAAGCGCCCCGGCAGAAAAGCCCGTCCGGACCAAAACGGAGAAGGCTGCACAGGCAAAAGCGCCGGCAAAGGCCGAGGTCAAAGCCGCCGCACCTGCGAAAAAGTCTTCCGCGAAAAAATCCGTATTCGCTTCGAAGCCGAAAAAGAATCCGCTAAAGGTCAAAGTCGAGGCCGCTCCGGTCCAGTCCGCTCCGGCGAAAACCGCCAAAAAGGCGGCCGACACGCCTAAACTGATCGAAGACGGCATGCCCGTCACGCTGGAAGACGTCGAGGACGCTTCCGAGATCGATCTTTCCAAGTTCATGAACGCAGGATCGAAAGATCCCGGGATGGATAAGAAGAACGCGAAGGTCGCGGAAAAGCATGGCCCCGTCACGAAAAACGACACGATGAAGGTGTACATGCACGACATCGGTCAGATATCCCTGGTCTCCAAGGATCAGGAGGTTTCTCTGGCGGCGCGGATCCACGGCAGGGACCACGATTCGCACGACGAGGCGCGCGCCACGCTGATCGAGGCGAACCTGCGCCTGGTCGTGAAGATCGCCCATGATTTCAAGGGGCTGGGGCTTCCGTTGCTTGACCTCATTTCCGAGGGCAACATCGGCCTGATGCGCGCAGTCGAGAAATTCGACCCGTCCAAGGGCGCGAAATTCAGCTCCTACGCCGCATGGTGGATCAAGCAGTCCATGCGCCGCGCACTCGCCAACCAGGCGCGCGTGATCCGCATCCCGGTGCAGTCCGCCGGCAAGATCAACAAAATCAAATCCGTCAAGATGAAGCTCGCGGAACAGCTCGGACGCGAACCCACGGACGACGAGATCGCCGAACACCTCGGATTCAGCGAACGCACCGTGACCGGGCTCCGGCTCGCCGATCTCCGCACGTTCTCCCTGCACGACCCCATCCAGCAGGGCGAGGAAGGCGAATTCCAGGACATCATCCCCGACCACGGGGCCATGACGCCCGACCGCATCCTCGGCGACGAGGAATCCGTCCACCGTCTTCTCTCCCTGCTCTCCGAGCTCGACGACCGCGAACGCCTGATTCTTCAGCTCCGCTTCGGGCTCGACGGCAAGCGCCCGAAAACGCTGGAGGAAGTCAGCCAGGAGATCCGCCGCACCCGCGAACGCGTCCGCCAAATCCAGAACCAGGCCCTCGCCAAACTCCGCGCCATGCTCGCCGACGAGGCAGGATTCTCCAAAGAATAACCATCAACCCGAATTCATGAGGTTTATACCGATGAAATACGATGTGACAAATTGTTCAGGAAAGGGGGTGAACTAAACATGGAAGCAACGGAAGTCAAACTTAAGAAAGGCGACTCGATCGAACGCGCACTCCGCCGTCTGAAAAAGAAACTCGACAAGGAAGGCACGCTCAAGGAACTCCGCAACCGGAGACACTACGAAAAGCCGAGCGAAAAGAAACGCCGCACGCAGCGCCGCAGAGGCTGACGGCATTCTTTCCCCCCATAACCCCCGCTCCGGGATCCTCCTCCTGGACGATGCCGGAGCGGAGCACCTTCAATCTTCATCGTTTTTCATGTCCGATTCCTCCACATCCATCCCTCCCACCGAGGTACCACGCAAATTCTACTGGATGCCCACGCTCGACGGGTATATTCTGCGCGCGTTTCTGGTCCCGTTCGGCATCCTCCTTTTCGCCTTCACCCTCCTGTTCATCATCATGGACATGTACAACGACGTGGGCGACTTCCTCGACAACAAGGCGTCCGTTTCCGTCTCCGTCGAGTACTTCCTGCTGAAAATCCCCGGGAACATCCGGTTCATCCTTCCCATCACGGTCCTGCTGGCCTGCATGTACGCGCTCGCCAACCTCGGACGCAGCCGCGAACTCACGGCCATCCGCGCCTCGGGCGTTTCGCTCAGCCGGTGCGGCATGCCGATCTTCGCCGTCGGATTCTGCGTGATGCTGGTCAATTTCTATTTCAACGAACAGCTCGTCCCGGAAACCACTCGCCAGGCGGAGATCGTCAGGCGGACAGTCAACAATGAAAAGTATGTGGAACAAAGCAACGCCCAGCTTCAATTCCATAGCGGCGACCGGCTCCGCAGCTGGTACTTCGGACAGTTCGATGACGACGGCTATCAGGAAAAAGTCAAGCTGAAAATCTTCGAGAAAAACCCGGAGAATCCCAGACGCCGGACTCTGCTCCGCACGATCGAGGCGGAAAAGACGCGCTACGTCCCCGACGTCGGCTGGGAGTTCTACAAGCCGGAAATCCACGAGTATTCCGAGGATGGTCTCCCCGGCGACGCCATCACGCCCGAAACCGATCCGCTGGTCTTCTCCGAAGAGGAGATACCGGACAAACCATCCGTCATCGTCAAGTCGGTCATCGAGCCGGACTCCCTCTCCTCGCTCGAGATCGTCACGATCCTGCGGGAGAATCCGAACATGGCGGCCAATCTCCGCCGCATCTACGCCACGCTCCTCTTCAACCGCCTGGCGTTCCCGTGGGCCTGCTTCCTCTGCGCCTTCTTCGCCTTCCCGCTCGCCACGAAGAACGAACGTTCCGGCATCTTCACCGCCATCGCGACCGCCGTCGGCATCGCCGTGCTCTACCAGGTGCTCAACGAGATCTTCATGGTGGCGGGCAAAAACGGCTATATTCCGCCGTTCCTGGCCGGACTCACCCCGACCGTCGTCTTCGGCGCGTACGGCATCTATCTGCTGAAGAAAGCCGGCTGAAAACCATTTTCCCCCCATCCTCAAAAACAATCCGGCCGTGTACCGCTCAAAATGCAGGACACGGCCTTTTTTCGTCATCAGGGAGACAGGACAGGATTAACAACATCCCTCGAGATGCGGGAAGATGGCGCGGATTTTCCGTTCGCGGACGAGCCGCGCGTAGTGCGCCGTATCCGTGAGACGTTCATCCAGCAGCACGCCCGCCTCCGCGAAACCGTTCGCGACGTCGTGGTTGTCCGACCCCGAGGTCCACGGCAGCCCGTAGCTGTCCGCGTACCATCTCGCGCGACGGTTTTCCTCGTCCTTGCGGTGTCCGTTCAGGATCTCCACGGCGTCGACCAGGTCGGGGAGCAGACGGATCATCGGGATGTAGTAATCCTGCCGGAACGGATGCGCGTGGACGACCGTGCCGCCCTCCGCACGGACGTATTTCAGGTAGTCGACGAGCGGAAGACGGTCGATGAAGGGATGGTCGGCGAGCCAATTCTCGTCCAGCCCGTAGGTCAGGAAATCGTTGCCTTCGGAGGAATCCTCCCACGCGAAGAACACCTGCATCCCGACCTTGTCGCCGTATTCCTTCGCAGCCCGGTAGCCCGCGGTGAAAAGCTCGACGCGTTCCCGCCACGGCAGGTCGCGCGGCACGGTGCTGTTTCCGTTGAAGAAATGGTCCGTGACGATGATGCCGTCGTAGCCGCGCGCATGGTAGGCTTCGGCGGCCTCGCGACCGGATGATTTGGCGCACTTGCTTCCTTCGGAGGTGTGGACGTGCGTATCGTATCGGAAAAGTTTCGGTTCGCTCATGGCAAATGCACTCCTTTTTTATTGCAGCAGCCGGGGCAGGAATTCCGCGACCGCGCCGAACAGCAGCGGGATCGTGAAATTGTCGTCCATGTGGATTTGTTCGTTGAAGAATTCGGCGACGCAGGAGACCGCCACGCCGCCCAGCCAGACCGCGAGCGCCGCGCCGTGCAGTCCTCCGGCGAAACAGAAACACGCCGCGATGATCCAGCCGCTCAGCAGAAACGCCAGCGAGCCTTCCAGCGATTTGCCGTTGGAAAAACGATGCCGTCCCCATTTGCGCCCGATCAGAGCCGCGGACGTGTCGCTCAGGATCAGGATCGTGAACGCGCATGACGCCACGCGGGGGGAAAAGCACAGCGCGGTCAGACATGCGGAAGCGTACATCGGGGGCGCGCCGCTGAACCGGAATTTGCCGGGTTCGCTCTCGCGCGCCATTTTGCCGAACAGCTTCTTGTAGAGCGGCGTCACATACGGGACCTGCCGGAACACCGCGATCTCGATCAGGACGTTCAGCACGGCGAACGTACCGAACATGATCACGTTGAACATCCGCGGGAGGAAAAATAGCGAGACGGGCATCCAGATGGAGCTCAGATGCACCATTTTCCGGAGAACTTCCTGTCTGTAGGGGATCGCCATCGCCGTTCCTTTGACCTGCCTGTTTTTTCGTTCCATTCACTATAGCATATTTTTCCCTTTTTACAAGCAGTAAACCAAGAAAACGCACCGCTTGCTGTGTCCGAGCGAAGCCGGACACTACTTCAACACAGCTTGCTGTGTGCTTGAGCGAAGCCAAGCACTACTTCAGCACCGCTTGCGGTGCCCATTTTGATATCAGTGCGTCATATTCGGTTTGGCTGAGCGGGATGACGCCACCGTGGCGGAACCGGTACGGGAACTCCAGGCCGCGTTCGGACGGCGCGAAATCGCCCTTCGAGAGATCGTCGCAGAAGAACGCCTTGTAGCCCTGTCCGCGCGAATAGTAGTCGACGATCAGGCACCAGCGTCCGTCTGCCATGCGGAAGCACTCCGGCCCCTCGTATCCGGCAAAATTCCGCACGGGGAACCCCGTCACGGGCTGCCAGTCGCCCTCCAGCGAATCCGCGACCTCCATGAAGATGTTCTTCTGCGACTCGTTCTTGGAGAAACGGTAGAACCTGCCGCCGTCGGATACGATGTCAGTGTCGATCACGTCGTACGGCCTTTCGATGTAGAGCTTCGCCGGGGTGAATGTTTTGAAGTCCTTCGTGCGGGCGGAATAGATGCGCTGGCGGTTCACGCCGTTGATCGTTTCGCGCGACGCCCAGAAGACGAAGAACTCCTTGTTATTCGTGTCCCAAAAAGCCTCCGGCGCCCACGTGCAGCCCGCGCCCGGCACGGCGACCTCCACGCGGCGCGGTTCGCTCCAGTTCACCATGTCCTTCGACTCCCAGACAATGATCGCCTTGCTGCCGGCGCGCTGGGCGCGTCCCCAGTCGCCGTTGCGCCCGATGCACAGGTCGGTCGCGATGAGGTAGATCGTGCCGCTGTCGGGGTCGCGCACCACATACGGATCGCGCACGCCGCCCTCGCCCAGATTGCTCTGAAGCACGGATTTCCCGTCGTTCAGCGGCTGCCATTTCGCGCCGTCCTTGCTGATGGCGAAGAATATCTGTTCCCATTCGTTCGAGCGTTCGCCGCGGAAGTGGACGAAGAGATAGCCCGCGGTCTTTTCTTCTCCGGCGTCGGCGGAATCCCCGTGCTGACACGAGGCAAAAAGAGTACAGGCCGAGAGCGCGGCGCAGGCTGCGAAACGGACAAACACGGTGCGGAAAAACATGGCGAAACTCCTTGTCGGGGGGGTGGAACATTCAAATTCTTGTCTGAAGTCATAACTTACATTCCGTCAGACGAAAAAACAAGCCGGTTTTCCGCTTTTCGGGAAAAAAAGGGAGGACAAGTCCTCCACTGCGGCAGTGTCCGGCTTCGCCCGGACACAATGCAAGCATTGACGTACAGCGCTCTGCTACGCGAGAGCGCGTGCTTGAGCGAAGCCAAGCACTAAATCAGCACCGCTTGCGATGTGCCGGAGCGACAGCCCTGCACTACTTCAGCACCGCTTGCGGTGTTATTTGATCTCGTTCTGCATGGCGACGAGCTGGTCGGCGCCGTACATCTTGCGGAGTTTCGGCTTTTCGATCTTTCCGGTCGGGTTGCGCGGGACTTCGGCGAAGATGATCTTGCGCGGACGCTGGTAGCGCGGCAGGTCGAGGCAGAAGTCGTTGACCTGTTCCTCTGTGAGCGTGAAGTCCGGCTTGACCTCGATGATCGCGGCGGCGATTTCGCCGAGCCGCTGGTCGG
This sequence comes from Victivallales bacterium, assembly GCA_045114455.1. GTDB lineage: Bacteria > Verrucomicrobiota > Lentisphaeria > Victivallales > UBA1829 > UBA1732. Next base: position 28,429 of record JBGUKN010000036.1, read on the forward strand.
GGAGGCCGATGACGGCGACGTCCTTGATGGCGTTGTTGCGGCGGAGGAAGTCCTCAATCTGGACGGGATAGAGGTTTTCGCCGCCGGTGATGATGACGTCCTTCTTGCGGTCGACGAGGTAGATGAACCCGTCCTCTTCCTTCGCCATGTCGCCGGTGTAGAGCCATCCCTCGTCGTCGAGGACTTCCTTCGTGGCCTTCTCGTCCTTGTAGTAGCAACGCATCACGCCATCGCCCTTCACCGCCAGCTCGCCGACCTTGCCGGGCTCGACCGGATTGCGCTTCTCGTCGACGATCTTGGTCTGCCAGCCGTAGCCCGCCACGCCGATCGCGCCCACGTGGTCGATGTTCTCGATGCCGAGGTGGACGGCGCCCGGTCCGATGGATTCGCTGAGGCCGTAGTTGGTGTCGTAGTCATGCTTCGGGAAGACGGATTTCCAGCGTTTGATGAGGCTGGGCGGAACCGGCTGCGCGCCGATGTGCATCAGGCGCCACTGGTCGAGCTTGTAGTCCTCCAATTTCACGTCGCCGCGTTCAATGGCGTCCAGGATATCCTGCGCCCACGGCACGAGCAGCCAGACGACCGTGCAGTGCTCTTCTGAAACCGCGCTGAGGATCCATTCGGGCTTGATGCCGCGCAGGAGCACGGCCTTGCCGCCGACCAGGAAACTGCCGAACCAGTGCATTTTCGCGCCGGTGTGGTACAGCGGCGGGATGCAGAGGAACGTGTCTTCGCGGGTCTGGCCGTGGTGCTTCTGCTCCACGATGCAGGCGTGCATGAGACTGCGGTGACGGTGCACGATGGCCTTCGGGAATCCGGTGGTACCGGAGGAGAAGTAGATCGCCGCGTCCTCTTCATCGGAGAGCGGGATCGCGGGGGACTTGCTGGAGCAGTAGGAAACGAGGTTGTAGTACGGCTCGGCGAACGACGGGCAGTCCTCGCCGACGTAGACCAGCGCCTTCACGCGCGGGATGCGTTCGCAGATGGACTCGACGCGGCCGGTAAACGACGGGCCGAAGATGAGGACGTCGATGTCGGCGAGCTCGATGCAGTACTTGATCTCCTCGGCGGTGTAGCGGAAGTTGAGGGGAACCGCCATCGCGCCGCTCTTCAGGACGCCGAAGTAGACCGGAAGCCATTCCAGGCAGTTCATGAGCAGGATGCCGACCCGGTTGCCCTTCTTGATGTGGCGCGTGAGCAGGAAGTTCGCCACGCGGTTCGCTTTGCGGTCGAATTCGCCCCAGGTGAGTTCGGAGCGGAACGAGTCGGTCGGGCTGGGCTCCATCAGCGAATATTCGCGCCAGGTGGTATGGCGTTTTTCGAGTTCCTGCGGGTTAATCTCCACCAGCGCCACGTCGTCCTTGTAAAGCTGGGCGTTGCGTTCCAGAATTTCGGTGATAGGCATCGTGTTTCTTTCTGTAATTTTTGAGGGGCGCGAGATGCGTCCTGGGTTGAAGCGAAGCGGATTCCGGAGCGATTCCGTTCCGCATGGATTGGTTCTTCCCACAAATATAGGACATTTTCCGGGAAATGCAAACGCTTTTCGCCGGAAAAAGTGAAGAATCCGCTTTTTTTGTAAGGTCCGGCGGGACAGTCCTCAGAAATTCATGCGGAACGCCGCCATGATCGCGTCGTCGTCCGGTGGCAGTTCGCCGGAGAATCCGCGGACGGCAGCCGTCACGTCGTCGACCAGCGTCTGTGCGGAGGCGGACGTGGATGCGTCCAGGGCGTTCGTCAGCATCTTCTTCGTGAAGAGCTGCCCCTCGCGGTCGCGGTACGTGAAAATGCCGTTGGAGCAGGCAAAGAACGTATCGCCGGGGCCGAAGGTGATGCTTTCCTGCCGGAACTCGACGGGATGCGCGGTCGTGAACACCGCTCCGGTGGAATCCCGCTGATGTTCGAACGAACCATCCGATCTCCGCAGGAACGGCGGATAGAAGCCCGCGTTCACGAAGTCCAGCCGGTGATTTTCCAGATCGAAGAACCCGACGAAAATCGACAGGAACTGATTCTTGAACACCTTTTCGTCCTTGAATATCTTCATGCCGCGGTTCAGCATATCGAGCGGATCCGACGCAGCCAGGGCGCACGGCTGGAACACGGTACGGAACTTCATCATGCTCAGGCAGGCGGACACGCTGTCGCCGATCGTCTCCACCATCACGAATCCAGGACGTCCGGCGTCGGTCACGAACGTTTCGAGGACGTCGCTTCCCTTGTGCGACGCCAGCACGGACACCGAAGCGAAATCAAGCTTTTCGAATTCGGAGAAAAGCCGTCCGGGCTCGGGGATCAGCGTCCTCTGGATCGACTTCGCCAGCTCGCTTTCGCGGCGGACGCGGCGACGGGAATCGGTCAGGTTCTTTTTCAGGCCGGCGACCATGGTGTTGATGCCGTCGGAGAGCGCCAGGAACTCGGGATTGGTCCGCACGCTCACCGTCTGCGTCAGGTCGCCAGCGATGATCTTGTCCAGCGAGCGGTTCACCTCGTAGAAACCGTCCGTCACGGTCCGGCTGATCAGGTGATCCAGCAGGAAATAGAAAAGTGCGAAAAAGGCGAAAAAGATGCCGAGGATGAACAGCATGGAGCGGTTGCGCGCGGAAAAGACCTCGGGTTTCGGCATTATGGCGAGCACGCGGCGCGGTTCGTCCGGAATCTGCACACGCTCGTAGAAATACGGCTTGCCGCGGAGGAAGAGGGAATCCGGCAGGGCTGGATCGCGGCGGAATCCGAGTTCGGACAGGCGGCAGCCGTTTTCCGAGGGGTCGCCGCTGGAGAAAACGACCGGATCGTCGCCGTCCTCCAGGACCAGGAACCGCCCGCTCCTGCCGATGGGCAGCGCCTGCATGATCTCCTGCATGAGCTCGATGTCGGAATAGTTGAACACATTTCCGGCCTCGTAGGCGATCTGAACGATTCCCGGCTCGTCAAGGCGCGCCACGCCCGCATACTGCACGATCACATGGTCGATGCCGCGTTCCTGCGGGTCCTGCACCAGTTCGAACGTCTTGTCCGTGATCGCGGGCATGAACTCACCCGACTGCGCCGTGGAATCCATGCGGAATCCGAGGAATCCCGGCTCCGTCGAGGCGATCAGCACACCGTCGCCGTCGGAAACGCAGAGGGAATCGACATTCAGCACGGATGCAAGCTCCTTCAGGCGGGCGTCGTTCTTCAGGATTTCCGGCTCATACTGGATGATGCGGGCGAGCATCCTGGTCTTCGCAAGCGCGGCGGCATCCGTTGTCTCGCGGGTCCGCTTGTAGCTGTTGCGCCATTCCGACACGTCCATGCTCAGATCGCGCAGACGCTCCGAGATGATGGTGCGCGCCTGGCGTTTTGCTCCGACCGTCATAACCACTCCGACGACGACCATCAGGGACAGCAGCCCCAGGGCCATGAAAAGAAAAAGACGTGTCTGGATGATTCGTTTCATGTTCGATTCAGGATTATGTTATGCGGCCTTTCGGCGGTCTCTTTTTTTCCGATTGGGATAAAATAACCCCGCATTTGCCTTTTTTCAAACCGCCGCATGTTTTTTTCCGCTGTTTTCGGTTGTTTTTTTTCAAAAATGTGATATTTTGTGTTAGAAAGACGAAAACGAATCCGCACGAAGGATAATCCCCCGTGCAAACGAAACGAGGACTCCATGACACCCGGCATTGACAGGGCCGCCTACCGCGCCATGAGCGCGGCCGAACTTGAAGAAAAGATCCGGTTCTATAACGCGCGCTACTGGGACGAATCCGACCCGGCGATCAGCGACGACGACTTCGACTTCATCACGCGCCTGCTCGCGGAAAAGGACCCCGGCAACCGCCTGCTCGACCAGGTCAATGCGCCCGCCGTCGCGTCCACCGAGAACATCCGGCACGAACGCCCCATGCTCTCGCTCGACAAGGTGTACTCCCTGCCCGAACTCGTCGCCTGGCTGGAAAAGACCGTCCGCACCGCCGACGAAAAGCTCCTGATCCAGCCAAAGTACGACGGCATCTCCGTGCTGTGGGAAGACGGCGTGCTCTCCACGCGCGGCGACGGCTTCACGGGAAAAGTCATCACGGACAAGGTCCCGCTGATCGACCTGGAGACGCCGGATGGCGTCCTGCCGCTCGCGGAACACCCCGGGCGCGTCCTCGGCGAACTTCTCATCCGCACGGACGACTTCAAGCGCCGCTACGCCTCGATCCTGAACGCCAACGGCAAGCCGTTCCGGAACTCCCGCAACGCCATCGGCGGCATCATGAGCCTGAAAGACATCTCCGGCATGACCGCCCAGCACGCCCGCCTCACGCTCGTCGACTACTCCACCGTCTCGCGCGCCGCCACGGCGGCGGAGATCAGCCATATCTGGCCCGACGTCCTGGAGGAAATGGAACAGCTCCCCTACCCGATGGACGGACTCGTGGTCAAGCTCGCGGATGTGGAATACGCCGAATCGCTCGGCAACACCGCCCACCATCCGCGCGGGCAGATCGCGTTCAAGTTCAGCGGCATCCGCCGCACCACGCGCCTGCTCGGTGTGAACTGGAGCTTCGGCAAGAATTGCCTCACGCCCGTCGCCGAGCTCGAACCGGTCGAGATCAACGGCACCACCATCCGCCACGCCACGCTCCACAACCTCCAGAACGTCCTCGACCGCGACCTGCAGATCGGCGACGCCGTGACCGTGGAACGCGCGGGCGACGTGATCCCGCACATCGTTTCCAGCGAACCCGGTCCCGTCCGCCGCAGTGCCCTCATCACACACTGCCCCTGCTGCGGGCACGAGCTCGTCCGCGAACTGCCCGAACTCCGCTGCGTAAATCCCGACTGCTTCGAGACGCGGCTCCAGCTGCTTCTGGCGTCCGTCCGAAGCATCGGCATCGAACACCTCGGCGAGCCGAGCCTCCGCAAGATCATGACGAAGCTGAACGTCCGCACGCTCACCGACCTCTTCAATCTTTCCGAGCTCAACATCTTCTCCCAGCTCCGCGACGAAGGGTTCCAGGGCACCTCCACGCAGAACCTCTACCGCGAAATCCAGGCCGCGCGCACCGTGCCCGCCTACAAGGTCCTCGCCGCGCTCAACATCAAGGGCATCGGCGCGAACATCGCGAAGACCATCCTCAAGAAACATTCCTTCGCCGAACTCCGCACGCTCTCGACCGAACAGCTCGCCGAGATCAACGGCATCGGCCCGGAACGCGCCCGCGCACTTCACGATGAGTTGGTTGCGCAGGCCGCCGAGCTGGACGAACTCCTCGCCGCAGTCACGCTCGTGGCTTCCACGACCGAGGAACGCCCGAAGATATGCTTTACAGGAAAGATGCCGGAAAAACGCGCCTGGTACGAGGCGATCGCAAAGGCCGCGGGCTATGACCCGGTCGATTCCGTGACCGACGCCCTCGCGCTCCTCGTCGCCGCCGACCCGGACGCCGCGTCCACCAAGATCTCCGACGCGAAACGCCTTTCCGTTCCCATCCAGTCGCTCGACCTCTGGCTCGGCTCCGTGAAGAACTTCATCCCGAAGCAGGAGGAGCCCGCGCCGAACGACCAGATGACATTCGACTTCTGACCGTTTTTTCCTGCCATCTGCTGTTCTTTTTTTCCCGGAAAAGGATCATAACTGCCATGAAAAGAGGATACTACATTATCGTCGCCGTCTTCGTGCTTGCTCTTCTCGGCGCCGGTTTGTTCTTTTCACAGTACATCGGTCTGGTTTCCATGAATGAAGTCGTGAATCAGGATTGGGCGGACCTTGATGCGCAGCTCAGGAATCGCGACAATCTGATTCCCGACCTGATTTCGACAGTGAAGGTTTATGCCCCGGATGAGGGAGATGTTTTTACCGGCATCACCGATGCCCTCGGCAAACTTGCCGTCGCCACGACGCCCTCGGCAGGGGCAGAAGCCAACGAAGACCTGACGGCCGCACTCGGCCGACTGCCCGTTATCGCGGAAAGGTGTCCTGAACTGAACACCGACAAAGAATTCATTCGGCTTCAGATCGAGCTTGTCGACGCCGAAAACCGCATCGAGGTCTCCCGCCAGAGATACAACGAAAACGTCGAGATTTACAATATGTGTACCGGCGGGTTCCTCGTCTCCTATGTTGCCGGACGCATCGGTTTTCTGCCCCGGGAGATATTCGAGCCTCCGCAGGCCTCCGCGGAATCACACGGGGAACCTGTGCCGGACGAGGCGGAACCGGGGAAATGAGGAACTCTCAAAGAGCATAGCAATGGAACAGGAACGCACGCACCTTGGAGAAAGCCTTCTTGTTGCAAGTCTCCTGACCTTTACGGGAGGACTTCTCGACAGTTATTCCTACCTGATCCGTGGGCAGGTCTTTGCCAACGCCATAACGGGAAACCTGGTTCTGCTCGGGATTAATCTATCCTCCGGGCAATGGCTGGACTGCGGCAGATACCTGTTCGCCATCTCGGCCTACGGCGCCGGCATTCTGGTCGCGAATATCATTCGTGAAAAACAGCGCCTGCCCTGGGGTCTCTCGTGGAAGCAATTGGAACTGATCCTGGAAATCGCCATCCTGCTCTCCGTGGCGTTTATCCCCACGACGGGAGACTGGAATCTCCTGGTCAACGGAATGATCTCCTTTGTTTGTGCGATGCAGGCGATTGCGTTCCGCCATGTTCACGGCCTGCCGTTTGTCTCGACAACGTGCACCGGGAATCTGCGAAGCGGGACCAACGCCTTGTTTTCCGGCCTGTTTCATCACGATCCCGGCGAGGTCGGAAAGGCCAGGCAGTATTATCTTGTGATCGGTTTTTTTATAGCCGGAGCCTTCATCGGAGCCTTTATCTTCCGAAATGCTTCTCCCTACGAAGCGCTTGGCATCCCGGCTGTTCTGTTCGTCGTGCTTCTGCTCGTCTCCGTCGAGGCCAGGAAGAGGATCAAAGTTGATTTATGGGTAAAGCATCCTGACGATTGACTTCAGAAGACGTTCGGCTTCCGATGCCTCGTACATAAAGCGAAAGGCCGGAACAGCTTTTACATTGTCCCGGCCGTTTTTTGATTCCAGTTCAAAGGACTAGAAGACCAGCCATTCGTACAGGCCGGATGCCATCCGGTTGCGCTGGCGGATGTCGAGGCGAAGGCGCTTCGTCTTCACCGTCTTGAACGCGATCTCGTCCATCTTCGACTCGCTCGCCTCGACCGGAACGAACTGGCCGCCGCCGTTGTCATAGCTGAGCGTCCAGGACTGCGGCAGGGCGCATCCGCCGCCGCGTCGGCTGTCGTCGAACCAGTAGAACTTGCAGCGGGAGACCTCGACCGGCTCTTCGAACGAGAGCATGACCCACTCGCTGCCGCCGAGGTGCGACCAGAAATCGAAGTTCTCGATGTCGATGTCGGTCGGGTTCTGCGGATAAAACCCGTCATTGATCGCCGCCGGGTTCATGCCGCCGCGGGCGTAGGACACGCTCACTTTTGCCTCCTCGGACTTGTTCGCGGCATGCATCGCGGAGTCGTCGGACTCGGACACCCACACGCGCATCGGCATGGAGCCGCGGTTCGCCCACCAGGCGTACGGGATGGCGGTCATCCTGCCGTCCTTCGTGTCGATCTCAAGCGTCTCGACCCCGCCGCCGGGGAAGAGGTCGGTGCGGTATTCCGCCGTAATCTTCGCATCCGGGGTCACGAACCACCGGCGCCACGGCATTTTCACGCCCTGGTCCTTCTGCTCGAACGCGAACACGATCGGGCCGCGCTCGAACGCGACCTGTCCGGCCAGGTTGCCGACCTTTTCGTTTGCCTTCACGCGGCGGACCTCCATCGGCAGGTCAAGCGTGACCTTGTCGCCGTTCTTCCACGTGCGGTCGATCACGGCAAACCCCTTGTCCATTTTGCAATCCGCCTTCTTCCCGTTCACCAGCAGAATCCACTTCGCGGGCGCGTCATTCTCGTAAGCGTAAAGGTCGGACGGAACGGGATGCCCCTCGGCCCAGCCGGGGATGCGGAGCGCAAGCGCGAACTTGCTCTTCTTCACATCGGACAGCACGATTTCGACTTTGCCGTCCCACGGGTAGTTCGTGGTCTGCGTGAAGACGGCATCGCCCGCGTCGACCGTGCCCGAACCGTACAGCAGCATGTAGATCGTATTGTCCTTCTTCGCGCAGACGTACTGCCCGAGCGAGGCGATCGTGCGCATGATGTTCGGCGGGCAGCAGGCGCAGCCGAACCATGCCGACCGCGTGGAGCCGGAGGATTCCAGCAGGTTCGGGTAGAAGAACCGGTCGCCGGAGAGCGAGACGCCGGAGAACGCGCCGTTGTACATGGTGCGCTCGAACGTGTCCATGTACTTCGCGTCGCCGTACATCAGGAACATCCGGTGCGTCCAGAAGAGGAACGCCACGGCCGCGCAGGTTTCATTGTAGCAGCGGTTCGGCAGCTCGTAGTTGTTACCGTACGCCTCACCGCTGCTGCGCGCGCCGCAACCGCCGGTGAGGTGGTATTTCTTTCCGACGACGTTGTCCCATATCTTCGTGATGGCGTCGACGTACCGCTGGTCGCCGGAGAGCGCGGCCACATCCGCCATGCCCGCGTACATGTAGTTGGCGCGGACGGCGTGCCCGACGGCCTCGTCCTGCTGGAGGACGGGCTTGTGCGACTGGCTGTAGGGATCGCCGGGGCCGCGTTTCGCCTTGTTTTCGAGGAAATGCGCGGCGAGCTTCAGCCAGCGCGGGTCGCCCGTCTGGCGGTACAGTTTCGCCAGCCCCATTTCGATGATCTGATGGCCGGGCGCGATGCAGGGATCGTCGCCGCCGAGGTCCTTGTTCACGAGCTCGGCGGACTTCACGGCCATGTCCAGCAGTGTGCGGTCGCCGGTCGCCTCGAAATACGCCGTGGCGCATTCGTAGAAGTGCCCCAGGTTGTACAGCTCGTGGCTCAGGTTCGGGTCGTTCAGCCAGCGGCGCTGATTGATCCATTCGTGCGCCGGGGAATCCGGGTGCATGGTGCGGAACGTATACAGATAACCGTCCGGCTCCTGCGCCGCCTTCACGTGCTGAATGATGTCCTCCATCTTCGCCTTCAGCTCGGGGTCCGGGTTCGTCTGGAGCGAATACGACGCGCCCTCCAGAAACTTGTAGATGTCCGTGTCGTCGAACGGCAGCGAGGACGCGGGACGGTTCTGGAACGTCGTTTCGCCGGCGGCGCGCCGCTTCATCGTCTCCGCCGCCAGGTCGAAGTTCTTCAGACGGCCCGATTCGAGGCACTGCTGGAGCGCAAACGGGATCGTGACCTTGCGGTTGACGTCCTGGCGTTCCGCGAGCACGCCGGAGGTGAATCTGACTTTGGTGAACGGGACGGGCTGGATCGGATAATCCGCGTCCGCGGCGAAGGATGAGGCGGAGAGGACCGCCGCGCTTCCGGCAAGGATCATTTTAGCCATGGTGTGACCTGTCATGTAAAAAAACTCCTGATAAGGATGGAAAAGGCATCCGTTTCCGCTCCGGGCATGCCGTTTCCGGTGAGTTTGTTTTTTCAACGCATTTTAACGCTAATATAACACGGCATTCGCATAAAATCAAGACGGCATTTCCAAAGGAAACGGAAAAGCGGGCGGTCTTCAAAGACAGATGGAACGGCGGAAACGGCGAAAAGTCGTCAAAAAACCTGTTTCCGGCGCGCGTGTAATATTGATTTTTAGCCTGTTTTGTGCTATATTATTTGGATACACTTATTTCTCAACGCTTTCCGGGAACTCAGAATCCTCATGCAGAACATCAGAAACATCGCCATCATCGCGCACGTGGACCACGGCAAGACCACGCTCGTCGACGAAATCATCCGCCAGGCCAAGCTTTTCCGCGACAACCAGGAAATGCACACCTGCTTCCTCGACAGCAACGAACTCGAACGCGAACGCGGCATCACGATCCTCGCGAAAAACATCAGCGTGAACTACCGCGATACCAAGATCAACATCATCGACACTCCCGGCCACAGCGATTTCGGCGGCCAGGTGGAACGCGTCCTGAACATGGCGGACGGCGTCCTGCTGCTGGTCGACAGCGCGGAGGGCCCCCTGCCCCAGACGCGTTTCGTGCTGGACAAGGCGCTGAAGCTCAAGCTCCGCCCCATCGTCATCATCAACAAGATCGACCGTCCCGACGCCCGCCCGCAGGAAGTCCTGAACGCCGTCTACGACCTCTTCATCGACCTTGACGCGACCGAGGAACAGCTCGAATTCCCCGTACTCTACGCCAGCGGACGCGACGGCTGGGCCACCACCGACCTCGAAAAAGGCTCCCGCGACTCCATCCTGCCGCTCATGGACGCCATCATCGACCACATCCCGCCCCCGCCCTTCAACGAGGGCCCGGCGCAGATCCAGATCACCACGCTCGACTACAACGACTATGTCGGACGAATCGGCATCGGCCGCGTCCACCGCGGCACGCTCTCGCTCGACAAGCCGCTCTGCCAGATCAAGCGCGACGGCGAGACCTCCCAGACGCAGATCAAGCAGCTCTTCGTGTTCGAAGGCATCTCCCGCAAGGAAGTCCGCGAGGTCCCCTGCGGCGACCTCTGCGCCCTCGTCGGCGTCGAGCACATCGACATCGGCGACACCATCGCCGACGCGACCGCGCCCGAGGCCCTGCCCCCGATCGCCATCGACGAGCCCACCCTCTCCATGATGTTCCGCGTGAACGACTCCCCGTTCTTCGGGCAGGAAGGCAAGTTCATCAGCAGCCGTCACATCCGCGAACGCCTCCTGAAGGAAGCCGAACGCGACGTGGCGCTGCGCGTAGAGGAAGGCGAAAGCGACAGCTTCAAGGTCAGCGGACGCGGCGTGCTCCACCTCGCCATCCTCATCGAGACCATGCGCCGCGAAGGCTACGAACTCACGATCACCAAGCCGCACGTCATCATCAGGGAAATCGACGGCGTGAAGAACGAGCCGATCGAGGAGCTCACGGTCGACGTCGCCGAAAACGCCGCCGGAAAAGTCATCGAGATCGTCGGGCTCCGCCGCGGCGAAATGATGAAGATGGAGCAGCACGGCTCCCGCCAGCTGCTCGAGTTCATGATCCCCACGCGCGGCATCATCGGACTCCGAAGCAAGGTCATGACCGCCACCGCAGGCGAAGCCATCATCTCCCACAGGTTCGACCACTACGAGCCCATGAAGGGCGAGGTGCCGAGCCGCACGAACGGCGTGATGGTCAGCATGGGCCGCGGCAAAGCCGAAGCATACGCCATCGACGCGCTCCAGCTCCGAGGCACGTTCTTCATCGACCCCGGCGTGGAAACCTATGAAGGCATGATCGTCGGCTCCCACTGCACCGACGACGACCTGGAGGTCAATCTCCAGAAGGCGAAGAAGCTCAGCAACATGCGCGCCGCCGGATCCGACCGCAACCTCAAGATCGCACCCGCCGCGAAGCTCTCGCTCGAAGAGGCGCTGGAATACATCGAAGACGACGAGTACGTCGAGGTCACGCCGCTGAACATCCGTCTCCGCAAGAAATACCTGACCTCGCTCGAACGCCGCCGCATCCGCGGAAAGATGCTGAAGGCCGAAGGCGCCGAGTAAGGCGCGGCCGGGCGGACGCGGTTCAACCGGCACGATGAAGACAGCCCCATGATCGACTTCCAGAACGTCACAAAGCTCCTGGGCGGCAAGGCCATCCTCGACAACGCCTCGTTCCGCATCAACCGCGGCGAGCGCGTCGGCATGGTCGGGCCGAACGGCACGGGCAAGACCACCGTCTTCAGCATGATCCTCGGCGAACTCCCGCCCGACAAGGGCGAGATCGTCATCCCGGAACGCCTCCGCATCGGCATCCTCCGCCAGCAGATCGACCTCTCGGACAAGACCGAGGACGTGCTCTCCTACGTCGCCGCCACGGGCGAACTCCCGACCATCCAGGCGCGCCTCGCGGAAGTCGAACGCGCCCTCGAGACCGATCCCGCCAACCGCCAGCTGCTCGACGAATTCGGACACCTTCAGACGACCTACGAACACCTCGGCGGCTACGACTCCGGGCACCGTGCCGAAGCCGCGCTCGCCGGACTCGGATTCGACGAGGAAGTTTTCCATAATCCGCTGAACTCGTTTTCCGGCGGATGGCAGATGCGCGCATCCATGGCGCGCGTCCTGCTCTCCGAACCCGACATCCTGCTCCTCGACGAGCCGTCCAACTACCTCGACATTCCCGCCGTGGAATGGCTTCAGCGTCGTCTGCGCGGCTACACCGGCACGCTCCTGCTCATCTCCCACGACCGTTTCCTGCTCAACTCCCTCACGGACGTCACGCTGGAGATCAACGGCGGCAAGGCCACGCGGTATTCCGGCAACTACAGCAAGTACGTGGTCGAACGCGAGACGCGCTCCGCGCTCGCCGAGGCCGCCCGCAAGAACACCGAGAAGCGCCGCGATAAGCTGAAGGAGAACATCGAACGTTTCCGCTACAAGGCGAGCAAGGCCGCCCAGGTTCAGATGTGGATCAAGATGCTCGACAAAATGGAGGCCGAGGAGCTGCCCGAACAGCTTCATTTCCAGGGGCGCATCCGCATCCCGGAGCCGCCGCGCTGCGGCGCCGAGATCTGCGCCGTCGAAAACGTCTCGCACTCCTACGACGGCTCGAAGTTCGTCTTCCGCGACGTCTCGTTCACGGTCAACAACGGCGACAAGCTCGGCATCGTGGGCTACAACGGCATGGGCAAAACCACGCTGCTCCGCATCATCGCAGGCACGCTCGCCCCGACCTCCGGCCGCGCACGCCTCGGGCACAACGTCGTGATCGGCTATCAGGCGCAGGAATTCGCCGAACTCCTCCCCGCCGAAGAGGCCGCGTACGACGTCGTGAAGCACGCCGCGCCCGGCGACACCCCGCCCTCCCGCATCCGCGAGATCCTCGGCGCGTTCGGATTCTCCGGCGACGACGCCATGAAACAGTGCAAGGTGCTGTCCGGCGGCGAGAAGATCCGCCTGTGCTTCGCACGCATCTTCGTGAACCCGCCGAACCTGCTCATCCTCGACGAACCGACCACGCACCTGGACATCGCCGCGCGCGAGGCCCTGCAGGACGCCCTCGTGAACTACAAGGGCACGCTCTGCTTCGTCAGCCACGACCTCGAATTCATCCGCGGCACCGCCACGACCATCCTCGAAATGCGCCATGACCGCGTGAAACGCTTCTTCGGCGGCTTCGACTACTACAAGGAAAAGCTCGCCGAGGAAGAAGCCGCGACCGCGCCCGCATCGAATTCCCAGCTGAACAAACCGGCCACGAACGCCTCTTCTTCGGCTTCCGCTTCAAGTTCGAATTCCGGCGCACCGTCCCAACCCCAGCCGCAGGCCGTCGGCAAGGACCGCCGCCGCGAGAAGGCCGCGAAACGCAACGCCATGCTCCCCGAAAAACGCCGCATCGAACGCGGCCTGGCGAAATGTGAGAAAATCATCGAGGACGCCGAAAACGAGAAGGCAGAGATCGACAAGCAGCTCATGGAAGCCACCCCGCAGACCGACTTCGCCGCCCTCCAGAAACGCCGCAAGGCGCTGGACTACGACATTGCCGAGGCCACCGTCGAATGGGAACGACTCGCCACCGAGCACGAAGACTTCATGAAGAAGTACAACGAGGAAGACTGACGTCTTCACTGCGGCAATGCGCGGCTCCGCTCGTGCATGGGACTAGACCTTCGGAATTCCGCTGTATTCTTCTCCGGTTCCCCCCCTTTTTTTACTTTTTGCCCTCGCTCCTCGCGGTCGAGTAATCTATCGAACTCGCAGAACGAGTTCACCGAGGCGCGCGGATGCGCGCCCCCAGCGAAGCGGCATATCAAGGATATCTTTTGGATCATTTGTTAGTTAGCAGGCAATCAAACACGCAGGCATGGCGAGAACTAATACCATCTAACAAAGATAAGCATGTAATCTCAAAAAAACAAATATGGTTTTGTCTTTTGTTTGAATTGTTTTTTCCATATGTTATATTTTGTTTAAGGAAAACAGTAGGAACTGTTTTTGACACTATAACCATAAAATGTTTTTAGGAGGAACAAAATGATAAGAAACGCTATCAAGATCGGTCATTCTCTAAAATCAGAAACAGAGAACTATTATCAAGTCCAAAGACCTCTCGGCTGTGGAGGAAATGCAATTTCATATCTTGTTGTTTGTACATCCGGGGATTATCGCGGTTTATTATTTGTCGCAAAAATACTATATAACTTATCATCTCCCAAGAGGATAGAACGCTTTAGCAGGGAAACTATTTTTCTAAAGACCACCGCCCATCCATCAATTTTAAGGCATCATGACTCGGGCAAATACTTTTTAAAAAGCAACAATACAACATATCCTTTTGTCATTACAAACTATATGCCAGACACATTGGAAATGTGCATAAAAAAGGATAGTATTGGTTTTAGAGAAAAGGTTTTATTTTCATGTAATCTTCTAAACGCTCTCATTTTTTTACGGAATAAAAACGTTATCCATAGAGACATTAAACCTGGCAATATTTTTATAGACAATCACAATGCTATTTTGGGAGATTTTGGCTTAATGAAGGATTTATCGCAAGATGATCCATCTCAAATTGAAGATGACAAACAATGCCTCAATGATAGCATAACTCATGGAGAAGACGGATATGTGGCAATGCCCCATTTCTACAGAACTCCAGAATTAGTCAAATTTGCAAACGGAGAAGACACTCTTCATATTGAATCAGATGTTTTTCAGCTTGGTTTGGTTCTTGCCGAAATGTTTACCGGAGAAAACCCTCTTGTACCTGGTGATATAAAATCCCAAGTGGCATTAAACAAAATCGGTTTTATTAAGGATGCAGGCAAACATGGAGGTCTTGTATTTAATTCAATTAGAGCAATGCTTTCTCTTGATTATTCGAAACGTCCACACCCAAATGATATTTTAGATCATTTTTTACTTATATATGAAAACATATCAAAATAGTTTTTTTCTTCGTATTATATAGAAGCAGCAAAGTTTTTGCTTTCAGTCAGCCATAATACCGTAAGGCCTTGCCTTGTGGACAATCTGACAGGAAGCAAAAAATTTATTTCATAGAAATCCCTTTCCCGTCTTTTTTTATGACAACAAGTTCTATAATAGCCCAGATATAACTCACAATCATTGCTCCTAGACTGTTTTCTCCTGTAACAAATGAAGCAATTCCCGATAAGAAGCAAAGTCCAAGATGGATAAAACCTAAAAGATATAATTCCGCATAAAAATCATGAAAGCCCATATGTCCAAGAAAAATCCCCCAAGCAATATAGGCGGCTCTGCTTTTCGGAACAGATGGTACAGCTGGGGGTTGTTGAGGTTGCAGTATATATATTTTGGGGTTCATTGCAACAAATGTTTCATTACAAACAGCACAATGGACTTTTTGACCAATTATGCTAGATTCAACATCGTACATTTGATTACAGTTTGGACAATTAATTGTAGGCATAACAGACTCCATAATAAAATCACTCTTTGAGGGGAAATAGAAGGACGCTTTGCGTCCAAGGGGCG
>JBGUKN010000037.1:0-12317 GCA_045114455.1 Victivallales bacterium
CGGGCTGCCCTCTTCTTGAATCCCCTTGACTATCGCGTAAATGAGAAAGGTGGTTCCACCGAAAATGACGATTTCGCCGGGCATAAGGATCACGTCCCCGACGATCGCGGACGGCAGACAGAGCGTTTTCCAGAGGACCGCATCCGCGGTGGGGAACCGTTCCCCTGTCGCGTGTTCGTACTCGATCATGCAAACCTCTTCCTGGCTTTCGCGGAACGGATAAAGGCCGGGAAACCGGTTTGCCTCCTGAAAGTCCCAGTTTTTCTCCTCAATCTCCAGAAGCCTCCCTCGTTCGGGCGAATAGTTCTCCGTGAGTAGCATTGCCGCAAAAAGCCCGGCCCCGACCGCCAGAGTCGGTGACCAGCCGTTCTTTTGTTCCTGTGCGCCGTCCTGTTTTCCGTCCCGCCCCTGCGCTCTCTTCTGTTCGGCTTCTTTCCGTTTTTCCTCCAGGGCCCTGATCCGGTCTTCCCGGATCTTCCGGAAAGGATTGACAGGCGTCATCTTTTCCGGCGCGAGGGTCAGGAGTTCATAGCGGCTGCCGTCCAGCGTGACGGAGACCGGAAACATGAGACGCTTTTCGCATTCCTGCGGCGAAGGCGCGGCGGTCTTTGTTTCCGGCGCGTTTTCCGGCGCGTTTTCCGGCGCGTTTTCCGGCGCGGAAAGGGGTTCGTCCGCGTCCGTCGGGGCTTCTTCGGGATCGGCTTTCTTCGAGACCAGGCGGAGCTGGAACGGTTTCGACAGTTGTTCCCGGTCGTGGGGATGGATTTTCAGATAAAACGTTTCGCCCTCCCGGATCGGGAGCGATTCGACCTCCACCACGGCCGTCGGGAGATGGTCCGCCCACAGGAGACGCTCTGCTTCGGAATCGGTCTCCACGATCAGGCTGCACCGTATCAGGCACTCCGGCATGGGGTCCAACGGGATACGCTCCTCCCAAGTCGAAGTCCAGGTCCACGCGGCGTTCCTGTGGCTGGACCCGTACAGCGGCAGGAAATTGTATGCCCGGTTCCGTTTGCACGTGAGGATGATCTCGTCGCGGTTGAGCGACATGTCGTACCGGTAATCGGTGAACGTGGAGCGTTTCGAGGCGAATTCGCTGTTCAGGACGCTCGCGGAGAGGCATCCCGTGCCGCAGACGCAAAGCGCCGCGCACAGCACTGCGAACAGGAAATGGCGGACGACTGTTTGTTTCAAGGTCATTTCTTTTTTGCCTGTTTCGAGCTTCAGAGTTCGTCACCGTGGCGGACAAGCCCGCCGAACAGATAGACTGACGCCGCGCCCTTCACCACCCAGGAACAGGGCGTCGAGATCAGGATGTCCGTGACGGCCGCCGAAGGAAGCCAGAAGTATTTCCAGCAATAACCGAGCGTCCCGATCGGGTCTTCGTTGTCCTGCTTCGCCTCGTCCTCGAATTCCTCCGCGAACGGGGCAAGGATGCGGGCGTCATTGGCGGTCAGCATTTCGTAACGGGGGCCGTCCTGCTCGCGCGGGAACAGCAGGATCATCGCGTGGTTGTCCGTGTCCGGCGCCAGACGGATCACGAACGGGTCGGACAGAAGCGGCAGATCGTCGGGATGCACGTGCAGGCGGATCGTGTCGCCCGCCCGAACCGGCGTCATGCGCTTTGCGTCGAGGACGGCACCGTCCCGGACGATTTCCACGGGATCGTCGAACTGATTCTCGCCCGGCATCCAGTCCCTCAGGATATTGTGGGCGCGGAGCGCGGCGGGATCGGACACAGCCTCCAGCTGAAGCCGGATCAGGTTCTCCGGGACGGGTTCCAGCGGGATGCGTTTTTCAAACGGCGCGTACGTGTTCCAGGACACATCCCATGTGGTAAGGAACGGCCAGACGTAATGCTTCGTTCGCTTCTCGCCTGAAAAAAGGATCTCGCCGCGGTCGGGGGAGTATTCGTAATAACGGTTTGTGACGGCTGCATGTTCGGCCCCGAGACGATCCCAGGTCCGTTCCGTGATCGCCCAGCAGCAGCCGGTGCAGTAAAGCGCGGCCGCAGTGACGAATGCGGCAAGGAGAATGCTTCGGATGAGCGTCTTTTTCCAGGTCATGTGATTGCTCCGTATGACTTGCGTTTCCTGCCATACTATATCACAACTATCCGAAAAAAACAACCTAAATAAAAAAAATCAGCGGATTATGACAAAACGAAGCGCGGGAAGGAAAAATGCCATGTCCCGTTCCCTCTTTTCCGGCTCCCTTTCCGGCTCCCTTTTTGTATTCGGAAAACGATCATTTGCCGGAGATGGTTCCGGTCACGGCGGCGAGGAACTCCATGCGGAGCGATTCGCTCTTCTCGAACGCGCCGCGGATGGCGGAGGTCACCATGGATGCGTTCTGCTTGCGGATGCCGCGGCTGGTCATGCAGAAGTGCGTGGCTTCGCACAGTACATACACGCCGCGCGCGTCGAGGACGTCCATGATGGCGTCGGCGATCTGGGCGGTCATGCGTTCCTGGATCTGCAGGCGGCGGGCGAAGCAGTCCACGAGTCGGGCGAGCTTCGAGATGCCGACGATGCGGCGGTTCGGCAGGTACGCGACGGAGACGTGCCCGAAGAACGGGAAAAGATGGTGTTCGCAGGTGGAGTAGAACTCGCAGTTCTTGAGGATGACCATTTCCTTGCACACGTCTTCGGTGAAGGTCTTCAGGATCTTTTTCGGGTCCTGGCGGTAACCGGAGAAGATCTCATCGACAGCCAGCCGGACGCGGGCGGGCGTTTCGACGAGGCCCTCGCGGGCGCCATCTTCGCCGATGATCCGGAAGAAGCTCGAGACGAGCTGTTCTATCTGCTGGTCGCGCCCGGACGCCGCCGGACGCGGAGAAACTGCCTTTCTGGGCATATTCAACGGACTCCTATGATTTTGTGCAGCTGCACGGACAATTTGAAACGCGGATGGGCGAGCACGAAATCAAGCGCTTCGGGCAGGTTGCTCGTGCCGTCCTTCCGGGCAAGCGGCTGGATGTATTTGTCGCATCCGGCGTCCTGCATGGAGAGATAATACGGGATGTGTTCGGGTTCGAACACGAATTTCAGTTCGTTTGCGCGCGGGACGACGGGGGAAAGGGCGTTTTTCGGGGAGACGGTGACCCAGTCGACCCAGTCCGGCACGGGCTGCGTGCCGTTCGTTTCGATGCAGATGCGGCGGGCGAAGCCCTGAAACAGCGGTTCGTCGTCGTGAAGCTGAAGCGCGGGTTCGCCTCCGGTCAGCACGATGATCGCGCCGTCGTGTCCCGCCAGAAGTCCGCGCACGGATTCTTCCAGTTCTTCGCGCGTCATTTCCTCGGCGTGCGAGTGGTCGGTGTCGCACCACGGGCAGGCGAGGTTGCAGCCGGAGAACCGCACGAAGACGGCGGGCGTCCCGGCGAACGACCCTTCGCCCTGAATGGAATAGAACATCTCATTGACCCGGTAGCGGTGCATGGCGGTTCAGTCCTCGTACACGGTCGGGTCGGGGAGCCCCGCTTCGCGGAATGCGTCCTTGCGTTCCCGGCAGGTGCCGCACTTGCCGCAGTGCTTTTCGCGGCCGTTGTAGCAGCTCCAGGTGAGGGAGAAATCGACGCCGAGCGCCGCGCCGAGCGCCGCGATCCGCCCCTTCGTCATATGGCAGAACGGCGACAGGAGCTTCACCTTGCCCCCGGTCCCCGCCTCGATCGCGCGCGCCATGCCGTCGATGAACTCCGGGCGGCAGTCGGGGTAGACCGCGTGGTCGCCGGTGTGGTTGCCGAGGATGACGGCGGAACACCCGGAATCCTCCGCGAGCCCGGCGGCCGCGGCGAGCATGATGCCGTTGCGGAACGGCACGACGGTGGACGCCATATTCGTCTCGTTGTACGCGCCCTCGGGGATGGCGCCGCCCGTTTTGAGCAGGGAGGAATGGAAGTATTTGCCGATGAAGTCGAGCGGGATCTCAAGGCGCGGGATGTCGAGCTTGCGGCAGATCGCGTCGGCCGCCGCCAGTTCGCGGGCGTTGTGCTTGGAGCCGTAGGAGAACGACACGGCGGAGACGGCGGAGAATTCGCGGCGCGCCCACCATAACGCGGTGGCGCTGTCCATCCCGCCTGAAAAAACGACGAGCGCGTGCTGGCTGTTCATGCTCATGGGGGCCGGTCTCCGTCAGATCTGGTCGCCGTGTTCGCGGGCGAGCTTGTTGATGGTCTGGAGGTCGAGCTTGCCGGAGCCGAGCAGCGGGATGCGTTCGAGCTTGATGAAATCCGGGACTTTCGGGATCCACAGCGGCGGCACGTTCTTCTTCTGAAGCTCCTCGACGACCTTTTCGGGGTCCAGGTCCGGATTCGAGTAGAAGACCACGATGCGTTCGCCGCGTTTCGCGTCGGGCGCGCCGGTCACGGCCACGTCGTGCGATTCGCTGCCGATGATCTCGCTCACGGACATCTCGACGAGCTCATGCGGGACCATTTCGCCGGCGATCTTGGAGAAACGGGACAGGCGGCCGGTGATGGTGATGTAGCCGTCCTCGGCCATGGTGGCGATGTCGCCGGTGTTGTAGAAGCCGTTTCTGATGACCTTCGCCGTGAGCTCGGGTTCGTTCAGGTAGCCTTTCATCACGAGGCCGCCCTTCACGAGCATCAGGCCGGGCGTGTTCGGGGGCAGTTCCTCGAACGTGTCGGGGTCCACGATCTTCACATGGATGCCGGGGAGCGGGGCGCCGATGCTGCCGGGCCTGCCGCATTCGCGTCCGAGCGTGAAAATGTTCGGCGCGAGGTTGATGGCTACGATGGGCGAAAGCTCGGTGCAGCCGAAGCCTTCGGTCACGGTGAGCCCGGTCATGGACTTGACCTTTTCGGAGATGTCCTTGCGGAGCTTCTCCGCGCCAGTGATGACCAGGCGGAGCGACTTGAACTGGCCGGGCTTCAGTTTCCGCATGTAGGTCTGAAGGAACGTCGGGGTGGCGATCAGGATCGTGAGCTTGTCCTTTTCCACGGCGTTGCATACGCCCTGCGCGTCCAGCGGGTTCAGCAGGAACGTCACGCGCGTGCCGCACAGGCTCGGCAGGACGAATCCGATCATGAACCCGAACGCGTGGAAGAGCGGGAGGTTGCCGACGGTCGTATCGTGCGGCGTCCAGTTCACGTTGCGCCAGAAATTGAAGAAGTCCGAGTTCAGGTTGTGGTGGGTCAGCATGATGCCCTTCGGCATGCCTGTCGACCCGCTGGAGAAGAGCAGGACGGCGTCGTTCATGCTGTCGCGCCACGTCTTCGGCGCGTACTGGCACATCAGCATGCGCGAGGGCAGCAGGATGGCGTCCATGATCGCGGCGTACTTGATGCTCTTCGTGATGTACGGGCGGATGTCCTCCAGCAGGAACATCTCCGGCGTCGGTTCGAGCTTCAGTTTCTCCAGGAATTTCCGGCTCGTGAGGATGAGCTTGATGCCGGCTTTTTCGATGGATGCCTGGCGCACGGCCTCGCCCACGGAGTAGTTCAGGATCGCGGGAATGCGGTCGGCGAACAGCACGCCGTAAAGCACGATGGCGGCGTTCACGCAGTTCGGCAGGAGCACGCCGATGTATTTGCTGTCGTTCTTTTCGTCCAGCTGACGGATCACGCGGGAGAAGATCAGCGCCTTGATGAGGGTGTCCAGATCCTTCGGCCCCTTCTTGTCGGCGTCCTTGTACATGCAATGGAACGGATGGCGGCGGACCTGGCGGGCGAACGCGTAGTGGATGGTGCGCTCGCTCGGGAAGCCCTCGCTCTCCACGTCGGCGCCCATTTCGGAGATGAGCTGGCGGAGCTGGAACGGCGTGAGGTCCGGGCTGATGCGCTTTCCGATCGCCACGGCCACGGGGATCGGGAACTGGCGCGGCATGATGAAACGGAAATGCCCCTTGTAGTACGGGAACATGCTGCCCCAAAGCATGCCGATGCGGACCGGCAGGACCGGCACGTCGCAGTCCGGGGGAAGGATCCGGGAAAGCCCCTTCTTGAACCGCAGGATCAGGCCGTTGCCGGACACGCCGCCCTCGGGGAACATGCAGATCAGTTCGCCATCCCGGAGCAGCTGTTTCGTCCTCTGCATGAAATCCTGCATCTTCTTCGGGCCGGGGCCGGGCACCTCGATCACGCCCATCCGGCGGAAGAACGGCCCCCAGAACTTCATGTGGTAGAACTCCGTGTGCATCATGAAGTGTATCTTCCGCTTCGTGACGGCCATCATGATGAACGAGTCGAAGATCGAAACGTGGTTGGCCACGAAGACCGCCGGGCCCGTTTTCGGGACGTTCTCCTCGCCGTCGAATCGCTCCACGAAGCACGTGTGGCGCAGGATCGTGATGATGAGCTTGAAGACCTCGTAGGGGAAGCAGATCAGCAGGACGGTCGAAACGATGAAAAACGCTGCGATGCAGATGAGAACGATATACAGAGTGCTCAAAGGAGGAGACTCCCGGAATTGTTGGCGTGTTTTTAGAATCCGAACCCGAGTCCGGCCGTGCGGCTGGCGCGCGCCGGTATATCTATATAATATAGCACCTTATCGCCGGGGAATCAACCCGGATTCGCAATTATTTTGCCGCCATGCCGTTTAAAAACGCCAGATGGACCGTCCGCGTGCGTTTTTTCCCGAAGAGCGAACGGTATTCGACTTCCATCGTGAATTGGGGGGCTTTCGACGCGTGGAGACTTAACAGAATGAAGTACAAGTCGTCCGGTTTGTCCGTGACCGCGAGGCCGCCGCATTCCTTCAGCATGGCGCCGAGACGCTCCGTTTCCCCGCGGTTGTTCCAGATGCACCCATGCGGATGTCCGGGCGCATAGTGGCGGAACAATCCTGCGCACCAGGCGTTGCCGTACACGATCTCAAGAGGTTTGCCCGTTTTCTCCGTATAGATCCGGGAGGCGTCGGCGGTGAACTGCCGCGCGGGGAAGTGTCTGCGGCGGTCTGATTTCGCAGAGAAAGCGATCGCAATGCCGAGCAGGCACAATGTGAAAAAGACGATGACCGAGATGCGGAAACGTTTCTGCTGCTTCGCGGTCCATTCCGCCGGGAACAGTGCGATCATCAGGATGCCGAGCGGGAAGAACAGCGGCACCAGCCACATCGTGCGAACCGTCCGGCCGGACAGACCGAGCACGACCATCACGAGCAGCGGGACGCCCGTCATCACGATGGAAAATAGCATGCTTTCGCGGCGGTCCGGGTCGGCGGGAATGTGCGGACGTTCGCGTTTCGACAGCCAGAATGCGCCGAGCGGGATCAGGTACACCAGCGCCGCGTTTCCGAGGATGACCAGCGCCCCGGCGATATAGTGCTCGAACCATGAAATGTCCGTCTCCGCAGCCATGCGCGTTTCCACATACGACTGCATCATTGCGATGCCGCCGTTCAGCGCCCACATCGCATGCGGCAGGATCACCACGCATGCGCTTGCTGCGGCGATCCACGGCCCGGCGGTCAGCAGGAGACGGAGGCGTTTCTTCGAGAGCAGCAGGAACACAGCGAACGCCGCGAAAAGCAGCAAGGAGGTGTATTTGCAGAGCAGGCACAGCCCGGACGCAATGCCGAGCAGGATCCAGTCGCGGATCCGGTCGTGCCGGTACGCCCGGACGAAGAACAGTGCCGCCGCAGGCCACAACAGCAGCGTCGGCATGTTCACGTTGAATTCCGGAGACGTGACGTTGTAGTAGAAAATGAATTGCGGCGCCAGGGCTGCCAGCGCGGATTCCTCCCGCCCGAAGAATTCCCGTGCGAGCAGGTAGATGAAAACCATTCCGCCCGCCACGCAGATCTGGCTCAGCAGGAAGAACGGCCAGTCGGCGTGTCCCGTGGCGACCTCCGTCAGCCCCGCGATCCATCCCGTGAGCGGCGGATGCTTGGCGTTGCCGAGCGAAAAACCGCTGCCCCATGCAATCGCCTCGAGCGTGTCCAGCGGCAGGACGGTGTAGAGCAGGCTCGGCACGAGCGTCCACAGCACGAGCTGGAGCAGAACGACGACGCCCAGAAAGCGCACCATGGGCGGCATGTCGCGGACGGCCTGTGAAATCGTTTTCATGACGGGAAGAGGGTTGTTGTGTTCAGTTCAAAACGGAAATCCGGTCCGATACAAAAAGAGCAGGCCGTTAAAACCTGCTCCGAAGTCGTGTCCGATGTTCAGTCGACCAGCTTGTTCAGCGGGAACTCCACGATGCCCGTGGCGTTCAGTTCCTTCAGCTGCGGGATCAGGTCGCGCACCACCTGTTCGTCCACGATGGTGTTCAGGGCGAACCAGCCCTTTTCGGAGAGCGGGGACACGGTCGGACGCTGAAGCGCGGGGAGCTTGTTGAGGATGTTGTCCAGGTCCTTTTCCTGCACGTTGAGCATGAGCCCGACCTTGCCTTCGGCGTTAAGCACGGCCTTCAGCAGCATGGCGATGCGGCGGATCTTCGCGGCCTTGAAGGGATTGGCCATAGCCTTTTCGTTTGCGATGAAACGTGTGGTCGTGGTGCAGAGCGTGTCGATAATCTTCAGGCGGTTCGCGCGCAGGCTGCTTCCGGTTTCCGTGATCTCCACGATGGCGTCTGCGAAGTGCGGCGGTTTGACCTCGGTCGCACCCCAGGAGAAGTCCACGCGGACGTTCTTCACGTTGTTCGCGGCCAGATAGCGTTTCGTCATGCCGACGGCCTCCGTCGCAATGCGCTTGCCCTCGAGGTCGGCGGCGCATTTGATGTCCGAATTCTCCGGCACGGCCAGCACCCAGCGAAGCGGATTGCGCCCGACTTTGCCGTACACCAGTTCGCATACTTCCACCACATGGGCGCCCGTTTCCTGAATCCAGTCGTAACCGGTCAGGCCGCAGTCGAGCATCCCTTCCTCCACGAACATCGCCATTTCCTGCGCGCGCAGAAGCATGCAGTCGATTTCCGGGTCGTTGATGGTCGGGTACAGCGAACGCGAATTGATTTCGATTTGATAGCCCGCCTTCGCGAAAAGCGCGGTCGTGGCGGCTTCCAGACTTCCTTTCGGAAGCCCGAGGATCAGTTTGTCCTCTTTATTTTCCAGCATAGCAGGGTCTCCTCTATGTTTTGCTGCATCATTTTAATGAAATATATAATATACCACGTTTTTTCTGAAATGAAAGCCGGAAGCGGAAAAAAAGCGATCGGCGGCGACGGCGCGAAACGACCGGAATCCCCGCACGAACATGCGTCGTGCGGGGTCGAAGGGAAAATGGAACGGGCGGGAAAAACGGATTACTTCAGAATATCGTCGATTTCCGCGAGCTCGTCTACTGTGAACGTCGAATTCCTGTCCAGACCGTTCAGGACGTCGATGATCTGCGCCGGACGGCTGGCGCCGACGAGAGCCGAAGAGACGGTCTTCTGACGCAGCACCCACGCGGTCGTCATGGCGGCCAGGCTCTGTCCGCGCCGCTGCGCGATCCCGTTCAGTTTCCTGATCTTGTCCAGCGTCTCCGGCGTGAGCGCGTCCGGCTTCAGGAACACTCTGCGCGTCATGCGGGAGTCTTCCGGAATGCCGTCCAGATAGCGGTTCGTGAGCAGTCCCTGCGCCATCGGAGAGAAGACGATGCCGCCGATGCCGAATTCCTTCAGCACATCGAACGTGCCGTCCTGTTCGCATTTGCGGTCGAACATGTTGTACCGCACCTGATGCAGCACGGTCGGCGTCTTGAGTTCGCGCAGGATGGCGAATGCCTCGCGGGCTCGTTCCGGTGAATAGTTCGAAAGGCCGACATAGAGGGCGCGTCCGGACCGCACGATCTGGTCGAGCGCGAGCATGGATTCCTCGACGGGCGTCTCCGGGTCCATGCGGTGATGGTAGAAGATGTCGACATAGTCGAGGCCGAGGCGCTTCAGGCTCTGGTCGCAGCTGGCGATCAGATACTTGCGGCTGCCCTTGTCTCCGTAGGGGCCGGGCCACATGGTGTAGCCGGCCTTGGTGGAGACAATCAGTTCGTCGCGCAGTTTGCCGGTGAAGTCGGCCTTCAGGATGTGGCCGAACGCCTCTTCCGCGCTGCCTGCCGGCGGTCCGTAGTTGTTCGCCAGGTCGAAATGCGTGATGCCGCGGTCGAACGCGGTCCAGACCATCGCATGCGCGCTGTCGAAGTTGTCCTTGCCGCCGAAATTCTGCCAGAGGCCGAGCGAGACGCGCGGCAGCTGGAGCCC
This sequence comes from Victivallales bacterium, assembly GCA_045114455.1. Taxonomy (GTDB): domain Bacteria; phylum Verrucomicrobiota; class Lentisphaeria; order Victivallales; family UBA1829; genus UBA1732. The sequence continues at coordinate 10,136 of JBGUKN010000037.1, forward strand.
GGTCTTGCCGCAGTGGCGGTATTCCATGTCGGTGTAACGTTCAGCCGACGGAGTGTAGTCGATCAGCGGATCCGGCTTCTTGCCCTGTCGCAGGACGAAAACGGCGAATCCCACCGCGGCTATGACGCCGATCACGACGGAGTCGTTGTACGGCAGGCCGCCGCGGCGCAGGAAGAAGAAAAGTCCAGCGGGCTGGTCGGCTGCTTTGCCGGACGTCCAGACGATGAACGTGACGACGACGGCAGTCATGAACATGCCGGGGAGCAGCGTGATGATCGAACCGACCTTTTTTCCTCTGCGGCAAAGCCATACGGTACCGGCCATCAGCGTGGTGGCGGCGAGCACCTGGTTGCCCCAGGCGAAGTAGTTCCAGAGTTTATTGAACGATGTATCGTCTTTGTTGGACCAGTAGAGCAGACCGGCCACGAGGACGATCAGCGGCAGGCAGGTCAGGAAGCGCGGCGTGAAGGTCTGCTGCGGGATGTGAAGCATTTCGGCGAGGGCGAGGCGCGTGCTGCGGAGCGCGGTGTCGCCGCTCGTCACGGCGAGGATCACGACCGCCAGCACGGTGACCGTGCCCATCCAGGTCCCGAGGAAATGCGTGGTGATCTCGCAGAGCACCACCGGGCCTTTCTTTGACATGAGCTCCGAGTTCAGGTTGTAGATGGCGAGTCCGCCGACCGCCCAGATCATGGCGATGATGCCTTCCACGATCATCATGCCGTAGAAGTCGCTCTTCGCCTCGCGTTCGGACTTCATCGTGCGGGCGATGATCGGCGACTGCGTGGCGTGGAATCCGGAGATGATGCCGCAGGCGATCGTCACGAAGAGCATCGGGAAAACCGGGTGCGTGTCGGATTTCCACATTCCCGCCTTGAACGTCGCGCTTTCCTGCAGAAGGCTTGGCGACTTGAACCCGGCGATGAGCAGGGCGATGAAGATGGCGAGGGTGCCGACAAGAAGCATCAGGCCGAAGAACGGGTACACCTTGCCGATGATCTTGTCGACCGGGAACATCGTGGCGATGACATAATAGCAGAAAATGGCGACGACCGCCACCCAGAAGAAGTTTTCCGGCTCGTATGTCGCGGCGGCGGCGGGGTCGGTCGGCGTACTGAATCCCTGAATCGTCGTGTTGATGAGGTTGGCGGGGATGTTGATGAAGACCGCGACCACGAGGAGAAGCAGGATCACCATGAACCACTCGAAGAAGATGTTGTAGTTCGCGCCGAGGTTCTTATGCACGATCTTCGGCAGGTTCGCGCCCTTGTCGCGGATCGACATCATGCCCGCGGCCATGTCGTGAACCGCGCCCATGAGGACGCATCCGAGCGGGATGATGACCAGCGCCACGATGCCGAACTTGATGCCCAGGATCACGCCGATCACAGGACCGATGCCGGCGATGTTCAGCAGCTGGATCAGCATGTTTTTCCAGCGCGGCAGCGTCACGTAGTCCGTGCCGTCCGCATACTTCACCGCGGGCGTCTCGCGGTCGTCCGGGTCGAAGATCTTTTCCACCAGTTTGCCGTACAGGAAATACCCGATTACCAGGAATGCGATGCCGCCGAGAAAGAGTAACATGACCGTGCCTCATGGGATTGAAACCGGCGGGAACCGTTTTTTCGAGGCGGGTGCGCCGGCCGCGGAATATGCCGCGGGTGATTTTTTATGAATATAATAGGATATTATAGCATAAATCCCGCGCATTTCAAGTCTTTTTTGCAAGAAAGAAAGGCGGGTACGCGCGAGAGGGTCAGGATTCGAGCGAGGCGTCCTGAAGATAGATTTCGCGGGCGAACGGTTCGAATTTGAGAAGATCGCCCTCGAAAACGATTGTTTTTCCCCTGGACGATTCCAGGCGTTCGCGAAGATCGGGCGGGAATGCCGCGACGGCCTTGATTTGCACCGGGACGGATCCCTGCGCGAGCTTGCGGATCAGGATCGTTGCCTTCACGCCCTTCCGCGAGCCGAATACGAAGTCCATGCTGAAAGGCAGGCTCATGAGGAGTTCGCCGCTCCAGCGTACGCGCCGCCCCTTCATCGTGTCGAACGCGGCGCGCTCCTCAGCGCCGGGAAACGCCTTGCCGAACAGCGCGGCGCAGACCGATTCGACGGTCAGGGAGGCTGTGCCTCCACTGCGGAAGTGCCCGGCTTCGCTCGGGCACGGGGATGGTACGGA
>JBGUKN010000038.1:0-3574 GCA_045114455.1 Victivallales bacterium
GCTCGGATTCCAGTCCAACGGCGCGCCGCGCATCTCGAACGGCGGCGTGGTGAAGCAGGTCGTCAGTCTGCCGCACGGCAAGGACACGTTCGTGATCGGCGGCCTCACGAAACAGGAGGAAGTCGAGTCGCGCACGGGTGTGCCGTGGCTCATGGACATCCCGGTGCTCGGGTATCTCTTCAGCTCGGTCTCCAACTCGGTCAAACACACGGAGCTGGTCGTGATGGCGCAGTGCGAATGGGATTCGCCCACCGACAAGCCCGACCTCAAGAATGCCTCGAAGGCGGAGACGCGCGGCGCGCCGAAGGCGGTTCCCGTCATGCCCGCGCAGAACATCCCGGCGGACGTTCCGCAACCTCAGATTTGAACTTGGAAAGGAGTTGAATGATGAAACAGCTCATTTACGGCATTCTGGGGTTCTTCTGCCTGATTTCCCTCGCCGCGTGCGTGGTCGTCGAAAAGGATGATTTCGAGGATGTCGACGCGGACGACACGATGCTTGTGGAGTCCGTGAACCTCGGAAACAATATCCTCGCATCGTTCCGCGACGAGGATTTCGCGAAGTTGAGGAAGAACATCCCCGGTCCGCTTCAGACGAAGATGACCGAGAAGGACTTCAGGACTTCGTGCGGCAACTGGCGCGACACGCTCGGAAAGATCAGGGATTACGACTATGTCCTTGAGCTGGATACGCCCGCGGTGCGGAACCTGATCTGGAAGGTCGGATTCGAACGCGACGACACGGATGGAAACGAGGTCGAACAGGACATGCTGTTCCGCCTCGTGACCGGAAATGTCGACGACGAGACGTGCGTGCTGTCCTGCGGTTTCCTGTAAGCTCAAACTGAACATAAAAAACGGGCGCGTCTTCTTTTCACGGAAGGCGCGCCCGGAATCAATCCGTTTTGAGGGGGGATTACATCGCCGGAGTCAGAATGATGCGGCTCACGTTGAGACCGTCGGATTTCCAGCGGAGTTCGAGCGAGTGCCAGCCCTGCTTGAACTCGACCGGGTAGGACTTCGTGGAGACCCATTTCTGATCGCCGCCCGTGGCGTTCGCGTTGAACGTGGCCGCGATCTCGCCGTCCACGTACAGCTCGAGCGAAAGCTGCGCCAGCGTGTTCGCCTGGCCGCTCGCCACGCGCGCGGAGACCTCGTACTTGCCGTCCTTCGAGGCATGGACTACGTAATGCGCCACGCTGCCGACCGAGGCGTTGAATATGGCCTGGCCGCCGCCTTCATCCTGCGAGGCTTCCAGACGGAAGCTCTCTGTAATGAATGCAGCGTCCGCGCCGGCGTTGATTTTCGCGCCCGATGCCGGATCGGGATCAATGATGCGGCCGATGATCGCGCTGAAGTCGATCGTGTATGCACGCGCGTCCGTGCCGGAACCCGCGCGGACGGTCACGGTCTTCAAGGCGTCGTTCTTCGTGATCGTCTTTTCGACACCGGCGGGCGTCGTGACCTCGATCTTTGCGGTCGCGAAGTCGATGCCGGGGAGATAGTAGTTCGTCATGGCGGGATTGAATCCGATCTTTTCGCCGTTGACCGTGATGCCGGTCGGGGCGTTTTTGAGTTCGTCGCCGGGCTTTGCGCCGTTCGCGGCGACGTCCGCGGGCTGCGGGACATCCGATTTTGCGTTCGTGCCGACCATGAACCATTCTTCGCCGGGCTTGTAGGTGTTCGGGAGGCTGTGCTCCTTGCGGAACGTGCGGGAGTCCATCACGTAGTTCAGCACGTTCTTCACGCTGCGCTGCATTTCGCCGAGCGTGATGCCCGCCGTAATGTCGTCCGGACGGCCTGCCGCCACCCACTGGTTGTAGGATTCGAGCAGGGAGTTGTCCTTGCCGCCCCCGAAGCCGCCTCTGCCGCCGCCGGGGCCATCGCCGGGCATGAGCACGTCCATCTGGGAACGGACGCGCCACGCGTTGTTGCGGACGTGGAGCGCGTCGGACGCGCCTTCACGCGCCCACCAGTCGGTCATGAGGGAGCCGGTCCATCCCCACTGGCCGCGCAGGATGGTGGTGTCGAGGTCGTAGTTGTAGTAGTTCCAGAAGCTGTTGATCTTGTTGTAGCTGCCCATGATGTTGTAGGGCTTGCCGACCTTCACGCAGATTTCGAATGCCCGCAGGTAGATTTCGCGGAGGGCGCGTTCGGAGCAGCGGGAGTCGTTGGCATTGCGGTTGGTCTCCTGGTTGTTCAGCGCGAAGTGCTTCGGCACGGTGGAGGCGCCGGCCTTCTGGATGCCGCGCGTCATATAGGCGGCCATGAGTCCGGTGAGGAGCGGGTCTTCGGAGTAGTATTCGAAGTTGCGTCCGCAGAGCGGGTTGCGGTGAATGTTCATGCCGGGGCCGAGGATGCAGTCGACGCTGTTCATTTCCATTTCCAGTCCGATCTGATAGTACATCGCTTCGACCAGGTCGTTGTTCCATGTGCAGGCGAGCAGCGAGCCGATGGGCAGGAGCGAGGCGTTCGCGGAGAGTCGCAGGCCGGAGGGGCCGTCGCAGGTCGGGATGGGCGGGACGCCCTTGTCGCGGACGCTCTGGAGCGTGCCGCCGAAGACGGATGCGTTGCCCGCGGGGCCGAGCCGGCTGTTCATGCCGCCGTCGCCGCGGAGGAGCGTTTCGATTTCGGCGGGCGTGAGCTGGGCGACGAATTCGTCAAGCGTGTTTTTGCCCAGCTTCACGTCGATGAGCTTGATGCCCTTGTCGCCGGTCTCCGCCACGGCCTTCGGGAGGCGTTCCTTCACGCGGGCGGGGAGGTCGACGTTCGAGACCGGGACGCGTTCCTTGCCGGGGACGAGCTTGCCGTCCTGTTCGACCGGTTTGACGCGGTCGAACGTGACGGATTCCGAGGCGATGGCGAGGGCCGGTTCGAGCTGTTCGATCACGGCGAGTTCGCCGAGCTCGACGCTGCCGGAATCCTTTGCGCTGCGGCTGCTGTTCCCGACGTAGAACGTGTACTTGCCGGGTTCGAGGACCCATGCGGCCTGATGCCCGGTCGCACCGCCGTCATCGAACGACGCGAAATCCTTCGCCGGGATCGTGAACGTGAAACTCTGGGCTTCGCCGGGGGCGAGGGCTTTTGTCTTCGCGTAGGCCACGAGGGCTTTCGCGGGCTTGCCGAGCTTGCCCTGCGGCGCGCCGCAGTAGACCTGCACGACTTCACGGCCGGAGTATTTCTTTCCAGTGTTCTTTACTGTGGCCTTGACGGTCACGCCGTTCTTCGCGAGGTTGGGGGAGTTCACGTTCACGCCGATGATGTCGAACGTGGTGTAGCTGAGGCCGAATCCGAAGGGATACAGGACCTTTTCCGGGGCGAACGTCTCGAAGTAGCGGTAGCCGACGTAGATGTCCTCGGTGTAGTTGTTGAAGTCTCGGCCGCCGAAACTCTGCGCGGACGGGTAGTCCTGATAGGTGTTCGCGATGGCGGACGCGAGCTTGCCGGAGGGCGTTTCCTCGCCGGTCAGCACGGACACGATGGCGTCGCCGGTCTCCATGCCGCCCTGCCAGACGTACATGAGGGCGTCGATCTTGTAGTCCTTCACCCACGCCATGTCGATCACGTTGCCGAC
>JBGUKN010000039.1:0-5840 GCA_045114455.1 Victivallales bacterium
CAGGCCCGCCGCAAACAGTACCTCAAGCGCGTCAAACTCCGCGTGAAAGAGGCGATCAAGGCCGCCAAGAAGAAATAATCCGAGTTCAATAACACCCCGGATATCCTGACATGGCGCAGATCCACCAGACCGCCATCATCGGAAACGACGTCGAGCTTGCCGACTCCGTTTTCGTCGGCCCGTACTGCATCATCGAAGACCATGTGAAGATCGGCGAAAATACCCGCCTGATCGCACAGTGCCACATCTATTCGAACACCACGATCGGCTCGGGCAACACCATTTTCCCGTTCGCCACGCTCGGCGGCGTCCCCAACGACGTCAGCTACGACCCGAACAGCGAATCCTACACCCGGATCGGCGACAACAACATCATCCGCGAGGGCGTTTCCATCCACCGCGGCGCGCACGCCGGCACGGTAACGACCGTCGGAAGCAACTGCTTCCTCATGGGCAACGCTCACATGGGCCACAACTGCGTCATCGGCAACAACGTCATCATGGCGATGGACGCGCTTTGCGCGGGCTACGTCCAGATTGGCGACCGCGCGTTCATCTCCGGCAACACCTGCATCCACCAGTTCGTCCGCGTGGGGCGTTTCGCCATGCTCTCCGGCGGTTCCTCCATTTCCATGGATCTGCCGCCCTTCATGATCGGCGACGGTCGCAACGGCGGCGTCCGCAGCTTCAACCGGGTCGCTCTTCAGCGCGCCGGGTATTCCGTGGAAGACATCCGCACCGTTCACAAGATGTACGATATCGCGTTCCGCCGCGGCCTCAACATGAAGAACGCGCTGGCGGAGATCGAAGCCACCCTGCCCCAGATTCCGGAAGTCAAGGAATTCGTCGAATTCGTGCGTTCCTCCAAACGGGGCGTCCTGAGCGGAGGCAGCACCCGCCGCGCATAAGACTTTCCTCGACAGCAGGCGCAGAACGATCGGCACGTACCGCCAATGAGCGATGCGTGCCGCGTTTGTTTCCCGGGGGAAAGCCCCAAAAGATAAGACCTATAGGTCCTACAGGTCTTATATGACCTATTATCTCAGGCCCCTGACTTTTTTAGTCCTCCTCCTCGTCTTCCTCCGGCGGATTGTCCCATTCCTGCTGCCAGCGCCACTGTCCGCTCCGACCGTGGTCTTCCATGAGTTTCTGCGCTTTCTCGCGGCTCCGGTTCCATTCATAAGCCGGCTCATTCTCCGCGACTGTACGGATCGCGTCCTCCGCTTCCTTATTGCCGTTCGCGGCAAGTTCGACAAGCTCGCGGAGGGCCGGATTATAATCGTCCTTCGCGGCCTTAAAAAGCAATTCCAGCGCCTCGGGAGTGACGCCGTTGTTCCGTTCGATGAGGAGACATGCCAGCTTATACCGCGCTTCGCCGTTACCTATTTCTTCCGCCCTCCAGCGCAGCAGGGGTTCCACATCTTCGGGTGCGGCCCAGCCGAAATCCAGCAGGTAAGCTTTCGCATGTTCGTGTCCGTTCTTCGCGAGCTTGCGGAGAGCTTCCTTCGCCTCCTCGCTGTCCCGCATGTCGGCAAGATCACGAAGGTGGAAAACGCCAAAGAGATCATCCGCCTCGACGGCCTTCAGGTACCATTTCACGGCCTCGGAGAGGTACCGGTCCGCGGGCTCGTTCCAAATCCGTCCGTTCGAGTGTTTGATGGAATTGTATCTGGACTCGTACATACTGCCGATCTTGAACGGCAGACTTCTGTAGGAGTCCGGGGCTTTGGCATCAGGATAGAGCCTCTGCAGATGATGCTTCAGTCCGCTGCCCGCCGCCTTGATGTACCAGTCCACGACGGTTTTCCAGTTCTCGGGCTCATTCAGATAGAACGACTCCAGCCAGCTTTCCTCGATGCTGACGCCCATGCCGAACTGCGACTCGGCATTGCCCTGCGCCGCGCCCTTGCGGAACCATTCGACGGCCGTCTTCCTGTCCTCGGGCACGCCGCGTCCGGTCGCATAGAGCCAGCCGAGCATTCCCTGCCCCATGGGATCGCCCTGTTCCGCAAGCTTCCGGTACCACTTGGCGGCCTCTTCGAAATCCTGCCGCGCGAACCATGCGCCGAAGGCATAGGCCTCCGCCAGGTCGAACTGCGCGCCCTTATGACCATTCTCTGCAGCCTTTCGATACCATTTCAACGCCTCTTTCGCGCGCGTCTCGTTCGAGAAACCTCCAATCTCGAGCTCCGGGTGTTCGCCGATCCGCACTGCCATCCGGTACTGCGTTTCGGCGTCGCCCCGTTCCGCCTCATCCTGCGCGGAAATGACGTCCTTCAGCTTGTCGAGATATTTTTCCGCTTCGCGATCGCCCTGCGCCGCGGCCAACGTGTACCATTTGGCGGCCTCCGCGGGGTCCAGGGGATAATCTTTGGAGCCGTAGTGATACTTGAACCCCAGCCTCCTCTGCGCCTTGGCATATCCGCCTTCCGCGGCCTTTCGGAGCCATTCCTCGCCGCCGTACTTCTGATAATATTCGAACATCGCCCGCGCGTTGCCGGGCTCCGAAGCCAGCTTTCCCTCGATCCGGGCCCTTTCGATGAGTTCCTTCCCCGTATCGGTGAGGGTAAAGAACGCCCAAACCAGCGGAACGACGATACATCCGGCGAAAACGGGATACAAACGATGGTGAATTTTCATGGTTCCGGCTCCTTGCGGCAGGGGATTGCAGGCGGGATTGCCTGTCCATACTATATCACAAAGATGCGGAATTACAAGCGTCCGGCTCAGCCAACAATGTGGAACACAGTGTTTTTTCGGGAAAGCCAGGGATAATTAACGTCGTATAGGTCGTATAGGACGTATAGGACCTATTTTTTTTTGGTCATTGCCTTGACTTCGAGCCAGAGCAGGACGCTGAACAGGATCTCCACGCCGATCATGGCCGCCGCCAATACGAACGGCGGGAAATACAGGCCGAGGGCGAGGGAAAGGAACGGAATGGCGACGGACAGGACGTAGTATGATTTGGAATCGTACAGCCATCCGTACGGCAGGAAATGCGCGCCAAAGATCATGGAGAAGACCATGAGCATCTTCTCCGGCACGGCGGAATAGACCCACATGGCGATCAGGAGGTACAGGATCTGGTTCAGAGTGAAGATCATGCCGAGCTTCGTCAGGGGATTGCCCTTACCCTGAAAGTCGACGCCGATCAGCTTCGAGATGCCGAACGCGAGGGGAAGCAGCGGCCCCGTGCAGCAGAACGTGAGCAGGTTTTTTGCCAGCGGATTGAGATTGGTCAGGTGGACGCACAGGATGGCGGTCCAGATGAGCACGGACGCCATGATGAAAGGCAGGCCCTTCTTCTGCTTCAGGGCGCAGTCGCGTTTCAGTTCGTTCAAATCCATGATTCACCTCAAAAATGGAATTCGCCCTGCACGGCGTCGGGCGGGTTCAGGATGGAGCGGACGGGCTCGAACGTCTTGCGGTGGAGCGGGCACGGGCCGTACTTGCGGATGAGATCCGTGTGGAGCTTCGTGCAGTAGCCCTTGTGAACCTCGAACCGGTACTGCGGATACTGTTTCGCCGCCTCGAACATGAACAGGTCGCGGGAAGTCTTGGCGAGGATGCTGGCGGCGGCGATGCTGGCGGACTTCGCGTCGCCCTTCACGATGTTTTCCGAAGGGACGGGCAGCCCCTGCACGGGATTGCCGTCGACGAGCACGAAATCGGCGGGACGCGGCAGCGCGAGGACGGCGCGGCGCATGGCAAGCCAGGTCGCGCGCAGGATGTCGGTCCGGTCGATCTCGTCCTGGTCGACCATGGCAACCGCCGTAAGCGCGGAGGGTTCGGCGAGGATCGCCTCGCGCAGCTCCATGCGCTGTTTGTGCGTGAGCTGCTTGGAGTCGTTGACCCCGGCGGGGATGCGGGTCCGGTCGGTGAAGATGACCGCGGCAGCGCAGACCGGCCCGGCGCAGCAGCCGCGCCCGGCCTCGTCGACTCCGGCGATAAAAGAAAACTCCCCGTCCCACTTGAGTTCGTGGGCGAGGAGTTCGGAATTTCCGGGAAGATAATCCATTCAGGATTACTTCGCGGCTTCGGCGGACACCGCGGGTCCGAAATACTTTTTCTCTTTGACGCGGGCGGCTTTGCCGATCTTCTCGCGCAGGTAGTAGAGTTTCGCGCGGCGGACATGGCCGTGACGTTCCACGGTGATCGCGTCAATGCGCGGGCTGTGGATCGGGAACACGCGTTCCACGCCGTAGCCGTTCTGGAAACGGCGGACGGTGAACGTTTCACGGATGCCGGAATTCTTGCGGGCGATGACGACGCCGGTGAAATTCTGGATGCGTTCGGTGGTGCCTTCAATGATCTTGGTGGAAACCTTGACGGTGTCCCCGATATTGAAGTCGGGCACAGAAGCCTTGCACTGCGCCTTTTCGATCTTGTCAATGATGCTCATGGTTGTACCTCCATATGTTAATTTTTGTCGTTGATCAGGTCCGGACGGACAAGCAGCGTCGTGTTCGTGGATTCGGCACGGCGCCACTGTCCGATTCTGGCATGATTGCCGGACAGAAGCACGTCCGGGACCCTCATGCCTTGAAATTCGACGGGCTGGGTGTACTGCGGATACTCCAGAAGGCCGTTCTCGAACGACTCCTGCACGGCGGATTCGTCGTCGCCGAGCACGCCCGGCAGCAGCCGGACGATCGCGTCGACCATGACCATGGCCGCCAGGTTGCCGTTCGTGAGGATGTAGTCCCCGATGGACAGCTCCATGTCGACCAGCAGGTCGCGGACGCGCTGATCGACGCCTTCGTAGTGTCCGCAGATGAAGATCAAGTGCTGTTCGCCGGAGAGCGCGTGGGCCGTCTTCTGCGTGAAGCGCCCGCCCGCGGGTCCGGTCAGGATGACCTTCGTCCCGTCCTGTTTCAAAGAACTCACCGCTTCGAAAAGCGGTTCCACTTTCATCAGCATCCCGGGTCCGCCGCCGAACGGTTTGTCGTCGACGGTCTTTCTCCGGTCGTGCGTAAAATCGCGCAGGTCGACCGCACGGATTTCGACCTTGTTTTCCCGCATCGCCCGGCCGGTGATGCTGCTCGCCAGCGGGCCGAAGAATATCTCGGGAAACAGTGTGATGATGTCGATTCGCAGCGCCACGTCAGGCTCCTGCGGCCTCGACCTCATCGTCCAGGACCTCGACGCTCACGCGGCCTTTCGTGCGTCCGGCGGCGCCGGAGACGAGGGCGCGAAGCGCCATGATCGTTTTGCCGTTCTTGCCGATGATCTTGCCCCGGTCGCCGGGACGGCACGTGATCTGGATCACGTTTCCGTTTTCGGCGGAAGCCGTGCGGACCTTCACTTCGTCGGGATAGTCCACGAGCTTCTTCGAGACATACAGCACGAAATCTTCGAGGTTCTGCTGCGAAGAGGGATCAGCGGTTGTTCTGGCTGACGGCGCGGAGGTCGAAGAGGATTCTTCCTTCCCGCCGAAAAGTTTGCCGAAAAAATCAAAGATAGACACGGCCAATCTCCCGTGTTGCACGGACGGAGGTCAGACTTACGCCTTCTCCTCGCCCTTCTTGAACGTCTTTTTCTTCGTGTAGGGATCGGGCTGGCCGTACTGCTTGGACTTGCCGGCTTTCGCGCGGTCGTAGATGTCTTTCACGGTCTCGCTCATGATCGCGCCGTTGCCGACCCAGTATTCCAGACGGGCCACGTCAAGTTTCTCGTCGCTGCGGCGGGGATCGTAATAGCCAAGTTCTTCCAGCATGCGGCCATCGCGCTGCGCACGGATGTCGCAGACAACGATACGGAAGCTGATCCAGTTCTTTCCGCCAGTTCGTTTCAGTCTGATCTTTACCATAACGGTTTTTCCTTTGTCTTTACCAGTG
>JBGUKN010000040.1:0-48849 GCA_045114455.1 Victivallales bacterium
TCCTGCCGAAGTTCCTGAAGAGCGGCGTGACCACCGTCCCGGAATACCTGGAACTGCGCTACGGCAAGTCCACCGGTACGATCGCGACCGCGATCTTCCTGTTCTTCTACGTCTTCCTTCTGCTCCCGCTGATCCTGTACACGGGCGCCGTCGCGCTCCGTCAGATCCTCGACTTCAACACGCTTCTCCCGGGCCTCACCGACACGCAGATCCTCTGGATCGCGATCTGGCTGATCGGCCTCATGGGCTGCGCCTATTCGCTGTTCGGCGGCCTTCGCACCTGCGCCGTGCTTGACACGATCAACGGCATCGGCCTGCTCGTCGGCGGCTTCATGATCGTGTTCTTCGCCCTGAGCAAGGTCTCCGCGGTCAACGGCGGCGGACTCTCCCTCATGCAGTCCATCTCCGAGGTCAAGAACGCACACGCCGACATGTTCAACACCTTCGGCCGTCCGAAATCCGAAGTCCCGTTCGGCACGCTCTTCACCGGAGTCCTCATCATCAACATGTTCTACTGGTGCACCAACCAGCAGATCATCCAGCGCACGTTCGGCGCTAAAGGCCTCGCGGAGGGCCAGAAGGGCGTCCTGCTCTGCGGCCTCCTGAAGCTCCTCGGCCCGCTGTACCTCGTGTTCCCCGGCATGATCGCGTTCTACTTCGCCTGCAAGGGCCTTCTGGACCTCGACATGAACTCCTCCGCGCTCGCCTATGGCAAGCTCGTCACGTTCGTCCTGCCGAACTGGCTCGCCGGATTCTTCGGCGCGGTCCTCATCGGCGCCGTTCTCTCCAGCTTCAACGGCGCGCTGAACTCCTCCTGCACCCTGTTCAGCATCGGCTTCTACAAGGGCATCATCAATCCGCAGGCGGAGGACAAAAAGGTCGTCCGCTCTGGCCGTATTTTCGGCTTCGTTATCGCCGTCCTCTGCATGTGCGGCGCTCCGCTCCTCGCGAACACCTCCAGCATCTTCGACTATCTCCAGAAGACCAACGGCATCTACAACATCCCGCTGTTCGCCATCATCGTGGTCGGCATGCTGACCAAGTTCGTGCCGAAGATGGCCGCGAACGTCGCCCTCTTCGTCGGCGTCGTCCTCATCGCCTTCCTCACGTTCGGCGATCCCTCCGTCGTGCAGAAAGTCACCGGCGGCATGAACATCTACCACGTCGACACCATCGTCTTCCTGATCCTCGTCGCGATCATGGGCATCTGGTCTTTCGTCGCTCCGCGCAAGGAAGCGTTCATCCAGCAGGACGCCAAGGCCGTCGACATGACCCCGTGGAAGTTCTCCTGGGTCGCCGGCGGACTTCTCCTCGTCCTCGTCGCGCTCATCTACGCCAGCTTCGCCGACTTCAGCGCGCTGAAGGATAAGGAGACCGAGCCTGTCCCGTACCACTGGAACATCATTGCCGTCGAGGTCGCCAACAAGGAAATGAAGGCCCTCGAAATTGACGAAGACGAACAGGGCGTCATCATCACCGAGATCAAGGCGTCCATCGACGAATTCGACAAGAGCAAGGACAAGCCCGCCGACACCGCTGTCACGCGCAAGATCGTCTACCAGACCATCGGCAAGCACTATGCCAAGGCGAAAGGCTTCACGGAAGCTCAGATCGACGCCTTCAACAAGGTCGTCGAGCGTGAAGTCGCCCGCAGCGCGAAGGAAGCCGACGACCTCGCCGAGGCGCAGAAGGCCGTCATCGAAAAGTTCTTCAACGCCGCAATCGAAGACCTCAAGAATGGCGCCGATGCCGCAAAGGCCGGCGCCGAGAGCGCAAAGAAGGACGTCGAGGATGCCGCCGATGCCGCCAAGAAGGACGGCGAAAGCGCGGTCGACGCCGTCAACAAAGGCGTAAAAGACGCCGCCGAGACCATCAACGAGGGCATCGAAGGCTTCACCAACGGAATCTCAGAGACCTTCAAGAACCTCTGATCGGTTTTCCGCTCAGTCCACCAAGGATTGTTCCCCGGGCGTCCGGACTTGTTTCGGACGCCCGTTTTACCTGAATAATTCCATCAAGTACTACCAGATTCATCTTTCCCCGAACAGAAAGGAGATCCCCTGTTATGTTCTCCCTCAAACACACTATTCTCATCCTGTCTGTCGCCGCGTTGTCCGCAACAGAGGTCCAGCTCGCGGCCCAGGAACAGCAGCAACAGGGCCCGCCCCGTCAGCAGCGCCAGGAACAGCGGCGGCAACGCCGTCAGGAGGCCGGAGCTGTCCGTCGTGAGGTCATTGATGGGGTCGAGACCCCCCGTCGGGAACGCCCGCAGCAGCGCGAGGACGGCCGTCAGGAACGGCGTGCCAACCGTCAAGCCCAGGCAGTGGCGGCGGCCGCTGCCCAGCCCGCAGCCGCGCAGTCCGGCGACGTGAAGCCCATCGGCGAATACAAGCCGGCCGACAACCCCGTCTTCAAGCACAAATACACCGCTGACCCCGCGCCCGTCGTGATCGGCGACACGCTCTGGCTCATCACCAGCCACGACCACACCGCCGAGAACGGCCGTCCGAATCCGAACTACACCATGAAGGACTGGTGCCTTTTCTCTACAAAGGACATGAAGACCTGGACGGAATGGCCCGCCCCGATCCCCGTTTCCGATTTCAAGTGGGACACCACGCACACCGCCTATGCCGCCCAGATGATCGCCCGCAACGGCAAATACTACCTCTACACCAGCACCAACGGCGCTGGCATCGGCGTCGCGGTCGCCGACAAGCCGGAAGGTCCCTACAAGGACGCCATCGGCAAGCAGCTCGTGAAGCCGGAAGACTGCTTCGCCACCAGCCACTCCTGGGCGTGCATCGACCCGACCGTCATGATCGATGACGACGGCCAGGCGTACCTCATCTGGGGCAACGGGCACTGCTACTACGCCAAGCTCAAGGAAAACATGATCGAGCTTGACGGCCCGGTGAAGAGCCTCGACGTCGACTGGAAGCAGTACCGTTTCACCGAGGGTCCCTGGATCCACAAGTACAACGGCAAATACTACCTCACCTATGCCTCCGGATTCATGCCCGAGCGCATCGCCTACGCCATGGCGGACAGCATCGACGGCCATTTCGAGGCGAAGGGCATCCTCTGCGACGGCAACAAGAACACCAGCACGAACCACCCCGGCATCGCGCAGTTCAATGGCCAGTGGTATTTCTTCTACCACGACGGCACGCTCCCGGGCGGAGGCAGCTACAACCGCTCCGTCTGCATCGACAAGCTCGAGTACAACGCCGACGGCACCATGAAGCCCATCGTCATGACCAAGGAAGGCATCTTCGGCGGCGCGGCGGCTGCGGATTCCGCTTCCGCGGGCGGCACGATGGCCAACCCCGTTGACGTGAAGACCACCGGCAATCCGCTCTTCAAGGACGTCTGGACTGCCGACCCCGCCGCGCTCGTCGTCGGCGACACGCTGTACCTCTATGCCGGACACGACGACGCCCACGGACGCGAGATGTTCACGATCACGGCGTGGCGCTGCTACTCCACGAAGGACCTCGTGAACTGGAAATCCTACGGCGACGTGCTCACGTCCACCGACTTCCCCTACGGCCAGAAGAACACCTGCTGGGCCGCGCAGGTCGTGAAGAAGGGCGACACCTACTACTGGTACGTCACCATCCGCAACGACAAGTACGGCGGACAGTCCATCAACGTCGCCACCTCCGACAACCCCGTCGGCCCGTGGAAGACGTATGAAAAGCCCGTGGTCACCGACAACCTGACCAGCGGCTTCATGGGCTGGAACGACATCGACCCGACCTGCCTCATCGACGACGACGGCACCGCCTGGCTCTGCTGGGGCAACGGCAACTGCTATCTCGCCAAGCTCAAAGACAACATGCTGGAGCTCGACGGCGAGATCACCGACCTGAAGATGCAGAGCTACGAGGAAGGCCCCTGGCTCTACAAGCGCAACGGCCTCTACTACTGCATCTACGCCTCACGTACCTACGGCGACGAGGCCAACCACAAGAACCCGCAGGGCAACGAAGTCATCGCCTACGCCACCGCCGAAAAGATCACAGGCCCGTGGACCTACCGCGGACAGGTCACCGGCTCCGCCCGCAACAGCTTCACCATCCACCCCGCCGTGGTCGATTTCAAGGGACGTACCTTCCTCTTCTACCACAACGCCGCGCTCAGCATCAATGGCGAAGGCGGCGCGCTCGGCCGCCGCGCGGTCTGCGTGGACGAGATGTTCTTCAACGAAGACGGCACGATCAAGCCCGTCCGTCAGACGAATGAAGGCATTCAGGAACCGGTCAAGTAATCATTGCAGCTCAGCGCAGCTTCGCGCGATTCAGCGCAATAACTCAGCCGCCCCGCCAGTCAATGGCCCGGGCGGCTTTTTTGCGCCGGAACATCCATTCCGCAACCCCTCCCGCATTTGCAACCGGGCAGACGTTCCGGCAACTTGCAGTCCCCCAGCTCAACGACAACCCTTTCTTCCCGGTCCCGGTTGTGTATTTTTTGCAGAAAATGGCTTGAAAGTTGTTGCATTTCGTTGTATAGTTATAGAGAGAAAAACTTTTTTCCGTCCGGGCACGTCACATGCGCCGTGGCCGGGACGGTTCGCAATCCGTCGGCTCGCATCATCAGACCAAGGGGGTAAAATCATGGTCATCACCGAATCCATCCAGAAAGCCATTCAGGCCGCTGTCAAAAAAAGCGGAAGCGTACTCAGTTTCGCCCGAACCATCGGCGTATCCCACACGACCGTCACATACTGGATCAACGGGCGCACGCGCAAGATCAATTCGACCGTCTGGCAGAATCTTCTGCCGCTGATCAACGAGGAACTCAGTCCCGCCGAGGTCATGTCCTATCCGTTCAACCCCGTCGCCGCCGCGGCAAATGCAAACGTCCTGCGGGAACAGTCCGCGATCTGGTACGGCGCGGGGCAGGCGCAGAAAACGTCGGCGCCGCTGCTTCATCTGGCGGACCTGGCCGATTTCGATCCTCAGATCGATCCCATTGAGGAGATCATCCGGGAAAGGTCCCAATCCAGCGCGGCATTCACTTCCCAGGTCATGCCGGGGCATTTCGCGGTCGAGATCGACAAGGGGCAGAAGGGCTTCTTCCCCGTCGGCACAAGACTCCTTCTTCGCTGGCCCGACGCGCCCGGCGACGGCGACACCGTGCTCGTAAAGCTCAGGGACAAAAAGGAATTCCTTTTCGCGGTCTACACCCGCAAGGCCAGGGAAATCGTGTTGACGCCGCTTCAGAAAGGCGGCGTGAAGCGCGTCATCCCGAAGTCCGAGTTCCACAACGTCTGCAGCTGGATCGTTTCCATCCGCGAAGCCGTTCAGCTCTTCTGATCTCCATTCGATTTTTCAAAAATCCGGGCATTCCTCTTCCATGCAAGGGGGGAATGCCTTTTTTATTGGGTGGACCGTTGTATTTCGGCGCTCCGTTTCGTGCGATTCCTTTCTGTTGCAAGCTCTAATTAAAAAAGGCCGGACGGGCGGAGATTTTTATTATAAAACATAAAGTTTTAAGACATAAAAAAGTTTAAAGAAAAAACCATGTCGACACAATATCGCGCGGGTTGCGCGCGTTAATTGTTTGCATGGCCTTTCTTTTCGGTCAGGCGATCCGGGTTTTCAAGCAAGTCTTCCGGGAAATCCGGCATCTTCAGTTCCATCGAAGACAAACGTCCCTGACTGAAAGAGACATCATCATGCCGAAATTGTCCGTCATCATTCCCAGCTACAACGCGGAATCGACGCTGAAGCGGTGCCTGGATTCCATTCTTTCCCAATCGTTCCGGGATCTTGAGATCATCTGCGTTGATGACGGTTCCGGCGACCGGTCCGCCGATATCCTTCAGGACTATGTCCGCCGCGACCCGCGCGTCCATGCGTCCGCGTTTCAGCGCCGTCTTCAAACCGTTCTTGCCCGCAAACTGGCGCTTCTGGACGCGCAGGGCGAATACATCATGTTCGCCGATGCCGACGATATGTTTCTTCCGGGCGCATGCGAGACCGCCGTGGGGCTGATCGAAGAGAGCCGGACGGATATCGTTCAATTTTCCGTTGAACTGGAATCGGACAGAAAGAATACTCCCGTCATGGACCTTTTTACCCAGTATTTTACCCCGCGTCAAATGGAATTGCACGGCGCGAACATCCTGTACGACTGCTTCGTGAACCACAGATTTCCGCATAACCTGTGGAACAAGATATACCGGGCCGAAATCTGCAGGAAAGCGGTCGCCGAGATGCCGGACATTCAGCTACATCATTATACGGACATGTACCTGTCCTTCTTCATCCTGTTTTTTGCGGAATCGTTCCGGAGCTGTGCCACGAAACCGTGCTACCGGTACCGTTTCGGCGGCGGTGTGTCCACAAAGTTGCCGGATGCGGAACAGTTCAAGGCGCTCTGCGACGCAAGCAAGACGCTTCCCCTGATGGAAAAATTCCTCCGCGACCGCAATGCGTACGAATCCAACGTTTCCGTACTGGACGCCATCCGGTGCGCCTATTGCCAGGACGTCGTGAACAAGCTGCTGACCATACCGAACCTGAACCGGGAGATTATCTCCGCCGCCGTTGCCAGCTGGGGCGACGGCATTGTTTTCTCCTTCCTGGAACAGACCGGCATGTTCAAATATCCGTGCGAAAGCCGGTTGTCGATCGTTTCCAACCTGATCGACCAAGTCAAATCCGACCGGAAAACGATCACGGGACTTCAGGCGCAGCTCGCCATCGCCCGGGCAAAAATGCAGGGGCTGTCTCCCCGCAACGCCCGGACATAGTCTTTCCCCTCACGTGTAAAAACGGGAACTCGCGCTCAGTCGCCGGGATCGCGCCCAGAACGGAGCGCTTTGATGCGGCCGCGGGCGGCCTTTTCCTTCAGACGGCGTTCCCTGGAGGCTTTCGTCGGCTTGGTGGGACGGCGTTTGCGCGGTTCCGGGCGTGCGCTCAGTGCGAGCTCCCGGATGCGTTCGCGGGCGCGCTCGCGGTTCCGGGCAAGACTGCGGCTGGAACGTTCCATGACGACGAGCATATCGCCCTGCATGTAGGGCGCAGCGAGAATGCGGAGCCGTTCCTTCTGGGCGTCGTTCAGGACGGTCGTCGTCGCAACGTTCCATTGCAGGCGGACGCCGTTTTCGGTTTTGTTCTGATGCTGGCCGCCGGGTCCGCTTGAGGGCCGGACATAGTCTTCCTCGAACTCCTCCTCCGGGATGGTAAAGGGCTTTGCTCCTGGCACGGGTCGGACTCCTTGAATGAACAGAAAGCTGTCGTCGATCGAATCCCGTCATTCCATCCGGCGGGCGATTCCGTTCAGCTTCGGGATTACGTTCCGGTCTTCGTCGCTTCGGTTCCCGGCGCATCCGGTTTCTGTGTCTCCGCGGCTTTTTCCTTGTTCAGCATGGCGGCCACGGCATCGATGAAAGCGTATGCGTGTTCGAGCTCGTCCTTGTCTTCGGACGAATAGGAAACGCGGACCTTGATGAGTTTGCCGTGGTAAAGGGCGAGATACAGGATGGAGTCCATTTTCGTGGATCCGTTCAGGATCCGGTACTGCGTTTCATAGCCGCCTTCGGGCGCCTTGCGGTCCGGCGCGTCAAGATGCGTGACCAGCGTGATCTTCGGATTCTGTTCGGTCATTTTCAGGATGTCCCGGTCGGTCTCCCTGCAATGCTTTTCGAACATGTCCCGCTGAACCGGCTTCGCGCCCGTATCCAGCGAATAGATGTACACGTCGGCGCAGGTCCCCGTTTCGTTTTCATACCGGACGACCGTGCCGAACACCGGGTTTTCATTTTTGCGGACGCGCACTTTCTGGAATGTGTCGACCAGGGCGGGAAAGACCAGCATGGTGTCCTTGTCGACGAACGCCTCCATGGCCGGGCGCAGGAAGATGTCCTGCGCCTCCGCCGGCAGGATGCAGCAGAGGCAGAGGAACCCGGCGACCGCGCCGGCAAGAAGATTCCGGTGGAAACGCTTCATGACGGGATACGAAGCTCCTTTTTCCAGAACGCGACCTGGGAAGCGACCTGCTTGAAGCCGGTGGCGCCGTAAACGTCGCGTCCTTCGACTGCGTGCACGGGAGCGA
The DNA here is from genome assembly GCA_045114455.1 of Victivallales bacterium. GTDB lineage: Bacteria > Verrucomicrobiota > Lentisphaeria > Victivallales > UBA1829 > UBA1732. Next base: position 8,068 of record JBGUKN010000040.1, read on the forward strand.
AAAGCTTCAGCATGGAGGCGTCGGCCTCCGGGAACACGCTTTTCATTTCCTTCAGCGAGAGCTCGTTCAGGAGTTTGTTGTGATCGGCGGCGTATTTGACCAGTGCGCCGACCTTGTGGTGCGCGAACCGGAACGGCACGCCCTTGCGGACGAGCGCTTCGGCCAGGTCGGTGGCCATGAGCCCGGGGTCGGACGCCGCTTTCAGCATCGCGTCCCTGTTGACCTTCATGGAGTCGATCATGGAGGGGTAGACGCCGAGGATGGCGTGAACTGTGTCGAGGGCGTCGAAAAGCGGTTCCTTGTCCTCCTGCAGGTCGCGGTTGTAGGTCAGCGGGAGCCCCTTGCAGATGGTGAGGAGTGCGGTCAGGTCGCCGTAGATGCGGCCCGTCTTGCCGCGGGAAAGCTCGGCGATGTCCGGGTTTTTCTTTTGCGGCATGAGGCTGGACCCGGTGCAGAAGGCGTCGCCGAACGTGACGAACGAGAATTCCTGCGACATCCAGAGGATCAGGTCCTCGGAGAGACGCGAGATGTGCATGGCGAAAATGGAGAGCGCCGCCAGCAGTTCGCAGGCGAAATCGCGGTCTGCCACGGCGTCCATGCTGTTCCGCGTCATCTTCGGGAATTTCAGGCGTTTCCGCACGAATTCGCGGTCGATCGGCAGCGTGGTCCCCGCGATCGCGCCCGAACCGAGCGGCATCACGTTGATGCGGCGCCGGGCGTCGGCGAGGCGTTCCGCGTCGCGGGCGAACATCTCGACGTAGGCGAGCAGGTGGTGCGCCAGCAGGACGGGCTGTGCGTGCTGCATGTGCGTGAAGCCTGGCATGATGGTGCGTTTGTGCTCGTCGGCTTTCCTCACCAGCGCGGCCTGAAGCGTGCGGACCTCCTTCGTCAGCTCGTCGATCTCGTCGCGCAGGTACAGCCGGATGTCCAGAGCGATCTGGTCGTTGCGGCTGCGTGCTGTATGAACGCGCGCCCCCTCGGGTCCGAGCGCCTCGGTCAATGCCGTTTCGATGTGCATATGGATGTCTTCCAGCTCGACCTTGAACTCCATTTTTCCGGCGGCGATCCTGCGTTTCAGGACGGCGAGCCTGCGGCAGATGGCGTCGGCGGATTCCTTCGGGATGATCCCGGCGGCGCCGAGCATGGCGGCATGCGCCATGCTGCCGGCGATGTCGTGCTTGTAAAGACGTTTATCGTAGGAAATGGACTGCGTGAAGTCCTGTACGCTGCGTTGTGTTTGTTCGGCAAATCTGCCGCCCCAGAGAGCCATGTTTGCACCTCGTGATGTCGGGCAAAAAGTTTCGGGTTGAAAATTATCATCAATAAAGAATATAGCACAAGATTCGGATTCATCAAAGCGCTTTTCCCATTTTTCCGTTTTTTTCCCTTTTTTTTCCATTTCGGATGCATTCCGCGCGCGTTTTCTTTGCCCGCAGGGCTTGACAAATCGCGTTTGCACGGATATTTTAATGCTGAAACAGCAATCATCCAGAAAGATACCGCCATGAACACCATCCTGCCGATCTTGCAGTTCGCCGCCGGAGCCCGCGTCTCCGACCTGTTCCTTTCCGCCGGGAAAAAGCCCTCCGCGCGCATCCGGGGCGTTGTCGCCCCCCTCGGGACATTCGTCCCGGTTTCCGCAGAGTCCATGGATGCATTCCGGCGGACGGTCATCGGCGAACGCGGCGAAGCGGCTTATGCGGAATCCGGTTCGTCCGATGCCTCCTGGCGGCTCCCCGATGGCAGCCGCATCCGCGTAAACTTCTTCCGGTCCATCGGCGGCCCGTCGGCGGCGATTCGCCCGATCCGGAACGGAGACGACGTCATGACGGCGGATCTGAACCTGCCGCCTTTGCTCGACACGCTTGCCGAAGCTCCGCGCGGACTGATCCTGGTGGCGGGCACCACGGGCTGCGGCAAATCCACCACGCTCGCCGCCATGGTCAACCACATCAACCGCACCATGTGCAAACACATCCTCACGCTGGAGGACCCGATCGAATTCGTTTATTCCGACCGGCAGTCCGTGGTCTCCCAGCGGGAGATCGATACCCACCGCGAAGGCGGATTCTCGTCTGCGCTCCGCAGTGCGCTCCGCGAAAACCCGGACGTGATCGTGATCGGCGAAATGCGCGACCCGGAGACCATCGCCACGGCCGTCAATGCCGCCCTCACCGGACACCTCGTCATCAGCACGGTCCACACGTCCGGCTCGGTGCAGGCGGTCGAACGCATCGTCAACATGTTCCCGGAGGACGGACGGGAGCAGGTCGCGACCGACCTCGGAGCGGCGCTGAACGGCATCGTCGCGCAGAGGCTGATCCCGGCAGCCGGGAAGGACGCCATGATCCCCGCGGTCGAAATCCTCCTCGGCACCGCGCTCGTCCGCAAGCTCGTCTCCGGGCGGGACTACAGATCGCTGGACGACGCGCTTCGCAGCAATATCGAACAGGGCATGATCCCGTTCAACCGTTCCATCTTCCGTCTGTACCAGACCGGGAAGATCGCCCTGCCGGATGCCCGGACCGCCGCGGACGACCGCGACGAATTCGAACTGCTCGTGAAGGGCATGGAAAGCGGCGTCGACTCGTTCCGCAGTTATTACGGGACGAAGCTCGAAGGCGCATCCGACGACACCGTGGTCGACATGCGGACCCTCTTCCTGGCCTCGCTCCAGGTGAAGGCCAGCGACCTCATCCTGTCCACAGGCGTGCGCCCCACGCTCCGCATCAACGGCGAGCTCCGCGAGCTGAACATGCCGGTGCTGGACAACGACGACGTCCGGCGTCTGCTTTTCAGCGTGGTCAACCAGCGGCAGCGCGTGGAGCTGGAGGAAAACCGCGAACTCGACTTCGCACTGTCCGTCGACTTCGGAAAGGAACTGAACATCCCGAACTCGCGCTTCCGCGTGAACGCATTCTTCCAGCGCGGCACGCTCGGCATGGTCGCGCGCGTCGTAAACGTCAAAATCCCGACGCCCGAACAGCTCGGGCTCCCGGAAGTCGTTTCCGGGCTGTGCGGGAAACGGCAGGGGCTTGTCCTTGTGACCGGACCGACCGGCTCAGGCAAGTCCACCACGCTCGCCTCGCTCCTCGACGTCATCAACCGCACACGCAACGCCCACATCATCACGATCGAGGACCCGATCGAATACGTCCACCGGAACGTCAACTCGATCATCGAACAGCGCGAACTTCACGCCGATACGCACAGCTTCGCCTCCGCCCTCAAATACGCGCTCCGCGAAGCCCCGGACGTCATCATGGTCGGTGAAATGCGCGATACCGAGACCATCTCCGCCGCGCTTACCGCCGCCGAGACCGGGCACCTCGTCTTCGCCACCATCCACACGAACAGCGCCCCGCAGACGGTCGACCGCATCGTGGACTCGTTCCCCATGTACCAGCAGAACCAGATACGGCTCCAGCTCGCGAGCACGCTTCTGGCCGTGATCTCGCAGCGCCTCATCCCGAGCATCGACGGGTCCAGCCGGCTCGCCGCATTCGAGATCATGATCGGCACGCCGCCCGTGCAGGCGCTTGTCCGCGAAGGCAAGACGCACCAGCTGCAATCCGTGATCGAGACCAGCCTGAAGGACGGCATGTGCACGCTCCAGCGTTCCATGGAGGACCTTTGCTCCGACGGCCTGATCTCGCAGGACGAGGTCAAACGTTTCGCCGCCGACTACAAGCAGGTCAGCGCCCACTGATTCCCGCGCGTTTTTCTAAAAAAGATAGAAAAACGGCTTGAAAAACGGGGCAAGCCGGAGTAGAGTATGTTCAGGCGTCCCGGCATATGCCCGGACGACGGCAAATCCTGTCATGCGACAATACAACACGGGAGACCATATCATGAGTATCAATATCCTTTCCGAAAGCAATTTCGACAGTATCGTCGGCACGAAGCACGCCCTGATCGATTTCGGCGCCGAATGGTGCGTCTACTGCAAGAAGATCGCCCCCATCATCGAGGAAATCGCCGCCGAAAAAACGGATCTGGTGTTCGGATACGTCGACGTCGACCTCCAGCCCATGCTCGCCGCCAGATTCCGCGTCCACAGCCTCCCGACCGTGCTGCTCCTGAAAGACGGCCAGATCGTGAAGCAGTTCCTCGGCGCGCAGTCCAAAGAGACCTATCTGAAAGCCATCGACGAACTCTGATTCAGCCTTTCAAAACCCCGCGGCGGTTTCCCCTCTCCGCGTTTTTGTCCATCATGTCCAGCTCACTCTTTCCCCGTTCCGCCATTCCGTCCGGCATCCGCACCGTATACGCTTCCTTCAGCGGCGGCGCGGACAGCCTGGCGCTTCTGGTGTGTCTTTCCGAGCTGAGGAAAGGTACGCCGTGGAAACTCCGCGCTGTGCATTTCGAGCACGGCATCCGCGGCGCGGAGAGCCTGTCCGACGCGGAGTTCTGCCGGTCCGTTTGCGAAAAACTTGATATTCCTCTTCAAATCGTCCCTCTGGACGTCCCCGGTCACATGCAGCCCGGCGAAGGCACGGAGGCCGCCGCCCGGCGTCTCCGGCAGGAAGCATGGCAGAAAATCGTCCTCGAAACGGAGAAGAAACCCGCCGCAGTCGCGCTGGGACACAACGCCGACGACCGCATCGAATCCCTTTTTTTGCGCCTGATGCGCGGCTCGAATCTCTCCGGGCTTCACGCGCTCCATGCCGTCCGCGAGATCAACGGCGTCATCTGGCTCCGTCCGCTTCTGATGTTTTCGCGCGCCGAAATCGAAGCGTATCTTGCCGAACGCGGCATGAATACGTTCCGCACCGATTCCACCAATCTGCAGAACGACTACGACCGGAACAAGCTCCGCAACGTGGTCCTGCCCGCCCTTTACCGCGAGTTCCCGCATGCACGCGCCGGGATCCTGACCGCGCTTCACGCGATCGCGGACGATGCCGCGGCGCTCGACGATGCCGCGGAAGAAGCGTTCCGCCAGGCTGTCCGGCCCGGCGGACTGGATTTGAAAGAACTGAAAAAAATCCCTCCGGCGCTTCTGCCGCGCGTCCTGCGGCACTGGCTCGACGGCCAGATCCCTGACCGCCATTTCATCGAACGCCTCCGATATCTGCTTGACGCGCCGCGCCGCGCCGGGTCCGGGCGGATCCCATCGGAAAACGGCGGCGTTTTCCAGTGGCGAAACGGCCTTCTGCGGAAAACGGACGACGGACCGGCCGAACCGGAAGAAGCGGTCGTCTGGGATTACCGGACGGTTCCGGCAGTGCGGTTCGGCAAAACCGTCCTGCGGTTCCGCGGGGAGATCTCCGGCGGCGACATGCCCTCCGGGACCGACGCTGCCGTCTTCGATGCGGAAACATTCCCCCGTGAACTCATTCTTCTGCCCCGGCAGCCCGGCGATGCCATGACGCCGTTCGGTTCGGCTCATTCCGTTCCGCTCAAGAAACTTTTCACCGACGCCCATGTCTCCGCCGCGGAACAGCCCCTGCGGCCCGTGGTAAGGAACGCCGACCGCCCGGAAGACATCCTGTGGATACCCGGCGTCCGGCGGTCCGCGTCCTGTCCCGTCGATCCGGCCAAACCGTTCCGGGGCCTGCTGTTTTCCGCGGAACCGCTTGTGGATGTCACGGCGGCGGTGATCGGCGGTCCGGACGGACGGATTCTGGTCTGTTCGCGTCCGGCGGGCAAGCATATGGCGGGAAAATGGGAATTTCCCGGCGGAAAGATCGAACCCGGCGAGACGCCGGAAGCCTGCATCCGGCGCGAAATCCGCGAAGAACTCGGCATGGAAATCCATGTCGGTCCGGTCCTGACGGTCATGGAACACGATTACGGCGTCAAATATGTGCGTGTGACTTTTTTTCTTGCGATTTCGGACGATGCCCCGTCGGCGAAAGACCGTCAGGGGTTCCGGTGGGTCACGTCGGACGGGATTGATTCCGTGGATTTTCTGGACGCTGACCGCCCCGTGTCTGCGGAAATCCAAAAAAAATCGAAAAAAATTTCCGGTATATACAATAAGATGCGAAATAAAAGCGTTAATTGGGTATCGAAGCAACCATAATGGAATTTCGAGACATGGAAACAGATAAAACCGATCTGGAGCTTATCCGGGAATTCCAAAGTGGATCAAGTCCCGCTTTTGATGCTCTTTACGAACGATACAGGCGTCCGCTTTACGGCTATGTGAACCGGCAGATGCAGGGGCACACCAGCCAGGCGGACGACGTATTCCAGCAGACATGGATGCGCGCGATCGACAACCTGTCGACCTATCGCGATCAGGAGAAATTCTCCGCATGGCTCATGAGGATCGCCCACAACCTCATCATCGATTATTACCGCTCCCTGAAACGGAGAGCCGAGGACGAACTGGACGAGACTTACGGAGACACCGCGGAGGACACCTCCGGCGAAACGCCGGGCCGCGATATGGACGAACGCGAACGCGCCAGACGGCTCACCGAGGCCCTGAACTCGCTGACGCCCGAACTTCGCGAAGTCTTCCTGCTGCGCCGGGAGAATATCCCGTTCCAGCAGATCGCGAAGATCCAGAACTGCTCCGTGAATACGAGTCTCGCCCGTATGAGATATGCGATCAAACAACTTACGAACAAACTGAAAGACTGGGAATCTGACAATTCCTGAGGTGAAACCATGAACATTTGTGAATTTATTCAAGAGAAGGTTGCCATTGGCGAACGCAATGACGACGTCTTGGCGCATCTTCGCATTTGTCACGAGTGCAAAGCATTTGCCGATGATCTCGACCGTTTCCTCTCCTGCGATTTGCCGGAAATGGAACCGCCGAAGCATGTCGACGACGCGATTCGCGCCGTGGCAGCCGAGACTGCGGCGGCAAACCGCTTCCTCTGCGCCCTGCCGGACATCGAACCTCCGAAACACGTTGACGACGCGATCCGCGCCGCCGCGGCCCTCACGGCCTCGTCCTTTGCACGCAGGAACCGCATGGCGAAGGCGTTTCGCATCCTGATCCCGGTCGCGGCGGCCCTCGCCGTCTGTTTCCTTTTCTTCTTCGATCCGATGGGCAGCAATCCCCAGCAGCTGGCAGTCCCGACCCAGGCGACCGCGACCGGCGACTGGACCGGCGCCGTCATGGACGGCGAACTCACGAAGGTCTCCATGGAACTGACGAATTCGATGTCGAATCTCGCCCTTTCCGACACCGACCTTCTGATCGCCCAGCTCGAAGCCGATTTCGCGGCCTACGCGGAGAATTAAGCTCCGTTCCGCTTCCATTCCCGGAGAGACACCATGACCGCTGCCCGGAAAATCCTTCTTATCATGCTCTGTTCCGCTGCTTCCGCCGCGCTCGCCGCGCAGGAGGCGAAGGAAGACTCGTCTGAAAAAACAGACGGAAAACCGAATACGGAACGGAGGGACTCCGCGCAGCCCGGCCAGATCCCGATGATATTCAGTTTCCCCGGACAGGGGCAGACCCCCTGGATGTTCGGCGGTGCGCCCGGCGGCAATGCAAAAGACGAGAAAAAGGACGGGGAAAAAGACGAAAAGAAAGAGAATAATCCCTGGAATTCCCCGTGGGGACAACCCGGTGGCTTCGGCGGCGGTGCGCCCGGCATGGGCGGCGGCTTCGGCGGCGGTGCGCCCGGCGGCTTCGGCAACGTTCCCGGCATGGGCGGCGGCTTCGGCAACGTTCCTGGCATGGGCGGCGGCTTCGGCGGTTCGGGATTCAACCCATGGGACGACGGTCCCATGTTCTTCGGCGGTGGCAGTTTCTTCGGCATGGACAGACCGCGCGAAAACAATAATAACAGGGACCAGGGCAAGAAAGAAGATTCCTCTCCGTTCGGCGGCAGAACCACCCGCCCCGGCGGACTTTTCGGTTCCGGCAATCCGTGGATCGACATTCCGGTTTCCCCCTGGTCTTTTGGTCTCGGCAATCCCGGTCGTGGCTTCGGCGGCGGCAACCCGTGGGATTCGGGCTTCGGCGGCGGTTTCGGCAATGGTCCCGGCATGGGCGGCGGTTTCGGCGGCAATTCCGGCGGCATGGGCGGCGGCTTCGGCGGCGGGCCCGGCATGGGCGGCGGCTTCGGCGGCAATTCCGGCGGCATGGGCGGCGGTTTCGGCGGCAATCCCGGCAGAGGTTTCGGCTCCGGTTTCGGTAACGGCCCCGGCGCGCCCGGCATGGGCGGCGGTTTCGGCGGCGGCCCCGGCGCGCCCGGTATGGGCGGCGGTTTCGGCGGCGGTCCCGGCGTGGGCGGCGGTTTCGGCGGCGGTCCCGGCATGGGCAGCGGCTTTGGCGGCGGCTTCGGCGGTCCCGGATTCGGCGGTCCCGGCATGGGCGGCGATTCCCGTCGCAACAGATCCATGATCGACACGATCCCGGCGGAAGAGCGCGAACGCCTCATGAAGCTCATGCAGACCGATTACGAAGCATTCCGCAGGGAGCTCCGCGAGCTCGTTTCCGGTCAGCAGGAAAATGAATACAAGGCAGCAATGGAACTTCGCGAGAAATACTTCAAGGCATCCGGAAACGCCGAGAAGGACAAGATCAGGACCGAACTCCGCGAGCTGATCGGCGAACGGTTCAAGACCTACAACAAATCCGCGGAACGCCAGATCGCGGAAACGGAAGAAGTCATTTCCTCCGCGCAGGAGCGTCTCGCCATCCTCAAGAAACAGCATGAGGAACGCGTGAAAAATGCCGATATCTTTATTGATTCCACCATCGCGGACTATCTGAATCCCGACAAGGCTCCCACCTATGAAGACGCCCTGCGCAAGCAGAACGAACAGAGCGCCCGGAGCAGGCTTCCCGAATCCGGCAATCAGCAGGGCGGCAGAGGCGGAAGAGGCGGCAGCGGACAGCAGCAGGGTGGACAGCGCCGCGGCGGACAGAACGGCGGTTTTGGCGGCGGTCCCGGCGCGCCCGGCATGGGCGGCGGGTTCGGCGGCGGTCCCGGCGCCCCCGGTTTCGGTGGCGGTGCGCCGGGCGGAATGGGAGCGCCCGGCGGCGGTTTCGGCGGCGGTTTCGGCATGCCTCCGGCCATCCCTCAGAATTCTTCCCAGATCAAATGATCGCGAACTGATTTCGATTCGATTCTTTCCCCGTCGGACTTTGCCCGGCGGGGTTTTTTGCTTTTCTGCTAACGTACCCGGATCGAAATAAAAAAGGGGTTGGGAAAAGAAACAATGACCGCTCTCCGGCGGAATCTGCATCCGCCGGCGGAGAAAACAGGAGAGGAATCCGGTTCAAAAACGACCGGAGATACGGCTCATTCCTTTGGAATGCCGTGGTTCTGTCCGTTCGCGAAATCGCGGTTTTCGACGATTTTCTGGAACGTCATTCCGTTCAGGGCTTCGATTTTCTGATTGCCCTTGCGGTACGCCGGAAGCTCTTTCAGCCACGCATTGTAAGCCTGTATTTTGGACGGGGGAAGCGAGGCCTTCATGCTTGCGAGGGAGCTTTCAAACGCCTCTTTGGACGATGTGTCGAGTTTCGGAAGGGATGCCCTCATCTCTTCGACTATCGCAAGGATCTCCTCGCCGGATTTGCCCTGGATCTTCGCGTTGGTCTCCTCGTCGGATGCGGAGTAGAACCAGAGCATGGTCATGCCCTCGTCGAATTCCCGCTGTTTCGATGCCGGCAGGGAGTTCATGACCTCCGTATATGTCTTGTAATATTTATTCTCATTCGAAGTATCGATGCGCTTGGTGCACCCGGGGAGCACGGAGAGCAGGAGGACGGCAAGCGGAAGACATACAGGCATTTGCAGGGAAAAGAACCGGGACATGGGAGAATTCACCTTTCTGACGAGTTCAGGTAGTTTGTTTTCGTTTTTAATGTATCACCCGTCAATCTGGAAATCAAATGCTGTCCGCAATTATTTTACAAAGATTATGCGGACATGCCTTCCTTGAGCGTCCGGCGGACAAAGAAAGAGAAATCCTCCTCTGCTTCAAAATGCTTTTTTTTCCGGAAAACGCCTTGAAAACCATTTAAAATGGATATATATTCTCTTTGCATTATTTAAAAAAAAGCTCCGAACCGGATGTCCGTTTTACAGAAGGAAGAATTCCATGCCCGCCTCCGTCAGCCCCCATTTTTTTGAGGTCAGTAAACTCGGCGAATGCCAGATCAAGTCCCCGCTCATCGACAGTCCGATCCATTTCCATTCGGACGAAGAAGCCATCCTGCTCGACCGGGATTACACCGATGTGCTTGAGCATACGAAAGCCATGCACGGCTGCGTGCCGGTCTTCGAACGGGCGGGCGTCCGCAAAATGATCTTCCACGACCCGCGCTGGAGCAAGGCCGCCATCCTCACCGCCGGCGGACTCTGCCCCGGCCTGAACGATGTGATCAAGGGACTTACGCTGACGCTGCGTCAGACCTACGGCGTCCCGCTCGTCTACGGCATCCCCTACGGGTACGCCGGCCTCAATTCCGATCTGGGATACCAGCCCGTCATCCTCGACGAGGATTCGGTCGACAATATTCACGAAACAGGCGGCACCATCCTCGGCTCCTCGCGCGGCGCGCAGGACCCGGAAAAAATGCTGGAAACGCTCGTCCGCATGGACATCAACATGCTCTTCTGCATCGGCGGCGACGGCACGCTCCGCAGCGCGCACGCCATCGCCGAAGCCGCGAAAAAACGCAACCTGAAGATCAGCGTGGTCGGCATCCCGAAGACGATCGACAACGACATCTGCTTCATGGACCGCACGTTCGGATTCGAGACCGCCGTCTACGCCACGAACCCGATTATCACCGCCGCCCACAATGAGGCGAAAGGCGCGTACAACGGCATCGGCCTGGTCCATGTCATGGGACGCGACAGCGGATTCATCGCGGCCTATGCGACGCTCGCGAATACGCACGTCAACTTCTGCCTTGTCCCGGAAGTCAAATTCAGCCTCAATGACGGCGACAATGCGTTTATGCCGCTCCTCTTCGAACGCATCAGGCGCCGCCACCATGCCGTCATCATCGTCGCCGAAGGCGCCGGACAGGACCTCATTCCCGGCGACCGCGAATACGACAAGTCCGGCAATCTGCTCAACAAGAACATCGGCACTTTCCTCAAGGACGAGATCAAGAAGCAGGCGAAGGAGGCCGGGATCGAGGTCAACGTGAAGTATTTCGACCCCACCTACCAGATCCGCGCGGGCGCGGCAAACGGCACGGACGCCGTCTTCTGCCTCATGCTCGCCCAGAACGCCGTCCACGCCGCCATGACGGGCCGCACCGACGTCGTCATCGGCCACTGGAGCGAATCCTTCACCCACGTGCCGATCCCCATGGCCGTGAGGGAGCGCAAGAAAATCGCCCCGGACGGGTCCCTGTGGCAGGCCGTCCGCCTCAATACCTGGCACAAGTGATCTCCGCGCGCCGCACGGGAAGGAAGGATTCCAAAGCTTATGTCTTATCAGGTAATCGCCAGGAAATGGCGTCCGCAGCGGTTCTCCGACATGGTCGGACAGGAACATATCGCACGCACGCTCAAAAACGCCGTGCGGTCCGGACGCATCGCGCACGCTTATCTCTTCGTCGGTCCCCGCGGCATCGGCAAGACCACCACGGCACGCATCTTCGCCAAGGCCCTGAACTGCGAAAACCCGCAGGACGGCGAACCCTGCTGCCAGTGCGAGTCCTGCCGCTCCATCGCCGATGAGACCAACGTCGACGTCATTGAGATCGACGCCGCCACGCATACCCAGGTCGAGAAGGCGCGCGAACTCTGCGAGGATGTCCAGCATCTCCCCATCCGGTCCAAATACAAGATCTACATCATCGACGAAGTCCACATGCTCTCCAAGAGCGCGTGGAACGCCCTCCTCAAGACCATTGAGGAGCCGCCCGCGCATGCCAAGTTCATTTTCGCCACGACCGAGGTCAACAAAGTCCTTCCCACGGTCATTTCCCGCTGCCAGCGATTCGACCTCCGGCGCATCCAGGCATCCGCCATCGCCGCGCGTCTCCGCATGATCGCCGACGCCGAAAACGTCAAGATCTCCGACGACGCCATCCACGTGATCGCGCAGGCGGCCGACGGCGGCATGCGCGACGCCCAATCCCTGCTCGACCAGCTTATCTCTTTCTTCGGCGGCGACGAAGCCGGCATTACCGGGACGCAGGCGCTCGACCTCTTCGGGATTACCGCGCCGGACGAAATGGAAGCTCTCCTCAACGCCGTCACCCACAACGACCGCGCCGCCGTCATCCGCGACATCCACGATTTCGCCGAACAGGGCAAGAACCTCGAAACGCTCTTTGAGGAGATCATATCCTGGCTTCGCGGGATCCTGCTCAGCCGCATTCTCGGCAACCCCGCTTCCGTGCTGGATGAAACGCCGGAGAAGATCGCCGCGTTCCAGCGCATCTCCGCCACCGTCGCCCCGGCCTCGGTCCAGCGTCTCCTCGAAAGCATCTCCGGCGCGGGCTATCTCCTCCGCGACGCCATCAACAAGCAGGTCTTCCTCGAATCCATTCTCCTGAAGGCCATGCGCATCGCGCACGCGCCCCAGATCGCCGACCTCATCGCGCGCCTCAATCAGATCCGTTCCAACGGCGAACTCGCGCCCCTCGAATCCGTGGTCCCGCTTTACGAACTGCCCGCGGGGCAGGCGTTCACGACACCCGGTTCGAAATTTGCCGTGCCGTCCATTCCGGCTATTCCCGTGAACGAGATCGGAAAGAAACCGGCGCCGCAGGTCCAATCCGTGCCGCAAGCTCAGTCCGCGCCTGAAACGGAAAAAAAAACGCCTGCTGACGCCATTCCCGCCGCCACGGTGACGGAGGCAGCACCTCATGCTCAGGTTGAAGAAAAACAGGAATCCGGTCCGGCATCCGCATCCGAGCCTCAGGTCGAGGTCATTTCCGAATCGCCCGTTCCCGAGCCCGTGCCGGAACCTCAGGCCGAGGTCATTTCCGAATCGCCCGTTCCCGAGCCCGTGCCGGAACCTCAGGTCGAGGTCATTTCCGAATCGCCCGTTCCCGAGCCCGTGCCGGAACCTCAGGTCGAGGCCGTTTCCGAACCGCCCGTTCCCGAGCTCGTGCCGGAACCTCAGGTCGAGGCCGTTTCCGAACCGGTCGTCGAGCGCCCTCCGGAGGAAGAAAAGGCTGTCCGTCCCGCTCCGGCACGCACACGCCGCCGCTCCGAAGCCGCATCCGCCCGGAAGAAAGACGCCGATGTTGAATCCGAAGAAGTCTCCGGCTCGGTCATCTGGGAAAAACTGATCCTCGACGTCCGGGAAACGCTCTGCAAAAAGACGCTTGCGCAGGCCATGCTTGCCGCCAGGGTGGTCTCCTTCAACGGCGTCTGTCTTCAGGTCGCGTTCGATTCCCTTTACTCCGTCGGCGAATCCATTCTCGTCGCCCGCGAGAAACCCCTGCTTGACATGAGGCTTGCCGCCATCGCGGAACGCCCGGGCGCGTATTTGAATGTAGATCGCCGCTCCGGGCTTGTCACGCCCGAAGTCCGCAAACAGAAAGAAGATGCGGAAGCCCTGCGGCGGAACACCGAGCGGAATCCGTTCATCGCATCCATTCTCGACACGTTCGACGGCGTCCTGACGGATGTTCACCATTTGGACCAAAACGAAAATGAGGAGGTCTCCGACATTTAAAAGTTGAGCTCAATTGTTTCGGTTTTTCAAAAAAATCGAAAAAAGTTTAAAAATCAATTTGACAATACGAAATATTCGGCTATATTTTTCGTTAGATAAACAAGAACATTCGATTGTCGAATTGATTGACCAACCCTCAACATAGGAGATCCGACTATGAAGACTTTCAACAAGACGCTCGCTATCGGCGCCGCGGTGACTGCGGCGGTAATCCTTACTCCGGCGGCTTTCGCACAGGGTCCCCATCACGGTCCGCCTCCGCGGCCGAGCAACGGCATCCAGCTCGCGGCCGACATCGTGAATCTGGTGCGTGCGGTTTTCGAGCCGCGTCCCGCCCCGGTCATCGTGGCCCCCCGCGAACGTGTCGTCACGACCAAAGTCGTCACAACCACGCCTGTTGTAACCACGCCTGTTGTAACCACGACGCCTGTCGTAACCACGACGCCTGTTGTAACCACGACGCCTGTCGTAACCACGACGCCTGTCGTCACGACCACGCCTGTCGTCACGACTACGCCGACGACCGTCGTAACCACCACGCCGACCACCACGGTCGTGACCGAGACCGCCGCGACGGCGATTCCGGAGTACAGCTACAGCTATTATTACGGGGAATACGTTCCGTACTATGAAGGCTGGTTCTTCTATGCTGACGACTGGATCTGGGGCGGGATCGGCCCGCGTCCCCTCGTGCCGCCGAGATGGATCCCCCCGCGCCGCAATCCGCCGCCGCGCACGGTCATTGTGCGCCCGGAACCCCGCGGCCACGGCCCTGCGCCCGTGCGTGCGGAACCCAGCCGCGAAGCGCCGCGCACGGTCGTCGTACGCCCGGAAAAGAAGAGCAACACGGTCCCGGTCATCCCGAGCCAGCACCGCGTTCCGCGCAAGAACGGCCGTTGAACTCAGTTTGTTCCGGTTAAGGGAAATCCGCCCGGTCCCGCTTCCGCGGAGCCGGGCCTTTTCGTGTCAGTGGAGACAAGCTGCACGCACACGCATGCCGCCGGGATCGGGAATCTTTTTTTCACAAGCTGCGATACGCGGCATTCGCTGCGTCCGTTTTTCGAATTCGAGCTTGTAAAAACGGAAAAAAGCAGTATAGTATGATTCCTCAAGAAATAAAACTCAATCTGCGACGAGGTCCTTCCCCGGAAACGGTTCCTGCCATGACAAATCCATTCAGAATCCTCTTTGTCTGCCATGGGAATATCTGCCGCAGTCCCATGGCGGAATTCGTGATGAAGGACCTGGTCCGCAGGAGAAAGCTCGAGAGCCGGTATGAGATCGCTTCTGCGGCGACAAGCCGGGAAGAGATTGGCAATCCGGTCTATCCGCCGGCACGAAGAAAACTTGCCGAAAACGGGATCGCCTGCGCTGGACACCATGCCCGTCAGATGACGAGAGCGGATTATGACGATTATGACCTGATCGTCTGCATGGACCGGAACAATGTCCGCAACACGCTCCGGATCACGGACGGAGACCCCGAGCACAAGATCGCGCTGCTGCTCGATTATGCGGACCGTTCCGGCGGGGAAGTCGCCGATCCCTGGTACACGGGTGATTTCGATGCGACATGGGACGACATCACGAGAGGATGCGAGGGGCTGTTAAAGCGCCTGAGCGGGGTCTGACCGGGACTCCGTTTCGAACGAGACGGAAACCCGGTAATGGGAAGACGAATCATCCGTGTCATTGATATAAAGTTCCGCCCGATCCGTAAAATATCTCATTCCAATTATATTGCGTCCCTCTTTTTCAACGATTTCGCCCGAGTCGGGATCCGGTTCGAAGCCGAGTTCGAACGGTTCATTCAGATTCACCCAGGGGGTTCCGTTGACCTTGACATCGGTCGGGGGATCCCATGCTGTGTGTTTATAAGTGATTTTTGTCCCCCGAAACGCGAAAGCCCCTTCTCCGTCGAACGTTCCGTCTATGACAACAGTTGTTGTTTCAACAGGCGGGTCCTGCTGGCGGGTGATCTTCAGCGCCAGTACGTTGGCTATGCTGAATTTTGCGCCGTAAGCGCTTTGGCTGTTGACATCGATATCGACTTTTTTCAGCAGTTCGAGGGTATAAACGGCGTTGTCGACCGTGATGCTTTTTCCGAGGGAGAGCGCATCCGGTCGGGTGACGCCGCCGATCGTCAATGACATCGGAGATGCGAAATCTGCCGCGTCGGCGGCAAGCTTGTAAGTTCCCGCAGGCTGATTCTCCCGGACGCGGACCGTGAAGCCGCCTGCGCCGCTGAACGCTTTTATGTTATTGATCAGGGCAGGGTAATACCAGTATGATGCCCCGTGTTTTGATCCTCCGGTGCCGACCATTGAGGCATAGGAGCAGATCATGCTGTTTCTCTTGCGGTTCGTCAAATCCAGTACGATGTCGGTTTTGCCGTCGATGTTCGGCCGATCCGGGGATTTGCCCCAGGCAATGCCGCCGATGGTGATCGTTCCCGTCAGGACCGCCCCTGATTCATCCACATAACTGTATCCTCCGCCGAATTCCACTTCCATCCCGTCGATCGTGCCGCAGGCGTAGTGTTCCAGAAAGCCGTTCTTTCCGATGACGATGTTTTTGCATCTGCCAGAAAGATAAAGCTCCCCGCAGCGTCCGAATCCCGGGCGGAGTTCTGCCGGACCGGAAACGTTCGAGTCCTCCAGGACGGAATCCTTCCCGACCCAGACACGGGGCGAGGACTGGGTGCGATAGGCATGGATCTTTGCCCGGTGCAGATGACAGAAGCCGTCCAGATTCAGGACGGAGCTGTTCGCGATGCTCCAGAGGCATTCGGCCTTTCCGCCGTCATTTACGGAGACCAATGTCGCCATGCCCTGATCGACATCCAGAATGCCCGCGCCGTCGCCGGAGCGATCGGATATCAGAGTCAGGTTTCTCAGCGTCAATTCCGCTCCGTTGACATGGAAGGCCGGTTCCGATTCCGGACAGGTTATCGTAATATTGTGTTTTTCGCCGTCGATTGCGACATCTTTCGAAACGGAAAGCATGGAGGACAATCTGAGCTCCATATCTCCGTCGAAGGAAATGGTTGCGCCCATGCCGTGTTTCCGGGCGTAAAGGAAGGCCTCGCGCAGACTGTTTACGTCGTCGTTCGGGTCCTCGACGTCCAGCCCCGTCGTGACGATGAGCGGATCGCCGCTGTAGGGGAGTCTCTCCGGAACTGTGACGGCAACGCTCCGAACGGCGCTGAGGGGAATGCTCTCGGGGGTGGCAGCGGCGGATGAATCGGCGTTTGCGTCTCTGGCGGGATGGAAGAAAAAGAAGAGGACGATGTTCGCCAGAATGGTCGTGCACAGAACAAAGAAAAGGATCAGGACCCGGAACAACGTGAATCCGCCGAAAAAACCCGCCTTCAGGCCTGCAAAACGGCTGTTCATGCGGGTGCGGGCGTCCTCAACCGCCGAAATGAACTCGTCGGCGGTCTGGAACCGTTTGGCCGGAGCGTTGCTGCACGCCCGCATGTAGAGGGGGCGCATGACCCCCATTTCCTGAAGGGAAACGCCCTGCTGGACGGAGGGAAACCCCATTTCATCCATCCCGGACCAGGCGCAGTAGATGATCTTTCCAAGGGCATAAAGATCGCAGGCTTTCGGTTCGTAACAGCCTGGATTTTCAATCATTTCCGGCGGGATAAAGCCTGCCGTTCCCGAGGTCCCGGTCCGGGATTCGCCGGAATGGTCCGTCATGTCGCAAAGGAGACTGTAGTCGGAAAGCATCGGTTTCCCGTCGATGAAAAGGATATTTTCCGGCTTGATATCACAATGGACGAGCCCCACGTCATGAAGCGCTTTGAGCGTCGTCAGGATTTCGGACGCGATATCCAGGACTTCCTCCGGCGGCATGCCGCCGTTTTTGCTGATGCGGTTTGCAAGAGTGTCCGGTTCATAATCCGGCCACTGGATCAGATTGTCGGCAAGCGGCATGACGCAATAGAAGCGTCCGTCGGCGAGAGTTCCGGTTTTCTTAAGGGGAACAAGTCCCGAGATCTGGGCGGCGACGGCCCGGCACTGTTCGATCCCGTTCCGTTCGTCGTCGTTGTCTTTTTTTCGGATGACTTTCAGGGCCAGGAGCAGTCCCGCGTCGTCGCGGACAAGGTACAGGTCTCCGTTGCCGCCTCGGGTAATGGGATTGACGACCGTCATGCCGTCCAGCCGGTCGCCTTTTTTGAAGTCAAATGGTATCAGGAAGCTCATATCGGAAGATCGGGATTGAATTCGGGATTGTCGATGCGGAGTTCGGAAATGATCTTCCGAAGCCTTTTCCGGCAGCGGGAGCAGTAAACGTCAACGACGGCGCGGTCGAGACCGAGTTGCCGGGCAACGTCTTTCGGGGAAAGTTTCCGGATCGCGACCAGTTCAAAAATGTCATAAGTCTCCGGCGCGACGCATTTGCGGAGCTCGTCCAGCGCCAGAAACAGAAGATAGTTGGAATACTCTTCGTCGAATATCTTCTGAAACGGGTCGTTGCCCTCCGGATTCAGCAGATCAAGGGATCTGAGCCGGACTTTGGATGCAGCCTGGTCTTCGGAGGAAGCGCCGGAAAATCTGGCGGAATCCCGGAGGATCTCCATCGCCTTGTTCCGCACGATCGATCCGAGATACGTCCTGAATTTGCCCTGCTTTTTGTCGTAGCGCAGAAGCGCCTCTCCGTGAAACAGCGCGACCATGACCTCCTGCATCAGGTCTTTGCAGTCGTTTTCCTGCAGGGAAAGAGTCTGTCCGATGGAACGGACCAGCGGCCAGTAAATGCGGTAGAATTCTTCCCAGGAGATATCATCGCAATTCTGTATTTTTTTCAGCAGCGTCTTTTTTGTCGTGTACATGGATATCCGTTTTTTTATCTGAAAATAATATAATCGGGGTTTCGGGTGATTGCAAGCGGAAAGTCTCCGCGGCGGGGAGTATGGTCTCTCTATGGGGATCGGAACGCATGCGCCGGTCCGCAAGCCGTTCTTTTCGCCGGAATCGTCCGGGGCTCCGTCGAATCCGTCAGAGCCTTCGCCGTCCGGTTCGGGCTCCCCATCCGGGGATAGGCTTGCAAGGTGCGGCGTCGGCGGGACGGGATCCCTTCGGCACGGCATTTCCCCTTGATCGCGGAAACAGGATGTTTCGCCCACGGCATTTCTCTTTTTCCTTATCCCTGCCGCAGACTGTCCGCGCGCCCGGTTTCGAAGAAGGACTTGGCGGCTTTCCCGACGCCGTATGTGACGACGGCCGCGATCGGAATCTTCAGAAAAGGCAGGAAGCTCGCTCCGATTTTCCCGACGATCGACCCGCCTGTCGCACCGAGGATCATGGGCATAAGGGTCTGGTCGTTGGCGATCCCGTAAATGCCGGCAAGCCGGTAAATCATGTATAGCTCATTGGCCACAAGCGGGGCGACGTCCGCAAGCGGGATCGGGATGACCGCGATGGCCGCGGCCCGTATCGAAGCCCAGGTGATGTAGGAATTCGCTTCGTCTTCATTTTTCTGGTTCCATAGTCTGAGGCGGTTTGAAAAGAAACTTTCCCAGAGCTCATCGTATTTGTCCGGGAGGACCTTTTTGCCGATCGTCCCTGCCGTATTCCGGATGGCGATTTCCGTTTTCCTGATCAGCAGGGGGAGCCCGGTCTTTTCTCTCGCCGAAACCAGCACGATCTGCTCCCGCAGGAAATGCTTCAGCAGGGTCTCGTTCACGAACCGGAGCTGTTTCCCGTTCAGAAGTTCGCACTTCGTCACGACGATCAATACCCGCTTTCCCATGGATTTGATGCAGTCGAACGTTTCCGGCAGGATCTCAAATGCCGGCGATGTTCCGTCGATGCAGTACCACACTGCCTGCGCGTATTGTTTTTGCGGGGCCTGGAGCAGATCTGGCGTCTGAGCTTCCGCGAAATTGACGACGGGGGATTCAAACAGGTCCACACCGTGCGCGGACTGGGTCGGGCCGTACGATGCGCTGTCAAAACATGAACGGATAAGGGAAGTCTTTCCGATATTCGTTTTCCCGCAAATGAAAATGGTTGGGATCATGGCTGGCTCTTTTTTGTCGGTTTTTGGGGGCGTGGAAAGAATGGAACAGGACTTTTCCTTTCAGTCCGGCGCGGCGGCAGGACGGAAACGGACGGGGGACCGAATGGTCGAATCCGGTCTCTTCCGGGGCGAAGCCGGGTGCGGGATTGCACCTGATCCTCCAGCCGGATGCGCGTTCGTGCGGCTGGTGTTCGGCTAAGCCCTTTCTGCGGAGCAGGACAGACGGGAACAGTGGGCGGAATCCGTTTTACCGGTGCCGGAAGACATACGGATTGACATACGGACTCGGCCCGACGCGGTGTCCGGGATCGACCGGGACGAGCACAGTGTTCCCGAGCTCGTATCCGGACGCCGGCCTGGAGATGCTGACCGTTGTCCCGTCGCGGTGTACGGTCGTGACCGTCGTCACGGGCCGGATCTGCGGGGCGGGGACGACGACCTGCGGCTGAACTACGACCGGGGCGGGGGTGACGACCTGCGGCTGAACTACGACCGGGGCGGGGGCGACGACCTGCGGCTGCACCACGACCGGGGCAGGGGCGACGACTTGCGGCTGCACCACGACCGGGGCGGGGGTGACGACGACCTGCGTTGATCCGTGGAGCAGAGAGCCGGCTGCTTCCGCAGTGCCGGTTACGATGCCTTCCGCAAGTGCGAACGGCATGGCCGCGATCACGCCCGCCGCCGTTGTCAGGTCCGTCAGGATACCGGGCCGCTGGATGACGACCGCCTGCTGCGCATGGACGGCAGATGCAAGGGCGAATGCGGACAGAACCGCGAGAATCTTTTTCTTCATGATGGTTTCCTTATCCGTTGAGTTAATGTTTTTTTGTCCGATGCGGGATCGTCATTGTGCGAGTTCCTGCTGCTCTTTGACCGTCGCCTGCAGTTTCTCAAAGAACTTTTTTGTCCGTTTATACGGGATGGACGTCTCGCCCGACACGAAGAGCTCCTTTCCGGTATTGGACAGAGAGAGGGTAACATCGCTCAGTTTCGTAAAGACGGGCCGGTTTTTCGTATCCCAGTCGTATTTCCTGAATATCTTTTTTCTGAGGATCAAAACCGCGACCAGGGCGATCCATGCGACCTTCAGGAAGTAAGAGAAGGCGATGCATAAGGAATACAGCTCCATTGCGCTCATAATTAGCAGAAGGAAGAAAGATCCGATATAAAACAGCACCGTCGCCCCTATGGCCGAGACGATGAAACCGCCTTTTGTCCTGTAGAAAGGAACATATTTGGAGTAAATGCCTTTCTGCGAGATCAGCATGCCGCCTTTTTTCATGCCGTTGTAAAAATCAAGGAAGCCGAGGGCAATGTCCCCGTCCTGCACGTCGAACGCCTTCGTCACGTCCGCGGAAGGCGGATTGACGGGATCGTACATCCTCAGGCTCGCAAGCTCGCTGCGGGCCAGCGCGGAATGCCGCGTCAGGAGCAGCGTGGCATCGTCCGGGGACATATTGTATTTCCGGATGATCTGCTCCACCTTGTCCTTTTGCTGGGAGAAGCGTTTTTTTGCCGCCTGGACGACTTTATCCGCCACAGCCGTTTTCAGTCCCAGGGCCGCGATCGCTTCCACGAAAGCCTGGCAGCGTTCCGGATTGTCGAGAGGAATGCATGCGGAAACCTTTTTGACTTCCTCCAGTTCCTTGCGGGCCAGGTCGGCCTCGTCACGCGTCTTGTATTCCACATCGTCCACCGTGCGGTACTCCAGATCGAACTTGACGAGGGCGTCGTCGACTTTTTTCATCAGATCGGGAGCGGAGAAGGACAGCCGCGCCTCCAGCTCCTCAAGCTCTTTTTTGCTGGCCTGGGCATCGGCTTCCGTATCCACTTTGACGGCCGCCTCCATTTTCTTCCGCTTGGTCGTCGCAACGTCGACGTGAAAGAGTTCGGCCGCCCGATCGAATTCGCCGTTGGGGTCTCCGTACCGTTCCACGCACCATGGCAGGAACCCTTTTTCCTGGGGGTTCAGCCTGAAGATCTGCATTGCCGCATCGTCGATCTGCTCCGGGCGCACATGGCCGGACAGCAGGTTTTTGAAGATCGTGTTTGCTTTTTCGTAATCCTCCGGCGTCCTGGGGTCGCGGATGTCGATGCCGGTGCTTTCTCCGAGGGCGTACGCCACGGATCCGACCATGTCGTAGCAGATCCACATCAGCTCTTTTTTGATCTCGTCTTTTGACGCGTCATACAGTTCCTCGCGTTCCGAGGCGTTATTGATGGCATCGACGGCTCTGCCCAGGATATTTTTCATGTACTGGAAAGTCTGCTCGCCGGAAGCGGAGTTCTCAACATGTCTTCTGCCGTCTCTGTCTCTCCAGACATATTCCCTGGCCCTTGCTTCCTGCGTCGCCTGCTCCCGCCGTTCGACGCGCATTTCGTTGCGCTCCTCCTGTTCCGCGTCGATCCGGTCAAGTTCCTTCTGCAGAGCGTCTTTTATCTGGAGAAGCCTTTCGAATTTCGGCTCGACGCATTTTCTGTAGAAGAGATCCGCATCGTAATCGTAGCAGCCCTCGAGGGAAAGCTGTTTCGCGGCGAACTCGCTCAACGGGGTAAAGGTCTTCTTGAGGAAACCGTCGATGTTTTCGACAT
Organism: Victivallales bacterium; assembly: GCA_045114455.1. GTDB lineage: Bacteria > Verrucomicrobiota > Lentisphaeria > Victivallales > UBA1829 > UBA1732. The sequence continues at coordinate 30,271 of JBGUKN010000040.1, forward strand.
AGTCGATGATGTCCTCCAGTTCATCCCCGAATGCGGCTTCGATCGCGGTGGCCGTTTTGCCGAATTCCGGCTCGAAGCGCGATTCCAGCTCGATATACCGGAACAGCGCCGGCTCGAAGCTTATTTCTTCCTCGTTGATTCGGAAGGGGGTCAGTTCGTTTTTTGCGACAGTTTTCAGTTCATTCATGAAATGCCTCCACGGAGAAATTGTTTGATGAATGTTTCCATATTTGGATCTTCGATTTTTTCTTTTACGGAATCGTAAATGCCGCGGAAGTCGCGGAAGTCATGGAAGAGGAGCGACATGTTTTCCAGATTCTTCAGCAGTTCCTGCTCTTCTTCGGCGGGCATGCCGGCTCCCACGCCCTTGACTGTCCAGTAGAAGCACAGAAGTCCGATCACGGTCTCCGCAAGCTCCATGCCCTGCCGGTCGCGGCGGTCCAGTCCTTTTTCGCCGTAGGCTTCGAAGAACCCGACAAGAAGCAGTTCCCCCATGCGCTTGACCGAATCGATGTTGTTGTATTCCGAGATGGAAGAGCCCAGGGCTTCCATGGCCGCCGGAATATCCCCGTTCTGAATGGCAAGTTCGGCCTCTTCCGCATACGGATCGCGGGCGTCGAAGGCGCCTCCGTCTTCCCGTCCGGTGTATGAATCCCGTTCGAATCCGCCCTCGTCCGTGTTCCAGTTCCCGTTCCACGGGCCGGGCGCGGGACGACGGGCCTCATAGCAATCGTCTTCCTGTCCTTCTCCGTTTCGGGCTTCGCCGGGATATTCGAATCTGCGCCTTCTTGCATATTTCCGGTAGTCATCCGCATCCGACATATCTGATTCTTCCTTCGTTTCCGTTCAAAAAAACAGCCCGCCGCGGTTCCCGTCCGGGATGCCCCGCGGATAATCGCCTTGTTTCCCCGCGCCGGCGCTGCCTGTTCCTTTCCGTCCGCGTCCCCCTGCCGCGGAGACTGTTTTATCCCAGCATCTCGACGGAGTCGACCACACAATAATCGTAACTTTGCGAACCGCAGCCCATGTTTTCCACGCATTTCGCCGCCATGTCGGGCGTGGGCGCCTGAATCCTTTTTGAGCTGCTCCAGGAACGGCGTCCGTTGCGGATAAACGTATATTTCACCAGGTATGTGTGGTTTCCGGTGCGATTGTAATTGTCCAAGGCTCTTTCGCGGCTTATCCGGTCCGATGCGAGTTGCGACTCTCTTTCCCACTTCCTGCACTTGCTCTCCAGTATCATCGAGGCCACCTTCGCTGCTCCTGCCACCGCCACTGCTCCGATTACGACGTGTTTGAATTTGATCTTGAATTTAGCCATGTTGTTCACCCCTGCGGAAGGACCGCTGTTGTAATTGGTTTTTCGATTCGTTTTTTTTTGCGGACGGATGCCGGTTCGCGCTACATTGTATCATATATTGATATTTTGGAGCAAAATCTAACACCGGCGAATTGTTTTTTGCATTTTTTTTTGAAAAAAAGTCATTGAAAAAACGGAATAAAATATGAAGAGGCAATCGGCCAGGGGGAAGTCATTTCTCCTGTTCGATTGGAATATGTTTTTTTATTGGAATATGTTTTTTATTTGTATAATGGAAAGGGAATCGGCCATGGGGGTAACACTGCGTATCCGGTTCTCCCGAAAATAGTTTATTTTTCGACAAGTCTCATTTCGGTGCTCCGAACGCGTTTGCGATATTTTCCTTTATTTTTTATGACGCCCCTTGCTTTTTCCTCTCCGTGCACTATATTGTGGTTTGAAAATTTCTTCTTCAATTCGAATCCCTATCGAGGAAAGGACCCCGCCACATGATCAAAGTAAACCCCGGAGTCACCAGCGACAACGTCATCCTGAACGCCGAAGAAATGTACGTCTTCAGCACGGGCATCGCGAACAACACCACGGTCAACGAGGATTCCTTCGTCTTCGTTTCCAAAGGCGGTATCGTCAACGACACGGTCATCAACGACTGGGGCGAAGTCGACGTGGAGAGCAGCGGAACCGCCAACAACACAGTCGTCAATGCAGGCGGCCATATCATTGTGTATTCGAAAGCGAAGGCGATCGGCACCGTTGTGAAAGGTGGAATGACCGTCTATTCCGGCGGCATCGCCAGCGATACCACCGTGACGGGCGGGATGTACGTTTCCGAGGGGGGGCGTCTCCAGGGGTCGACGACCGTGAATCAGGGCGGAACGGCCACCTTTGAAGGCGGAGTTTATACCGGGATCGAGGTCCACGGCGGAAAGCTCAATCTGAAGATCAGTACGGAGTCCGAGGACCCGGACTTCTGCTTTTTCGACAAGATCACCGTCGATTCCGGTGGTTCCATGATTGTCTCCGCCGGCGGATCCGCCTCCTCGGCCACAGTCAGCAATGCTTCGGTCACGGTCAGAAAGGACGGCATTCTGGACTATGCGACCCTGACCGACGCGACCATCGCGGTCAACGACGGAGCCGTCGTCTCCCGCATCGATCTGAAGGAAGGCGCCGTCATGAACGTCACGTCCGGCGGAACTCTTCAGAACATCTATGTCAGCGCGGGCGCGATCCTCACCGGCGTCCTGCGCGAAGCCTCCCAGCTCAAATTCTACGACGGCACGCTCGACCTCGACATTTCGACGGCAGCCCCCGGCAATGAATTCCTCATCGACGATGCGTCGTTCAGCGTCTTCGAGGGTTCATACAGCTGCACGCTCACCGTCTCCGCCTCCCAGGCGGACGGCGCCTACAATCTCATCGAGGCCGCGGGCGGCTTCGACAAGACCATCACCGTGAAGGATACCAACGGAACCACGCTCGGCTCGATCTCGGTCGGCGAGAAGACCATCGGCGAGAAGAAATACACGCTCGCGCTGGACAGCTCCAACAACCTCACCCTCACCATCGCCCCGCCCGGTCCCACGATCGACCTGACCGGCGACCTGGCCTCTTCGTACGACCTCGAAACCGGCAAGTACGCCAGCGACGTGATAATCCTGGAAGGCGGCAAGCTCAACGTCTACAAGGACGCCCTCGCCAGCCAGACCGCCGTCAATTCCGGCGGCAGCCTCCTCATCTACGACGGCGGCATCGCCAGCGACACCACCATCAATGACAAGGGCAAAGGTTATGTTTTTGTCGGCGGTATCGCGTCGAAGACCGAGATCACCTCCGGCGGCACGATGTATGTCAGCGGCACCGCCGACAGCGCCACGATCGCAGCTGGCGGTTTCCTGTGGGCAGATCCCGGCGCCAAGCTCAACAACTTCGATGTCAGTTCCGGCGGCACCCTGTCGATCAGTTCCGGCGCGACCGCGACCGGCATTGTCGCATCCGAGGGTGCGATTCTCGGTTTCCGCGTCGCTCCGGACACTTACGTGCAGGGGACTTATGCCGGAAGCGCTTTCGAAATGAAAGATGCGGCCCTTACCGGCTTTACGATCCGGAAAGATGCGTATATCGATGTCTACGCCGACGGCGTCACGACCGATATCACGGTCGGCGAGGATGGCCTTTTGAAGATCTGGAACGGCGGTACAGCTGTCAATACCACTGTCGGCAAGGGCGGCCTGCTTACGCTCAGAGAAGCAGGCGCCGTCGCAAATGGCCTGGCAGTTCAAACAGGCGGCAAGCTTTCTCTTTATGAAGCAGGCGGCAAGCTCACCGGAAAGGTCACGTTCGAAACCGGCGCCGGGGTGTACTATTCTGACGGCGCCAGCGCGACCCTCGACTTCGACCTTACGCAGACAACGGTCGGCGCGGACGCGCTCGTGAACGATCTGTCGTTCGTCCTGGCGGCGCCGTTCAACTACACGCTCACGGTCGCCGGGACCGAGGCGGCGGGCGACTACAACCTCGCCGGAAATGCAAAGGGATTCGACGCGACCATCACCGTGAAGGACACCCTCGGCGCGGACCTCGGCACGTTTGCGCTCGGGGAAATCGAAAAGGTGATCGGCGGCACGAAATACACGCTGCTGCTGGACGCGTCCGACAACCTCTCCGTCACGATCGGCGATTACACTCCGGCGGTCGACCTGACCGGCGACCTGGACTACACGTACGACCTCTACGCCGGCAATTACGCCAGCAGCGTGAACATCCTGGACGGCGGCGAACTTGACGTCAGCGGCGGCCTCGCCAGCCAGACCACCGTCCAGTCCGGCGGCGAACTTTACATCAATGACGGCGGCGTGGCAAGCGACGTCACGGTCAACGACGGTGCCAGAGCCGAAGTACTCAGCGGCGGGTACGCATCCGGGATCGTCGCGGAAGCGGGCGCGAAACTCGGATTCGTGGCCGCTCCGAACACCTATGCGCAGGGCACCTACGCGGGCACCGCGTTCGAGATCACCGACACCGTTACCGGTTACACCGTCCATTCCGGCGGCTGGCTGGATGCCACGAACGGCGGCAAGGCCGACAACACGACCGTCGAGTCCGGCGGCTACCTCTACGTCTACGCCGGCGGGTCCGCGACCGGGATCGTCGCGGAGGAAGGCGCATACCTCAGCCTGGAGGCCGGACCGGGCAACAAGGCGCAGGGCACGTACGCGGGCAGCGCGTTCGACTTCACCGACGCCGTTGCCGATTACACGGTCCATTCCGGCTATCTCGCGCTCTCTGCGGGCGCCAGGGCGGACAGGACCATCGTCGATTCCCGCGGCACGTTCCTCATCTCCGGCGGTGGCTCGGCGGACGTGACCACCGTTAATCCCCACGCCGGACTCTACGTCGAAAACGGCGGCAAGGCGACGAAAGTCACGGAAAACGGCGGATTTGTCAGTGTCTCCGACGGCGCGGACGTCACGTTCGTGGCGAATGAGTTCACCGGGCTCGATGTGAACCAATACAATTCCGCCTCGGTCCATTCCGGGACCACCGCGACCGGCACCACCCTCAGCGACTTCGGGGGCCTCGTGGTCTACGACGGCGGCCTCGCGAAAAATACCACGGTCAATACCAACGGTCTCTTCCTTGTCAATCAGGGCGGTCTCGCGGAAAACACCACGGTCAATGCCATTGCCGGCGGCGGGATCAGCATCTACGGTACGGCGAACGGGGTCACGATCGCGAACGGCGGCGCGATCAACGTCAACGCCGGCGGAAAGGTCACCGGAAAGATCACGTTCGAGACCGGCGCGGACATCACCGCCGAAGCAGGCGCGATCCTCAACTTCGACCTCACGCAGACCGCTCCTGGCGCGGACGCGCTCGTGAACGATCTCTCGTTCGCCCTGGCCCAGCCGTTCAGCTACACGCTCACGGTCGACGGGACCGAGGCGGCGGGCGACTACAAGCTCGCGGAAAATGCGACCGGCTTCGACAAGACCATCACGGTCGTGAATACCTCCGGCGTCACGCTCGACACGATCACGATCGCGGAAGGCACGAAGACCATCGGCGGCAGGGACTACACCCTGACGCTGACTCCTGGCGGCCTCCTCGGCGTCACGCTCGCGGGCGGCGCCGACATTATCGACCTGACCGGAGACCTGACCAGCGCGTTCGAACTCACCGCCGGCAAGGTCGGCAGCAGCGTCAACATCCTGGATGGCGGCGAGCTCGATGTTTCCTACGGCGGCTTCACCGAAATCACCACCGTCAATTCCGGCGGCGATCTCAACGTCGCCGCCGGCGGCTCGGCGAATATCGTCACCGTCAATTTCGGCGGCGGTCTCAACGTCCTCCCCAATGGCTCGGCGACGCTGGTCACGGAAAACGGCGGTTTTGTGAACGTCAGTGAGAACGCGGTCGTCACGTTCGTGTCCCATTCGTTCGACGGATATACTTACGAAGGCAGCAATTGGGGCACGGTCCACTCCGGGACAACCGCGACCGACATCACCGTCGGCCTGGGAGCGGAATTCAAAGTTTTCAGCGGCGGCACGGCAACACTGACGGAAAACGGAGGCAAAGTCTTCCTGGAGGATGGCGCGAACGTCACGTTCGTGCCCAACACGATCGCCGGGATCGAGGTGAAGGACGGGGCTCAGGCCACCCTCCACTCCGGGACTGTCGCGACCGACACCACCGTCAGCGACGGGACGATCCTTGTCTACTCCGGCGGCATCGTACAAAACACCACCGTCAATAACGGCGGCTCGGTCGTTGTTTCCTCCGGCGGCAAGGTCACCGGAAAGATGACGTTCGAAACCGGCGCGGCCGTCACAGCCGAAACCGGCGCGATCCTCGATTTTGACCTTACGCAAACCACGGCGGGCGCGGACGCGCTCGTGAACGACATCTCGTTCGCCCTCGCCCAGCCGTTCAGCTACACGCTCACGGTCGACGGGACGCAGTCCACCGGCACGTACAAGCTGGCCGGAAACGCGACGGGCTTCAGCAAGATCATCACCGTGAAGAGCACCCTCGGCGAAGAATACGGCTATCTCACCTTCGGCGGCACGCTCTCCACCTCGTTCGCGAACTACACCCTGGCGCTCGCCGACGACAACACCCTTACGGTCAACGTCGTGGAGAAGGGCGGAAGCGACACCACGCCGCCGGTCGTCTCCAACATCAAGGCGGACATCACCACGCCGACCAACGGCAATGTGACGGTAACGGCGGAATTCACGGACAACGTGGCGGTCGCCAGCAGGCTCTTCAATATCGACGACGGCGAATGGCAGGACTACAACCCCGCTACCGGCGTGGTCATGACGACGAACGGCACGGTCAACTTCAAGGCGATCGACACCGCCGGAAACGAGTCGGAAGGCGTTAATTACTACACGGTGTCGAACATCGACAAGGTGGATCCGACCATCATGAACATCATGCCGAGCACCTCGGAGTACGGCGTCGCATCCGTGACCGTCACGGCGGAGTTCTACGACGATATTGAACTTGCGTCGAAACAGTTCAGGCTCGGCGACGGCGCATGGCAGGACTACGACCCGGCCGTCGGCGCGTTCGTGACCGAAAACACGACCGTCACCTTCAAGGCCGTCGACGTCGCCGGAAACACGGCGACCGACAGCTACGAAGTCACGAACATCGCCGGCGGCGGTGAGACGGTCAACGGCCCGGCGGAACCGAAGAACAACACGCTGTATCTTGACAAATGGACCGTCAACACGGACGTCACGGAAGCCTACGGAACGCACCTGACCGCGCCAGAACAGGAAGCCCGCCTCGACCTGATCGGGACGGTCGACGTGGAGGGATATCACAACAGCATTGACATGTACGACACGATCGACTACGCGAAGATCGTGCTGGAACACGGCGCAAAGCTGAGTTTCCACGCCGAATCCACGGCCGCGGCGACGTTCACGGTCTACAACCTCACGCAAAGCGCGAAGACCGGCAAGTACACGCTGAAGAAGCTCCAGACCCTGAAGCTGAAGGACAAGGACGGGGACGGCGTGTACACCGCCGATTCCTCGAAGCTGGTCTCGCTCTCCGTGAGCGGCGATTACTACGTCTCCATGCAGTTCACGGACAAGGATAAGTCGAAGACCGCGTACTACAACGTGACGCTGAACGGCGCAGGCAGCAAGACGCCGAGCGAGTTCTATCCGCTGGGCGACAACAGCGACGACTGGGGCGACATGAAGACGGCGGGCTACGCCGGAGCGGTCGGCGACCTCGGCAAGATCGAGGCTTCCGGCGACCTCATCTCCGGCGAATGGGCCGGCTTCGGCGATAAGGTGGACTACAAGAAGTTCACGCTCGCAAGCGCGGCGGAACTGAGCCTGTCGGTGAGCGCACAGGACGGCCCGCTGAAGCTTACCCTCTGCAAGCTGAAGGAGACCGTGAAGAAGAGCGGCACGACGTATTCGCAGGTCTCGATCAAGACGATCACGGTCAAGGCCGGACAGACCAAGTCGCTGGACAATCTCCGTCTCGCGGCGGGCGAATACTTCTTCAAGGTGGAATCCACCAACGTGAAGAAGAGCACCGGCTACAGCGTGCAGATCACGTCCGGCGATTTCTACGTCGACGGCGACAACGGCTGGAACAACGTGCTGCTCGAGAAGAAGGCGCTGAACGAAAACGTGCAGTATTTCTACGACAACGCGCTGTCCGTTTCGGGAGCCATCCACCTCGACAAGGCCGGCGACTACAAGACAAGCGGCGTCGCCGCGGAATACATGTACGAGGGAGAAAAGTACGGCGGATTCGTCTGCTTCGGCGACGAGACCGACTTCGCGAAACTGACGCTGACGCAGACGTCCAAGGTGGCGTTCACGCTCTCCGCGACCAACGACGCGACGCTTGAGATCATCAAGGTCACGCAGAACGGCGAAAAGTACACGAAGAAATCGCTTCAGACGGTCAAGTACAAAGCCGGAAACGGCCCGGCGACGTCGAAAAAGACCGTCTCGCTCGAAGTCAAGGACGGCGTTTCCTACTACGTCTCGGTCAAGGCGACGAACGTCAAGAACACGAAGGTCGACCCGAAGACGTACTACAACGTCTCGTACTCCGTCGAATCCTCGGAAGCCTCCGCGCTCGCCATGCCGGAGACCTCCGAAGCCCTCGCCATGACGGACAGCCTGAGCTTCGGTAGCTACGACACGGATGCGCTTGCAAGTGCCTCTGCATCCTCCCTCACGGATCTGAACGACAAGTCAGGGTGGCTGAATATCGCCAGCCTGGCGTAAGCGGCCAACTCAAAACCTCAAACAGAACTCGGCCCTCGGAATCGATCATGGTTCCGAGGGCTTTCTCTTTTGAAACCGATGGGCTGATGTTTCCCGTCAAAAGACAGGATTAAACTCTACAAAAGGAGGGGCGATCAACACAACTGAAACAGAAGTATATTTCGTTGTGTTTTTTCGTTTTTTTTTCTATTTTAAAAGCTTGAAAATGGAAAAAAACGTTGTATTGTGCTATGTCATAATATTTTTATGCATTTCCGAGCGGGCGGGAAGCATCTCAAAAACGCTCTCTTCGGAATTAGACTACAGGAGCCAGGCCATGAACCAGAATCGACCCGACGAACGTACGACCCGCATCGTAACACTCGACTTCAACGGCGGCAGCCACGTCTACCGCAACCCCGAGCTGGGGATGAATATTCCCGTACGGATCGCGCCGAGCGGGATCTCCGCTGAACGTGCCCGGTTCCTTGCGGAAGCATTGAACAGGAATTGTGCGGATTCGTACGTCAGATTCGAAGTTGGAGCGACCTCATCCGAAAACCCATCCGCTGTCCGCATCGGGCGGACATCCGACTTCGACAAGTATGGCGCGTTCCTCGGGCTGGCCGAGGGGATCGGCGAAGGAAACGCCTTCGTGCTGCTGGACGATTCCGCCAATGACACCGAGCTTGTGGATGTGATCCGTCACGAGGCCGGGCACATCCTCGGCACGCTCGACCACGGCGGCGCGGGCCTCGCCCGGTATGCCCTTCCGCTGCCTGATATCGTCAATACGATATATGACCATCTCAATAGCGGGGAAGACGGCTACGTGTATGGATCCTATTTGAAAATCATCCGCACACGAATATGGTATTATTACAAATATGAAACCGCCACCAGCGGAGAAGGTAAAACCGTTCTTGTAACGGAGCACCCGGTTTACAGCACGGAAGTGACATACGAATACTCCGACAACAAGGATTTCCAAGTCGTCGGCGCCGATTCCGACGGGATTTACCGCACCACCAGCGGTCCCATCAACACCAATACCGTTTCTTCGACCGCCAGCGGCATTTCCGTGGCAGGCATCACGGTTGACGGCGGCAGCGCCAGCGGCTGCACCTGCAGCAGCTTTCTTAACGTGACCGCCGCACAATACTATGATACGACCTCTTCCGTCGTACCGCGCGATTCGCACAGCGCCACGACAAAAGAAGAGAGTCACAGCAACGTCCGGAGGACCGAGGGATCGGCGAGTGGCTGCGTTGCGAACAGCGGGTCTGTTACCGCGGGAAGCATAAGCTCATGCGATTTCGGTGCGGGAGGGCTTTCCGTCTCCGGGGTGTTTCATTATGTGTCCGACTACCGATGGGAAGGGGTCGGGACCGTCCCGCCGCATCCGGATTTGAGCTATGTCACGTACGGAAGGGCGGACAACTGCACGATCCGCGACGGAGGCGATTTGAGAGTGGGCTATGGCGGCACCGCCAACAGTATCACGGTCACTTCGGGCGATGCCATAATCGGCTGCCGCACCAACATCGCTTCACTGCCGGTCAATACTGCCGATACGATTTATAGCGGCGGAAGAAACGACGAAGAGGAGGATTTCGCAGAAGTCGGCTCCGTCTCGGGGAAAGCCTCCAACCTGATCGTGGGAGACGGCAATGTGGCGGTGAACTACGGAGGCGAACTGCACAACGCGACCATCAACGGGTCCCTGAGCGTCACCGAGGGAGGAAAGGCGGAAGGCGTCATCACGGTTGCCGGCGGCCTGACTGCTCGCGCCGGATCGGTTCTGAACGGCGCCATCACCTGCTCGGGCGTCGACCTGTCCGGGGTCACGCCGCAGGCCACAATCACGATCAAGGTCGATCTGCACGACCATGTCGTCGCGAACTTCTACGAGACGCTGGAAGACGGCACGCTCGTCCAGTATTATGCCAACTACACCACAAAGACCACCCGTTACGATGAAAAACACAATGTGATTTCCGTCACGAACGGAACGTTCGACAACAAGGACGGCCGGTTCGACATGAAAGACTGGAAGTACACATTTTCTGTCAATCTCGGTTCGGTGGACGAACTTTCGGTCGGCTCGGTCGTGATCGATTTCGGCGGATCGGAGAAGGACTTCGATGAAGGCGAGATCGGTTTCTTCTTCCCCAAGAATGAAGACATAATCCCGTTCCAGCTGATGAGCGACAAACGGAGATATACGATTACATATGCCTATTTTCAGGGGGAAAACGATTCGATCATCGAAAGGCCGAGCGGTCTTCTTTACAATTCCGCGCTGTTCGGCGACGCTGCGGATGTGCTGTGGCTCGAATACGGCTTGAACGAGAATGTCGAATACACCATCGACCTGGCGCCCATGATGTCGGGCGCGACCGAAGAGCTGACCATTACCGATGCCGACACCGGGAAAGAAACCCTTTTTGACGCGAAAATCCAGGGTGCGATGCTGGTCGTGAAGGGCGGCGCTGAAACAGCCGACCTCATTGTGAAGGCGGAGGATTCGGGACGCCGTGAGCACGAATGCGATCTGGAGCTGATCGTGGTGCCGGAGGAGATCCCGATCATCGGCAAGGAAGGCACGAAAAAATATGCCGCGATGCTCAAGAAGGCCCAAAAGAATCACATCACGACAACGATCAGCGATGTCCTGCCGTACAACATCCATACCAAATTCTTCGGCATGGCGTTCGACCTGACGAACATGGGGATATCGCTCACCGTGAACTGGACCGCGCCGTCCATGACCGTGAAGCTCCAGGGCAAAATGGAATGGGCGCTCGGCAAGGGCACGGCGGGAACAGGCAAGCAGCTGAAGCTCGTAGTCGACCTGTCCGGCGAAAACTACATCTCCATCACGAGCGCCGGGGGGATTTATTCATGGGACATCGTCGGCGAGCTCAAGATACCGGATTTTAAGCTCGGCAAGTTCGAGTTTTCAAACATGTCGCTGAAGATCGACAAGGAGAACGCGGCCTTCTCCGCCAGCGCGTATGTGAAACTGCCGTGGATCAAGTATTCGTTCGGCGGCTCCATCGGTATCGTGGACGGCTACCTGGACAGCATGGCGATCGGCGTGGACAACCTGAACGTCCCGCTCGGGACGTCCGGACTGTTCCTTCAGAAGATTGAGGGCGGCATCTCCGGGATCGCCACGGAACTGAACCTGTCGTTCAACGGCACGCTCGGCCTGACCGCCGGACCGAAGATCAGCGTGGATTTCGTGGACTGGCTCGGCATCGACTCCGGCGAGTATTCGCTGTGTGAAATGACGCTGACCGGAAGCATCTCCACCTCGGGCGACCTCGAGGGATCGTCCAGCTGCGTCATCCTCGGCGGCCTCGCGACGGGCGGCGGCTCGGCGGGCATCAAGGGCGGCGAACTTTTCGTCAAAGGGAACTACACGTTCCTGAACGGCTGCATCTCCATCAAGGGCGAACTGCATGCCGGGAAAGGCGGCATCACGGTCACCGGAACGGGCACTGCCGCGATCCCGCGCGAAAAGGTCTTCGGGCCGCTCGCCGGAGTCGGCATGTCCGCCAACGTTTCCGCGGCGATCAACCAGAGCGCGAGCGACAGCTATGTGATGGCATGGCAGCAGGTCGAACTGTTCGGCAACACGTTCACCATCGGATTCAAAAGCACGTTCGACGGGCAGGTGTCCCTGCTCGGTTCCACCGACCTGCTCAAGGAGGGAGACCGCAGCAATCTCCGGATGCTCAAGAGTTCTTCGGCCGAAAGCTTTTCCGTCGCGGCCGGCCGGCGCGGCACATCCGAGCCGTCGGCGAGCAGAACCATCACCGTCAGCTATTCCGGAACGAGCCTGTTCCAGTTCAATTTGACCGAACGCGGCGCCAATGTCTCATTGACGTTCGACGGGATGGAATACACGCAGGCGGAAATCGCGGCCGGCCTGTACGAAAACATGCAGGTCGTGAATGAACTTACCGGCGACAAGTGCATCACCATCGCCGTGGACAACGCGCAATCCGGCGAATGGACCATGAACGCCTACGGCGACGCCGACGCCTCGTTCGGCGTTTATACAGTGGAGGGCGGAGTACAGAAACCGGTCATCACGACGATCACGGTCGGCGAAACGGCCAGAAGCGCGACGATCGCCTACACACTCGGCGATCTGTCCGGCCTGACGGACGTTCAACTCTCCATCTACCGCACGGAAAAGGACGCCGGATACGAGGGCCAGCGGCTCGCAGTGATCGAAGCGCCCGCTGCGGAAGGCAGCTGGGAATGGGTCATGGAGAATGAACTCGCAGGTGGCGATTATTCGTTCTTTCTCATGGTGGAAAGCGAAGAGCAGACGCCCGCGCGCAGCGACATTTCCTCCGCATATGCCTTCCGTACGCTCGACACCGAAGCCCCGGACCAGATCCAGATCATCAACTGTGAGTGGAAGTCCTCCGGCACGGTCGTTTCGTGGGAGCAACCATGGGATGATCTGGGCGTCGCAGGCTATAAGATCCGATATGCAGTCGGTGACGGAGAGACGGCGGAAATCGACGTCAAGACCAATTCGTTCACGTTCGACAGTGGTCCGAACGGGACGTACGACTTCCGGATCGCCGCCTATGACGAGGCGGGGAACCTGTCGGCATGGAGCGAAGAGCAGTCGTACCTCGTCCTTACGGTCGCAAATGCGAAATACAGGGACGCCACTCTGACTGCTGCCCTCGAGCTTGCCGGGTTTGAAAGCGCGGTCAACATCACCGCGGGAGATTTCGCGGTCACGGCCGCGGCGAACTCGCTGATCTCGGGCTCCGTGCTCACGGACGCTGGAATCGCCGGCATCGTGGACGGCACAATTTTCAACGGCGCGGTCACGCTTTACGACGGCGCACAGGGATACGGCCTCACCGTCAACGGCGAACTGAACGTCGGCGGCGCACAGCCTGTTCCCGAAACCGACATCACGCGGACGGTCCGGCCGGACGACGGCGGAGAGGACGGTTCGGAAAGCGGCGCGCAGGACGAATCCGCCGTGATCGTCAAGGGTGCGTTCGCGGACAGCATCACGGTCAAAGACGGCGGCAAATTGACGGTCGAGGCGGACGCGAAAGTGCGGAACGTCACCGTCGAAACCGGCGGTTCGCTCGCATTGAAGGACGATGCCGAAGTCGACCGGGTCTCGCTTGCGTACGGGACCACTCTGATCGTGGTCGGCGGCAACAGCGGCACATACCGTCTGGGCGGGGATATCTACACGGCGGGCACGCTCAGCGCCTACCGCGTCATTTCCGGCGGCGGACACAAGATCCACTTCGAGCAGTACAGGCAGACTGCGGAGCTGTTGTATCAGGATACGGATCATGCGTGGGACAACGTCGCGCTGCTGCCCGACATGGACAAGATCGCCGGGAAAGCGGTGGACGTGGTGATTGACTCCAAAGTGTACGGCAGCTTCAAGATCGCGGACGAGGCGGAATATTTCAACGGCACGATCACCGTCACCGATTCGGTCGACGGGAGTTCTGCTGAAGTCGGGTTCGATCAGCTCATGCTCGTCGGAAACGCGCTGTGCAGGCTCAGCAAATCCAACGACGGAACTCTGTGGCTTCAGACCGTCCGCTCGGAAATCGGAACGCCGACCGTCACGGTCGAAAAAGCGGACAGCAATGCCTACGATACGATCAATCTGAGCACAACGTCGGCAGAAAACTCCGGCTATGTCCGGCTGTATACCTACCGTTACTCGCTCAATGCGGATATGTCGGACGCGGTGACGGTCGATTCCACTTCGTATCTCGGAAGCGTCTCGCTCAGCAAGTATGATCTCATCGACAACGCAACCTACTACGTTCAGGTGAGCGTCGAGAACGAAAACGGCGTGAAGAGCCTCTGGAGCGACGCGGTGAGTTTCACGGTTGTCCCGAAACTCCTGCCCGACGCACCGGCCACGCTGACCGTAACTGGCGCGACGGACAAGAACAGCAATACCATCACGTTTACCGCGACAGGCGTGGACGACTCGAATTATACGGTTCGCGAGTACCGTTTCCGCTACGCCGACAACCCGGAAATGACAAATGCAGTCGTTATCACCACCGGACAGCGGCTCATCAACGACGCTTATATCAATAAGTCCGACATCGAGGACGGCAAGGACTACTACGTTCAGGCCGGGGTGAAACAGCTGAATGACTGGAGCTACTGGAGCGACATCGTCGTCTTCAACACGCAGGGCTGGGATTACGAAAACATCACCATCGGCCCGGAACCGGACGGCGACTTCAACTATTTCAGCCTGAACGGCAAACGCGCGAAGAACGTCACGGTCATCGACGGCGGATGTTTCTACGGCGGCGGCGACGTGGACGGCCTGACCCTTGAGGCTGGCAGCTTCTTCCGCGACGACGGCGCTGCCGTGACCAATGCGGTCGTCAACGGCGGCGAGTACTGGCTGTCGAGCGGCAGCGTCTCCGACATCATGGTCAACGGCGGCGAGTTTGTCCTGAGAAACGGCACGCTCAACGGCGCGACCATCGGCGTGGATGCCACGATGGACCTCAGCAGCAGCTATATGCCGACCATCACCGGCACGATCCTGATCCAGGGGACGATGAAGGTCTACTACTACCATCCGGGGGTTGCCACCGGAGCATCGTTCGTCTTCGACCTCGGCGCACACGAGGCCGACAAAAACAGGATGTTCATCGACTACACCTCGCCGCTCCTGGGAACACGCACCTTCACGGTGAAACTCGACGACACGCCGGAAGAAGGCGACTACAGGCTGACCTACACGCCGAATTCGGACGAATTCTATCTCCGTCTTGCGGCGAACGACGGAACCGACCTCGGCCTCATGGGGATCGGCATGGACGCCATCGCTTACAACAGCCTGTATTATTCGCTCGTCGACCAGAAAGGAGTCACGTACCTCCACGTCTCCGGCAATCAGGACCCCGTGTTCATCGGCGCGGTGAAACTTTCCAAAGGCGGCGTCATCTACGACTCCGATTCAGGATACATCGATCTTTCGGTCTCCGCAACGGATGAATGCGACCACGTCCTGGTCGAAGAAGGCGGACAGGTGTATTCCGTGACAATCGGGCGCGGCGGCTCGGTCGATGTCTACGGGACCGTCTTCGGCGCCACGATCGGAAACGGTGGTAAACTCACGCTCAAAGAGGGCTGCTGCGCATTGTCCAATGAGATCATCGTCGAACATGGCGGTAACGTCACCGTCGAGGGCGGCAAAGTCGAACTCGGCGCGGCGTTCCACCTTGCGGGCGGCACCCTCACTGTCAACGGGGTTCTGCAGGGCTGGGAAGAAGATTCCGCGGAATGGGGCGCAACCCGTCACTGGTTTGTCTACGAACTTGACAAGCTCACGGTGGCGCCGTCCGGCGTGATGGTCTCCGACTATGCCATGCTGCTGTGCAATCCGGAGTTCACCGCCAACGTCTCGTCCAAACAGGCGAAAGGCGAATACAAGCTGCTCGGAAACGCCGCAGGCTTCACCGGCTATGTTTCTATCAGCTGCGACGGCGACAACGACTGGCCGGAATACCTGTACGTCGGGAATGAATGCACCATCAACGGCACGAAGTACGCGCTCGCGGTCAAAAACGATGTCCTGACGCTCACGGTCGGTGCAAGTTCCGGCGGCGGAACGGGCGGCGGCACGGAGCAGGAAAAGCCTGCCATGCCGGATCTCGGCGAGAATGATGTGCCGGTGCTGCCGGACGGCAGTCTGAACCCGGATGCCGTCCTGCCGATCAATCCGCTGACGGTCGACGGAAATACGGACATCATCATGGATGCGCCGGAGAGTGTTTCCCAGGACGGTTACAACAACTTCGTTGGCGGGGAAGACAAGATCGATTGCGCTCAAATCATTCTGGATAAAGCTACGAAGTTGAGTTTCACGGTCGAGGCCGACAGCAAGGTCAAGCTCACGTTCTACCAGCTCGTCGAAAACAAGAAGAAGCCCGGCACGTACACCAGGAAGTCCTTGAAGACCGTTTCGATTTCCAAAACTTCGGGAGGGGAAAAATCGACCGCGTCCGTGCTAGTCGAGAGCGGCAGTGACAAACTCTACTACGTCGCAGTCGAAAACAAGAACAAGAAGAACCAGGGGGCGTATTACAACGTCTCCCTCACCACCGAAGGGAAAAATGCCTGCGAGTTCTTCTCCGACGGCGATAACGGCGACAACAATTTCCTGTGGAACAAGACCGACAAGTGGAACGAAAAAGTCCACGGCGAAGAGGTTGACGCGCTCGTCATCGACAAAAACTTCCTCGCAGCAGACAATTCCGCCATCCAGATCGACACGGATACGGAAACCGTAGTGGAACATGACGGCTTCACCAATTACGTCGGCTTCGGCGATGCCATGGACGTTCGCAAGATCGAACTGAAATCCGCAGCGAAACTCGGCTTCGACCTCGCCAAGACCACCGGCGGCGCTGCCAAGCTCATCGTCTATACGGTGAACGACAGCGGGAAGATGGTGGTCGCCAGCAGCAAGCTGACTGTTACGACCAAGGCCGCCATCCCCAGCGGCAGCGTGAAGAATCCGGTCGTGCTTCAAAAAGGTGTCTACTATATCTCGGTTCAGTCCACGAATGCGAAGAAGGGAAAGGAAGCATACTACAACGTGAGCCTCAACGCGAACAGCGTGTTCTACGAGGATGGCGACAGCGGCATGAACGACTTCGACAGCAAGACCAAGACTGTGAAAGACGCTGTGAAGGATAATGCCGTGACGCTGACCGCGGGAGAAAAGCTCCAGCTCGACGGTATGCTCGGCGGCGATGATGTCGCGATCGACGATCACGGCGTCTATACGAACTTCGTGGGAACCGGCGATGTCAGCGACGTCGTGCGGATCAATGCCGTTGCCGGAACGAAACTGTCCCTGAAAGTCACTGCCACGGACGCCGTCAGTCTTGTTGTCTACGGTCTCCAGAAAAACGGCACATTGAAAGCGCTCAAGACGGTCAAGAGCAAGAACAATGTTGCCGAACTCGTCAATTTCGAACTGAAAGCGAAATCCGCGCCCGGCGGACAGTTCTTCCTTGGTGTGAACTCGACGAATGCGAAAAAAGGCTCCGAGGCATACTATTACATGGATGTCGTCAGTGTCTCCGGCCAGGAGAGCTCCTCTCTCGCCATGCCGGAAACCGACAGCCTTGGCATTTCGGATGCCCTGAGCTTCGGTGGGTACGATACGGATGCCTTCGCGGATGCCTCCGCCGCCTCGGGTCTCGCCGAGCTGGACGGAAAATCCTCCTGGCAGAACCTCGGCCTGCTCGCATGAGCTGAAACACCAAAAACAAAAACTGCAACACCCTGGCCCCCGGAATCCACAGCGGTTCCGGGGGCCTTTTCCTGCATGTTTTTCAATCTTGGATAACGTGTTCAATTAGAGAAAAAAACCGTTTTTGAAATATGTCTTGTTTAGATAATTCCGATGCTGTATCCGCATCCCCCTGAAAAAATTAAAAAAAGATTCGATCATGGCTGGAACGGGACTTGTTTTTTTTAAAAGAGTGATAAAGTAAAGTTTTGAACGAATGCCGCTCGTTGTCGTTGAGGGTGTTCGTGACCGATGTTTTCCGAATCAAGCACCACCAAGGAGACCGGAACCATTGAATTCCTCTGAGCCTTCCATACGGAAGCGTTCGCGAAGCCTGCTGTTTCCAAACCATTTTTCATATTCAACCCACTAGAAAGGTTCTAACAAGTCATGGTTATCACGATTGACTCGACGTACGTCGTAAGCCCGGATTTTGCTCCTGGCGTCGTCCCCGAAGGGTACGAATGGGATGAAAACGCGTTTAATCAACTCGTCAAAGCGACCGACAAGGCCACCGCGGCCGAAACCATCTACACATACGGCGGACCTCAGGGCGGCACCGAAGTCGATTATCTGAATGCCGCCGATCTCACAATCAGCAACGTGAAATACGAAGGCGGCGGAGAGGTCGTCGGAACGACCGTTACCGCCAA
>JBGUKN010000041.1:0-10307 GCA_045114455.1 Victivallales bacterium
CCGCGCCGCCCTTGTTCAGTTTGTTGATGCGGACAAGCGGGGTGCCGCCGATTTTGTCGAGGATGGTGTTTGCGATGCTCATAGGAAAGGTCTCCTTTCTGTTTTTTTGATTGTCTACCAAATCGACCATGATTTTAATTTAGCACAAAATCGAGAAAAGTCAAGCGGCTTTTTGGAAATATTCTCTATTTTTTTGGTAGATTTTTTTCACCTCAGAAAAACCTTTTTTTCGGGTTATGCGCCGAAAAGAATCGCATCCTTACTCTTCAAAAAAACGCACGCCCGCAGACGCCCGTCATCAGGCATCGCGGGCGAGGACGAATGACAGCAGCCGGCATCATGTCATCCGGGCGACACCGGCACAGCCGGCATGCCGATGCCGGTGTTCCTCCGTACGGCGCATCAGCGGTAGACCGGGCCGAAATTGCCGCAGGCACGGTAGTCCGCACCCTCCCTGTCCATGCCGAAGGCATTCCAGGCGGCGGGCCGGAAGATCCTGTCCTCGGGGACATTATGGAGCGAGACCGGGATGCGGAGCATGGACGCCAGCGTGATGAGGTCGGCGCCGATATGGCCGCAACTGAACGCGCCGTGGTTGGCGCCCCAGTTCGCCATGACGCTGTAGACGTCCTTGAACGCCCCCTGCCCCGTGAGACGCGGCACGAACCATGTGGTCGGCCAGGTCGGATCGGTACGCTGATCGAGGACGGAGTGGACTTCCGGGGGGAGTTCGGCGGTGAAGCCCTCGGCGATCTGGAGAACGGGACCGAGACCGTGGATCAGGTTCACGCGGCTCATCGTGACGGGCATGCCGCCGCGGGTGAGGAAGCAGCTGGAGAAACCGCCTCCGCGGAAATAGCCGTGACTGGCGGCGCGCCATCTGGTCGCCTTCAGGCAGGCGTCGGCATCGGCGTCCGTGAGCTCCCAGAACGGTTTCATCGCGGGCTTTCCGTCGCGTTCGGCCCGGCCTGTGGCGTCGAGCGTGGTCGCGCCGGAGTTGATGAGGTGGATCAGTCCGGGGTATTCCATGTCGTATCCCGTCACGCGCTTCACGGATTCCGGGCTCCAGAACGTGCGGACATCGGAGAACCCCTGCGCCGTACCGGTGAGCAGGTGGCCGAACAGCATCGCCGTACCGTTCAGGCAGTCGTTTTCGGTCGCCAGCACGAACGCCTCGCGGAGGCCGTTCCAGTCGAACGACGAACAGAGCAGGGACTCCATGAAGTCGCCGTTCGGCATATGGTCGGTCCATTGGCGCTGTCCCTGGAACCCGGCTGCGATGGCATTGTGCCCCTCGGCCTCTTCGCGGAAGCCGAGTTCGGCGAGGCGCGGATTGCCGATCATCAGGTCGCGGGCGATTATCATCATTTTTACGACATACGCCCAGATCTGATCCTTCTGCGCCTGCGAACGCTGCACTTCGGCGGGATTGTTGTCCGCCCCCTCAATGCAATTCGCACGGACCCAGGCGTAGGCGCGTTCGAACTCCTCCGGATCGTAGATACCCTCGTCCACGCGGCGGATGATCTCGCTCATGTCGACCGACTCGCAGCGCATGCCGAGGTAGCTTTCGAAGAAATCGTGGTTCACGATGGATCCGGCGATCCCCATGGCCATACCGCCGATGGAAAGATAGGATTTCCCGCGCATGAGCCCGACCGCCACGGCCGACCGCGCAAACGCCAGGATCTTTTCGCGGACATCGTCCGGGATCTCCGTGTCGTCGGCGTTCTTCACCTCGCGTCCGTAGATGCCGAACGCGGGAAGGCCTTTCTGCGCGTATGCCGCCAGGACGGCCGCCAGGTACACGGCGCCGGGACGTTCCGTGCCGTTGAACCCCCAGACGGCTTTCTGGGTAAGCGGATCCATGTCCATGGTCTCGGATCCGTAGCACCAGCACGGCGTGACGGTCAGCGTGGCCGTAACGTTCCTTTCCGAGAATTTCTTCGCGCAGGCCGCGGCCTCGTTCACGCCGCCGATCGTGGTGTCGGCGATCACGCATTCGACTGGTTTGCCGTTCGGATAGCGCAGGGCGCCGGAAATCAGCGCGGCGGCGGATTTCGCCATGTTCATGGTCTGGTCTTCCAGCGATTCGCGGACGCCTCTGCGGCGGCCGTCGATCACCGGACGGATGCCGATGCGGGGAAGAGTTTCTATCATGGAAAGCTCCTGGTTGGAACGAGTTGAAAAATGGTTTTCAGCGATACAATACCCTTTTTTTTGGAAAAAACAAGCCGGGATCGACGCCGTTCCAGCGTTAATTTTCCGTTAAAAACATCTTCGGACGGCGGAGGAACGCCTGAGCTCCGGCGTCACATTTCGGACCGCCCGTTCGCCCCGCGTTCCTGCCGACCGCATTCAAAACGAAGCGGAAAACACTTTTGCCGGTCTTGAAAAAAACAAAAACGGCGGTACATTAATAGATACGTTTTCAAACTCACCATACGCCGGAAAAGATTCCCTCATGCAGGAAGAAAAAAAACAGCCAGCCGAAACAGAGAATGTTTCCCGGGACAGCCGCACTTCGGAAAAACAGACGTCCGAAGCAGGATCGACTGTCTGCGGCTGCGCATCTCCTCATTCCCCGTCCGGTTCCGCCGTTCCGGAATCAAGGTTCAAAAAGATGCTGGCGTCGGTCAATGCGTTTCTGGAGTCTCTGGACGAAGAGGCGGAGCCGGAGCCGCCTCCGCCGCCGGATAAAACGCTCAGGGAATCCATCCGCGACTTCCTCGACCGCTGGCGCGACCGGGAAAAACGCAGCACGATGCTGAAGGAATTCGGCGAATGGTGCTGGACGATGTTTTTCCGCGGCACAGTGTTCTTCTTCCTGTTCATCCTGACGATCTGGGGGACGATCTGGGCTCTGGACTACAGCGAAAACCACCGCATCAAGTTCTTTCCGCCGGACGAAGTCGTGGACTATCTTACGGCCGAACACGAAAGACTGGAAGCCGCGGCTTACCGCATGACGCCGCTGATCGGAAAGGAAGACGATATTCCGTTCGACCGCTTCGATGCGAAGCTCATCGAGACTGTCAAACCGGTCAGGATCTACGGCGACGAATACGGCATCTATCTCATGACCAGCAAGGACTGGTACAACGGCGAACACGGTATCTTCTTCGCAAAGGATGAAGAGAACATGCCGCCTGACCTGAACTGGGGACTGATCGAGGGACGGATTTACACTTACGCAATATACGACTGAACGGCGGTGGAGAACAAAAACCGTATTGACCCGGGGACAAAACGACGATGAATCTTTACAACCAGCTTTTGAACAGAGAGACGAAACTGTCTCTGATCGGCCTGGGCTACGTCGGAATGCCGATCGCGGTGGCGTTCGCGAAAAAAATCGACGTCATCGGTTTCGACCTCAATGCCGAGAAGATCGCACTCTACAAACAGGGCATCGACCCGACGCATGAAGAGGGCGACGACGCCATCCGCCGGACAACGGTGGAATTCACCGCCGACGAAACAAAACTCCGCGAGGCGAAATTCCATATCGTCGCCGTCCCGACGCCGGTCAATCCCGATCACACGCCCAACCTGGCCCCGCTGGGAAACGCGTCCCGTCTGCTCGGACGGAACCTGACGCCGGGTTCGGTCGTGGTCTTCGAATCGACCGTGTACCCGGGGGTCACGGAAGAGATCTGCGCGCCTATCCTCGAACAGGAATCCGGCCTCATCTGCGGACGCGATTTCAAGGTCGGCTACAGCCCGGAACGCATCAATCCCGGCGACAGGGAACACCGTCTGGCGAAGATCAGGAAGGTCGTGTCCGGCATTGACGCGGAAACGCTCGACTGCGTGGCGAAGGTCTACGAACTGGTCGTGGAGGCGGGCGTCCACCGTGCGGACAGCATCCGCGTCGCCGAGGCGGCGAAAGTCATCGAAAACTGCCAGCGGGACATCAACATCGCGTTCATGAACGAACTTTCGATCATCTTCAACCGGATGGGGATCGACACGAAATCGGTCCTGGAGGCCGCCGGCACGAAATGGAATTTTCTCCGGTTCAAGCCGGGACTCGTGGGCGGACACTGCATCGGAGTCGATCCGTATTATCTGACATACAAAGCGGAAACGCTGGGATACCACAGCCAGATCATCCTCGCCGGACGCCGCATCAACGACGACATGGGAAAATATGTGGCGGAGAACTGCGTGAAAAACCTCATTGCGGCAGGTAAAAACGTCAAGGGGGCAAACGTGGCGATCCTGGGATTCACGTTCAAGGAGAATTGCCCGGACACGCGCAACACGAAAGTCATCGACATCGTGCACGAGCTCCGGGAATACGGCATCGCCCCTGTCGTCGCCGATCCCGAGGCGGACGCCGCCGAGGCAAAACGCCTGTACGGGATCGATTTCTCCGCCCCGGACGCCATCCGGGACATGGACGCCGTCATCCTCGCCGTAGCGCACGACTGCTTCCGATCGCTCACCCGGACCGAAATGGACCGGTTCTTCGGCCCCGGAAGAAAAGTCCTGGTCGACGTCAAAGGCGTCTTCAGCCGGCGCGACTACGAGGACGCGGGATACGTCTACTGGAGACTCTGAACAAGGACAAACGCATTCTCGGAGAACGGACAATGGGATATCGGAACATATCATTTCCTGCGGACACTCTTTTCCTGGTCACGGGCGGAGCCGGATTCATCGGCTCGAACCTCTGTGAAGCGATCCTGAAGCTCGGATGCAGAGTGCGCTGCCTCGACGACCTTTCCACCGGGAAACAGGCCAACGTCGATATCTTCGCCGGAAATCCCGCCTATGAGTTCATCCGGGGAGACGTGAAAGATCCCGGCGTTTGCATGCGGGCATGCGAAGGCGCGGCCTTCGTCCTGCACCAGGCCGCATGGGGATCCGTGCCGCGGAGCCTCGAAACGCCGGTCCTCTACTGCGCGAACAACGTCTCCGGCACGCTGAATATGCTGGAAGCCGCCCGCCAATGCGGCGTCAAAAGGTTTGTCTACGCCTCCAGCTCCTCCGTTTACGGGGACACCCGCATACTCCCGCAGAGGGAAGGCGCGGAGGGAAATCCGCTCAGCCCGTATGCCGTCACGAAACGGGAAAATGAGGACTGGGCCAGGCAGTATTCCCTGCATTACGGCCTCGAAACGGTCGGTCTGAGGTATTTCAACGTCTTCGGCCGGAGACAGGATCCCGAAGGCACATACGCGGCCGTGATCCCGAAGTTCATCCGGCAGCTTCTCCGGGGAGAGCGTCCGACCATCAACGGCGACGGGCTCCAAAGCAGGGATTTCACCTATGTGGAGAATGTCGTCGAAGCCAACCTGAAAGCCTGTCTCGCAGGAAAAGACGCCGCGGGGCGGGTCTGCAACATCGCCTACGGAGAAAGCAAGCTCCTGCTGGACGTCTACCATGCCATTACGGATGCGCTCGGCGTAAACGTGGAACCGGTCTTCGGCCCGCCCCGCCCCGGCGACATCCGGCACAGCAACGCCGACATCGGACGGGCAAAGGAACTCCTAGGATATGATCCGGAATGGAGTTTCGAGCGCGGCATCCAGGCTGCGATCTCCTGGTACAAAGACCATTTGAAGTAACCGTGGTCTTTTCAAAGACGCTCTCCGTCGTTCCGGCACATGCCGGACCGGTTTTCCCCCGATCCGCCTGGTTTCCGAAGGACTCTTCCCCGCCGCCCTTTTTCCGCCTTTTTCGGCGACTATATTTTAAAACGGGTTGAAAAAAAAGCAAAATGATGCTATAATTAGATAACTCCGCAGATAAAAATCTTCAGGAAATTCGGTCAACCGAAACGCCGGACGGCGAAACAATATGAGCAGACGCACAGAAAACGAAAAGGCATTCAAATCCGTGAGCTACTGGCGGATCCTGAAGTTCGTCCGTCCCTACTGGCTCCGCCTGACGATCGGCATCGCGGCAGGATTTCTGGTAGGCGGTTCGCTGTTCGGCGGACTGATGCTTCTGCCTGAAATGGTCATGATCGTGGATCAGGACACGGGCCAGTCGGAAAAGCGCCAGAAAACGGCGGAGGAGGTGATTCGCGCGGTCGAAGAAGCGCCGGACGGGATGACCGCCGAAGAAAAGGCCCGCCTCGTCGCGGAGATCATGCACCCCGTCGACGCAGACCCGAAACTGACCAAAGCGCTGGACAAACTCCGCACCTATCGGAAACTGCTTCATCTTCCCATCGACGTCGGCAAACGATCCGTAACGGTACACTGGCCCGCGGAGTTCGAATTCCCGATCGTGGACAGCCTCGGACGCATGACCTGGCAGTTCTTCATGGTCTATGCTGCGCTGTTCGTGGCGGCATGGATCCTGAAAAGCGTCGCGACCTACATCAGCCACTACAATCTGCGCTGGGTCAGCACGCGCGTGATCGCCGACATGCGGAACAAGCTGTATGAACGCCTGCTGTCGCAGTCGATGAAGTTCTTCGGGCATCAGGACGTGGGGCATCTCATCAGCCGCTGCACCAACGACACCGGCATGATCGAAACGTCGATATCGGACGTGATCGCGGACATCACGCGGTGCCCCATCGAAATCGTGGCCTGTCTCGCCGCGCTGATCATCATGAGCGTCCAGCAGCACATGTTCGCGATGCTGATCGTGATCGTGGTCGGCATGCCGCTGTTCATGATCCCGGTCATGGTGCTCGGACGCAGGATCCGCCGCGTCTACCGCAAGGCGTTTGCGCAGGTGGCCGAACTGGTTTCCCGCATGCACGAGACGTTCTCCGGCATCCTGCTGATCAAATCGAACCACACCGAAACGCGCGAAGCCCGGCGGTTCATGGTGATCAACGGGACCTATTTCAACAACATGGTGAAAGCGCTGAAGCTGAAAGTGATCATGACGCCGGTCATGGAAATCGTCACGGTCACCATCTCGCTGGCGTTCCTGGTGCTGGCGTACGCGCGCGGCGTCTCGATCTCCCAGATGTTCATGCTGCTGACTC
This sequence comes from Victivallales bacterium, assembly GCA_045114455.1. Lineage (GTDB taxonomy): Bacteria > Verrucomicrobiota > Lentisphaeria > Victivallales > UBA1829 > UBA1732. The sequence continues at coordinate 6,959 of JBGUKN010000041.1, forward strand.
CGGCGGTCCTGATGTATCACCCCATCAAGGAGATCACAAGGGTCGTGAACAACCTTCAGCGCAGCATGGCCGCCGCGGACCGTTATTTCGACCTGATCGACACGGCCACGGACCTGCCCGAAAAGCCGGGCGCGGTCGAACTCAGCGAATTCCGCGACTCCATCGTCTTCGATCACGTCTCGTTCGCCTACGAACCCGGATGCGAGGTGCTTCACGACGTCTCGTTCTCCATTCCGCGCGGGAAAATGGTCGCCGTGGTCGGCGAAACCGGAAGCGGCAAGACGACCGTCGCTTCCCTGCTGTCCCGCCTGTACGACGTGACGGACGGCGAGGTGCTGATCGACGGCGTCCCGGTGGCGGATTACACGATCTCATCCCTGCGCAGCAAGATCGGCATCGTGACGCAGGAACCGATCATTTTCAACGACACGATCGCCAACAACATCGCATACAGCCGTCCCGGCGCCTCGCCCGAGGAGATCCGGCGGGCGGCGGAACGCGCCAACGCACACGATTTCATCGTTTCCGGCACGCATCCGCTCGGCTATGACGAAGAAGCGGGAGAAAGAGGCTGCAAGCTTTCCGGTGGGGAAAAACAGCGCATCGTGCTCGCCCGCATCATCCTGAAAAATCCGCCGATCCTCGTGCTCGACGAGGCGACCAGCGCGCTCGACACGGTGACGGAAAAACTGATCCAGGACGCCCTGAACCGCGTCATGGAGAACCGCACCGTATTCGCCATCGCGCACCGTCTGAGCACCATCCGCAACGCCGACCTGATCCTGGTGATGGACAAGGGCAGGATCGTCGAACGCGGCACACACGACGAACTGCTGGCTTTGAACGGCCGCTACCGCAAGCTTCACGACACGCAGTTCTCCATGGACCGCGACATCTGACAGACGGTTTTCACACCGCAAAAAGGGCGTTCCGCATCCGGTCTCAGTTTGAACGGCCGGTTTTCACTGAAACGGGGTAGTGCTTCTTCAAATAGTCGCGCATGGCTTCGCGGACGTCCGGCTTGCGGACGTTTTCAGGCGGGTTGACCGACTCCATGATCTTTTTCAGCTCGGGATAGCGGCCGCCCGCGCCGTGCGCGTCGTAGGTGTTGACCGCGACCTTGATGCGGTCCGTTTCCGGGATCGGCTTTCCCGTCCTTCCAAGCACGAGCTTACCGTCGATCCCGTCCGGCGCGGTGAATCCCGCATACATCATGCAGTCGGATGTTTTCTGTTTGGTCTCGAGTTCGCGCAGGATCGTCCGTATCTGGGCGGGAGACAGGTTCCGCACCTCGATCGCGTCCGTGTACGGAGCCAGCAGGAAAAGCTCGCGTTCGTTCAGAGTCCCCGGTGAGACCTGATAGTTCGAAAGCGTCCCGGAAAACGCCGCATCGGCCCCCGTCGATTCCATCATGGAGAGACAGATCAGTTCGGCCAGCCGGTTCGGCTTCAACCCGTTTTTCATCGGCCCGAGCTCAAAATCAAGTTTTGCCACAGGTTTGCGTCCCGCCTCGACGGCCTGTTTCCTGACCGGATCAAGAACGGGCAGCACTCTTTTCGACTCGGGCCGCCCTTCCCCTTCCACGATCTTCGAGCTCACGGACAGCACTTTGTCGCCCTTTGCATCGGGATCGACCTCGACCGTGATCTGCGCGCATCCGGTCCCCAGCGGCGGAGCCTGCACGAACCACGCGCCCGGATACAGCCGTTTGCCGGGCTCCGTCTGGTGCGAATGCCCCGCCAGGATCAGGTCGATCTGCGGAAATCTCGCGGACAGGGCGGCCATGTTCTTGAGTTTGCCGTCTGGGTTGAGACGGCCTGCGATGAATTCGCCAAGATGGATCGCCAGCACGATGACGTCCGGTTTCGCCGCCATGACCTCCGGCATGACGCGTTCGAGCGCGGCGTCCGGCGATTCCAGCTCAAGTCCGGTCAGATGATCCGGCGCGATCCAAAGACCGAGATACGGCGGCACAATGCCGATGACCGCGATTTTCACGCTCTGACGTTCGAACATCTTCCATGACGATACCTTCATGGGCGTGACATTCGATTTCAGGTTGGCAGCCAGCGCCGTCCCGCGAAATGCGCCGAGCCGTTTCGCCAGGACCTCCGTGCCGTAGTCGAAATCGTGGTTGCCCGGCACCCAGACGTCGCATCCGGCGGCGTTCAATGCCTCGACCATGGAGGCGCCGTTGTCCAATGATGCGGAAAATGATCCCTGCGTAAGGTCGCCGCAATCAATCCAGAGGTCGGGCCCGATTTGCTCCGCCGCATCGGCGATTTGAAGAAGTCCGGGGCTTTTCGCATCCCCGATTGCGCCGTGAACATCGGTCGTCTGAAGGATCGTCAATTTCCGCGGTGCGGCAGTCAGAACCTGCTGAATACCAAACAGGAAGAAGATCGAAAGAATCGTTGAAAGAAGTCTGTGCACGGTGTGGATCCTTCTGTTCGAATGAAAGAGAGAAAAGCGTCGCGACCGCGGACGCGGGAAAAGAAACTCACATTGTTTCAATCAATAATAACATATCACTCCCGCGCTGTTTTTCAAATCGACGATTGGAATTTATGGAGGAACGGCTTCTGATCGACGGCAGGCGCCGAGATGGTTGGTTGGCCGACACCTTTTCGGGGACGCGGTTTATGCTTCGGAGAAACGGGAAATACGGTTTATGGTGCCAAGCGGTCCGGGCACGGAAAAGAAACGGATGGATGCACAAAAAAAGTTAGGTCCTAAAGGAGATTAAGTATTTCGTTATTCAAAATGCTTTTTTTTAGTGAAAGCCCTTGACTTTTCTCCGTGCGGTGCTACATTTATAGAAAATCGCGCCCGGGTGGCGAAATGGCAGACGCAACAGACTTAAAATCTGTCGGATTTTCCATGCGGGTTCGAGTCCCGCCCCGGGCATTTCCGCCCGATCCCGGGAAAAAAGCATCAGAAAGTTAACGAAAAAATGGTGAAAAAATAAAAAAAAGCTCCAAAAAACAGCTTTTTTTTGACGGAACGCACAATAAAACGCAAAAAACTTTCGTTAATCTGTAATGATGCTCCGCATCAAAACAAATCAAATCATTACAACTTGAAAGGAACGAATTATGAACAAAATGACAGTTGCTATCCTGGCGCTTGCCCTTACGGGCAGTGTTGCTTTTGCTCAGGGGCAAGGTAACGGCGGCGGCCGCGGCGGTGCTCGCGGCAATCGCGGCGGCGCCCGTGGCGGCGCAGCCGGCGGCGCGGCAGCTGGTCAGGTCCAGCCCGGTGGCGCCGGTGGCGCCGGTGCTGCTGCTATGCCCGGCGGCGGTGCCGCGGGTGGTGCTGGTGCTGGCGGCATGGGCGGCTTCGGCGGCGG
>JBGUKN010000042.1:0-10791 GCA_045114455.1 Victivallales bacterium
CGTTGTAGACGCCCTGACAGTACCGCAGGATTTCTTCCCCGTTCCGGATCGTTTCCCGCTTCATGTTGTTGTCGTTCAGGATCCGCAGTTCTCTTGCGAACTGCCGCTGAAGCTGTTCGGGCACGGGTTCGCTCTCGGTGACGACCGCGGCCTTTGCTGCCGTGACCAGCGCCGGATCGGCCGGTCCCGAAACGGAGCCCGTCGAGCATGCGGCCAGCGCGCCGAGCATGACGCATCCGAGCGTGCAGATGTTTTTTCTCATAGCTGCCTCCCGGAATCAGTAATTGCCGCGGCCTCTGCCGAATCCATTGTCGAAGCCCGTGCCGGCGCCGGGCATCCTTCTGAATTCATTGACGCTGCCCATGTAGGGCGCGGGCATCATGCCGGGACCGCCCATGTAGGCCGGGGGCATCATGCCGATGCCGGGACCGCCCATGTAGGGTGCGGGCATCATGCCGGGGCCGTTGAACTCCATCCCGGCATCATAATCCATTCCGAAGCCGTCGTAGTAGGGGTCGACCTTTTCCATGGTGATTTCCGGATAGATATTCTGGGCTTTCGATTCCTTGGCTTTGCGGGCTTCGAGTCGCTGTGCCCGGCGTTCCGCTGCGGAAGAGCGTTTCGGCGCGGCTTCCTTGACTTCGTAAGCATTTGCCGCGGCATCGGCTCTGGCGTGAAGGATTCGGGCTGCGCCGAAAAGGACGGCGGGTGCAATGGCGAGCGCGACCGCCGCGATGATGGCAGTGTTCAGGAGCGGATTTGCCGGTTCCGCCTTTTCAGCGTGGATGATGGTTTGTTTTCTCATGATGACAGATTACCTTTTCAAAAATTTAAACTCTCCAAAGTGGAGGTTTTAGATTATTTAATTCATAAAGTAAAATAGCACGTCCGCCGGGAAAATCAAGTGCGGAAAGAAAAAAAACGTGAGTTTTTTCCGGGATTTATTTCCGGCGATTCTTCTCTTGGACCATCCCGGAACTCATTGCCTTCACTTTTTCTTTTTTCGGGGAACAATCCCGTTTGCTTTTTGTTTTTTGCGGCGATATAGTATGATAGTATCTCAATGAAAAAAAACGTCTCCGACATCGCACCAACCAAAGAAAGATCAGAACAATGAACGCGAAACGTCGTTTCTCCGTGCTTTGCACCGTGTCCGCCACGTTGATTGCCGCGCACTGCGCCGCCCAGACACCGGAAGCCGCCACGGTTCAGCCGGCCGCTCAGATTCCGGCACAGTCCGCATCCGCGCCGAAAGAATACAAGCCGGCCGGGAACCCGATGTTCTCCCACAAATTCACCGCGGATCCCGCGCCGGTCGTGATCGGCGACACATTGTGGTTGATTACCAGCCACGACGAGACCGCTGCCAACGGACGCCTGAACCGCAATTTCCGGATGCGCGACTGGTGTATTTTCTCTACGAAAAACATGAAGACCTGGACGGAATACCCGACTCCGCTTTCCGTGGATGAATTCAAGTGGGACGGCACGCACACGGCATATGCGGCGCAGATGATCCCCCGCGACGGAAAGTATTATCTGTACATCAGCACCAACGGAAACGGGATCGGCGTAGCGGTCGCCGACAAGCCGGAAGGTCCGTACAAAGACCCCATCGGCAAACAGCTTGTGAAGCCGTCCGACTGTTTCGCCACGACCCATTCCTGGGCCTGCATCGACCCGACCGTCATGATCGACGACGACGGGCAGGCGTGGCTTGTGTGGGGCAACAGGAAATGCTATTATGCCAAGCTCAAAAAGAACATGGTCGAGCTGGACGGCGAAGTGAAAACGCTGGACATCGACCTGAAGGACATGCCGTTCGAGGAAGGTCCGTGGATTTTCAAGCGCGACGGAAAGTATTATCTGGTCTATGCCTGCGGCAACCCCGAAAAGCTGGCATATGCGATCGGCGACAAGGTCGACGGACACTTCGAGGCAAAGGGCATCCTGATGGAACGTTCCGGCAACTGCGGCTCCAATCATCCGGGCGTGGCGGACTTCAATGGCGAATGGTATCTGTTCTACCATACCGGAGCCAACGGCGGCGACTTCAACCGCGCGGTCTGCGTCGACAAATTGACGTTCAATGCGGACGGGACCATCAATCCCGTGCCGTTCTCCAAGGAAGGCATTTTCGGCGCCGGTCAGCCTTCGGAAAAACAGAAATGACCCCCTGAAGGGATCAATATCCCGCATGTGAAGCAAAAACGGCTGTTTTTTCCTGACCGCGCCGATCATCCTGACGGTCTGCATTCTCCCGCTCGGCGGACGTCCGTTGCCGTCGCCGGAACCGGAAGACAGTTTTTTTCACGGTTCCGCTCAGAACAGGTCGGGCTGGGCAGAGGGATCCTGCCTGGATGAGGCGGTTTTCACGAGGAAGGACTTCTGCGCGCCGGGGGTGACGGTGTCGTCAGATTTGAGGTGGCCGAGGAGGAGCGGGGACTTCGGATCGTGGTATTTGAAGTTCTCGAATGCTTTGCGCGGGTTCCGGTTGGCGTAGCAGTACTTGCAGCCGTTGAGGCAGGTGTCGTACGCGCCGATGTCGTGCGTTTCGATGCAGTGGCAGCCCGCGCGGATGCCCTTGTGCTTGAGCTTGCGGAACGCGATGCCGTTGGCGCGTCCGAGGATGTCGAGCGTCATGCAGCCGGAGGAATTGATGCCGAAGCGCGTGTAATCGCCGTCCGTGCCGCAGGTCTGGATCGGGATGCCGAAGTGCGCGGCGGTCGCGCCGAGGAATTCCGCCAGCTCGTTTTTATAGGCATCGTTCAGCGGGACGATCTCCGGCATGTTGAGCTCGACCTTTTTGTACATCTCCACGAAGCTGAAGATGCAGCGGTCTACATGCGGCGCGAGGCGGGCCGCCATGCGCGCGAACGTCTCCTTGTGACGTTCGATGGTGTAGGTCTTCGTGAGCAGGACGGGATCGTAACGCCACGCGATGCGGCGCGGACCGACGATCGAGGCGAGTTCGGCGAGCGTCTCCATGCTCTCGTCGACAGACGGTACGCCCGGCTCCACGTCGCGCCCGTAGGCCGTGATCGTGTAATGGAAGTATGTATGGAAACGGTCCGCAATCTCGCGGATGCGCGGCAGGATCGGGCGGTAGTTCTTCGAACAGAACACCACGCAGTCGACGACCGCCGGGTCCAGTTCCCAACGCGTGACCTTGTCTGGGAAGAGTGGATTCCGGGACAGCGCGTAACCCTCGGCGAACCGGTTCAGCAGCCAGTCCGTGAAACATTGGACCGTGTCGGTCCGTCCGCCGGTGTTGATAATCACTCTTCGCCCCCTCCGAACTTGCAGAGATTCAGGTCACTGGTTGTCTTCGAGCTTCTTGTACTCGATGTACTTCTGCGCGGCGAGCCGGCTGCCGGTCTCGAAGAGCGTGGCGGCGTTCTCCGGGAAGGTGCGTTCGAGCGCGGCGAAACGGACTTCTCCCTTGAGGAAGTCGCGGTAATCCCTGGTAGGCGCCGGGGAATCGAGCGTGAACGGCTTCGCTTTCGACGGATTGTAGCGGTAGAGGAACCAGTATCCGGCGTCGACTGCCGCCTTCATTTCCTGCTGGACGTTGCACATGCCGCACTTCAGGCCGTGGGTCATGCAGGGGGCGTAGGCGATCACGACGGACGGGCCGGGGAACGCCTCGGCTTCCTGGAGCGCCTTCATGAGCTGGTTCGGGTCCGCGCCCATCGCGACGGACGCGACGTAGACGTTTCCGTAGGTCATGAAGATGCGTCCGAGGTCCTTCTTCGGGCTGCGCTTGCCGGAGCTGGCGAACTGCGCCACAGCGCCGATCTGCGTGGCCTTCGAGGACTGGCCGCCGGTGTTCGAGTAGACCTCGGTGTCCACGATCAGCGCGTTGATGTTCTCGCCGCTGGCGATCACATGGTCGAGGCCGCCGAACCCGATGTCGTACGCCCAGCCGTCGCCGCCGTACATCCAGAACGTTTTCTTGGCGAGCTGGTCGCGGTGCAGGAGAATGCCGTCGGCAAGCTCGGAAATATCATTGTCGGTCGCGAGTTCGGCGCGGGCGGCTTCGAGCGCGTCGCAGAGCGCGTCGGAAGCAGTACGCGAGGCGTCGAAATCGTCGAACGTGTCGAGCCAGCCCTGAAGCGCGGCCTTCACGGATTCCGGCACGGGCTTTTCGAGCAGGGCTTTCACGCGGATGACCTGCATCTCGCGCTGTTTCTTCGAGGAGAGCAGCATGCCGAGCGCGAACTCGGCGTTGTTCTCGAACAGCGAATTGGTCCACGCCGGGCCGAATCCGCGCTGGTTGACCGTGTACGGGATGCCGGGCATGGGAGAGCCCCACGCCTGCGAACACCCGGTGGCGTTCGCCCAGTACACGCGGTCGCCGAACAGCTGGGTCAGCAGCTTCGCGTAGGGCGTTTCGCCGCATCCGGCGCAGGCCGCGGAGAACTCGAGGAGCGGACGGCGGAACTGGCTGCCCTTGACCGTGTAGGGGTTGAAGGCATCGGCCTTGGCGGGGAGCGACAGCAGGTAGTTCCAGTTCGCCAGATCGTGGTCGGTCTCGGCGTTCAGGGTCATGGCGAGCGCCTTTTCCTTCGCCGGGCAGACGGACGCGCAGACGCCGCAGCCGGTGCAGTCGGCGGCGCTGATCTGGAGCGTATAAACATAGCCGGGCTTGCCGGTGGCGGGTATCGTGCGGAGCGGGGCGGGCGCGGCGGCGGCCTCCTCGGCGGTCAGCAGGTACGGACGCACCACGGCGTGCGGACAGGCGAACGCGCACCGGTTGCACTGGAAGCACTTGGCGGGATTCCAGACGGGCACATGGACCGCGATGTCGCGTTTTTCGTAGGCGGTCAGGCCCATGTCGATCACGCCGTCCTCGTAGCCCTTGAACGCGCTCACGGGCAGGTCGTCGCCCTTCTGGGCGTTGATGGGCTCCAGCAGGTTCGTGACGACGGCGGGGAGGCCGGGGCGCGCGACGGGCGCGGGATCGGCGGCGTTCAGCCAGGATTCCGGCACGGGCGCTTCCACGAGGTTCTTCACGCCCTCGTCGATGGCGGCGAGGTTGCGGTTCACCACATCGTCACCCTTGGCGAAATACGTCTTCTTCGCGGCGGCCTTCATGAACGCGACCGCTTCGTCCACAGGGATGACGTTCGCGAGGCGGAAGAACGCGGCCTGCAGGACCATGTTGATATGGCTGCCGAGGCCGAGGCGTTCCGCGATGGCGACCGCGTCGATCAGGTAGAGCTTCGCGTGGCGTTCGGCGAGCGTGCGCTTTACATGCGCCGGGAGCTTTTCGTCGAGTTCGGCGGGCGTCCATGGGCAGTTCAACAGCAGCGTGCCGTTCGGCTTGAGCTCGCCCGCGACGTCGTACTTGGAGATGTAGGTGGCGTTGTGGCAGCCGATGAAGTCGGCGGCTTTCACATAGTAGGAGGAACGGATCGGCTTGTCGCCGAACCGGAGATGCGACTTGGTTACGCCGAACGACTTCTTCGCGTCGTACTCGAAATATGCCTGGGCGTACTTGGAGGTGTGGGCGTTGATGATGTTGACCGTGTTCTTGTTCGCGCCGACCGTGCCGTCGGAGCCGAGGCCCCAGAACTTGCAGCAGACGATGTGCTCGTCGTCGGGATAGAGCGGGGCTTCGACCGGGAGGGAACGGTGCGTCACGTCGTCCACGATGCCGATGGTGAAGCTGTTCATCGGCTTTTCGGACGCAAGGTTGCGGAACACGGCTTCGATCTGTGCCGGGTCGGTGTCCTTCGAGGAGAGGCCGTAGCGGCCGCCGTACACGGAGAGGGCGGCGGGATGCTTCGCCTCGGCGAGCACGGACCGGACGTCCAGATACAGCGGATCGCCCGCCGCGCCCATTTCCTTGCAGCGGTCGAGCACGGCGATGCGCTTGACCGTGGCGGGCAGAGCGGCGAGGAAGTGTTCGGCGGAGAACGGCCGGTACAGGTGGACCTGCAGGAATCCGGTCCTGCCGCCTCGGGCGTTCAGCCAGTCGACGGTCTCGCGGATGGTGCCGGAGACGGAGCCCATGGCGATCACGACATATTCGGCGTCCGGCGCGCCGTAGTAGTCGAAAAGATGGTACTGGCGCCCGGTCACGGACGCGATCTTGTCCATGCAGGACTGCACGATGCCGGGCAGCGCGTCGTAGAACGCGTTGTTCGCCTCGCGCACCTGGAAGAAAATGTCGGGGTTCTGCACGGTCGCGCGGAGCATCGGGTGTTCCGGGTTCAGGGCGTGCGCGCGAAACGCCTCCAGCGCCTTCATGTCGACGAGCGGCTTCAGGTCGGCGTAGTCGATCGGCTCGACCTTGGAGAGTTCGTGCGAAGTGCGGAACCCGTCGAAGAAGTGCAGGAACGGGATTAGCCCTTCGATCGCGGCGAGGTGCGCCACGGGAGCCAGGTCCATCACTTCCTGCGCGTTCGCGCTGGACAGCATCGCGAATCCGGTCTGGCGGCAGTTCATCACGTCCGAATGGTCGCCGAAGATCGACAGTGCATGCGTGCCGACCGTGCGGGACGCCACATGCAGGACGCCGGGGAGGCGTTCGCCGGAGATGCGGTGCATGACCGGGATCATGAGCATGAGCCCCTGCGACGAAGTGAAGGACGTGGAGAGCGCGCCGGCCTCGAGCGAGCCGTGGATCGCGCCGACCGCACCCGCCTCGGACTGCATTTCCACAAGCGTCACGGTCTGGCCGAACACGTTCCTGCGGCCTTTCGCCGCCCATTCGTCGGTCTTTCCGGCCATCGGGGAGGACGGGGTGATCGGGTAGATTGCGGCGACTTCGGAAAACGCGTATGCGGCGTAGGCGCATGCCTCGTTGCCGTCCATCGTGACAAACTGTTTCGCGGAACTCATCGGATCGGGTCTCCTTGTTCAGTATCAGTTCACTTGCAAATCAAAAACATGTTCAGTGGCCGCGGGGATGCGGAAACCCGGCGGAAGCGAATCGGATCGGCCTCCGCCGGGAAACGCGCCGCCGGGCGCGGCGGGGAAGGGTCACTCGGCGACGATGCCGTCGACCTTCTTGATCTTGAGGCGCTTCACGGCGTCCTCGCGCATCTTGTACTTGAGGATCTTGCCCGCGGCGTTCATGGGGAATTCCTTCACGAAGTCGACGTAGCGCGGGACCTTGTACTTCGCCATGTGGGAGCGCACGAAGTCCTTCATCTCCTCCTCGGTCATGGTCTCGCCTTCCTTCAGGATCACGCATGCCACGATTTCCTCGCCGTACTGCTCGTCCGGGATGCCGATCACCTGCACGTCGGAGACTTTCGGGTGCGTGTAAATGAACTCCTCGATCTCCTTCGGGTAGATGTTCTCGCCGCCGCGGATGATCATGTCCTTCAGGCGGCCGGTGATGCGGTAATTGCCCTCCGGCGTGCGGAGCGCCAGGTCGCCGGTGTGGAGCCAGCCGTCGGCGTCGATGGCTGCGGCGGTCTCGAGCGGCATCTTGTAGTAGCCCTTCATGATGTTGTAACCGCGGGCGAGGAATTCGCCGGGGACGTTGTCCGGGAGGTCTTTTCCGGTCGCGGGGTCCACGATGCGGCATTCGATCTCCGGCATGGCGCAGCCGACCGTCTCAACGCGAACTTCCAGCGGGTCGTCGGTGCGGCTCATGGTGCAGCCGGGGGACGCCTCGGTCTGGCCGTACACGATCACGATCTCGGTCATGTTCATCTTGTTCACGACGTCCTGCATGACGGACACCGGGCACGGCGAACCGGCCATGATGCCGGTGCGCATGTAGGAGAAGTTCGTCTTCGGGAAATCCGGGTGTTCGAGCATGGCGATGAACATGGTGGGCACGCCGTGGAACGCCGTGATTTTCTCCTGGTTGATGCACGCGAGGGCGGATTTCGGGGAGAAATAGGGCAGCGGGCACAGCGTGGTGCCGTGCGTCATGGACGCGGTCATGGCGAGGACCATGCCGAAGCAGTGGAACATCGGCACCTGGACCATCATGCGGTCCGCCGTGGAGAGGTCCATGCTGTCGCCGATGCACTTGCCGTTGTTCACCACGTTGTAGTGCGTGAGCATAACGCCCTTCGGGAATCCGGTTGTGCCTGAGGTGTACTGCATGTTGCACACGTCGTGGATGTCCACGGCGTCGGCACGGCGGCGGAGCTCCTCCATCGGCACCTTGTTGGCATATTCCACGGCCTGTTCCCAGGTCAGGCTGCCGGGCTGGCGGAATCCGACCGTAATGACGTTGCGGAGGAACGGCAGGCGTTTGGCATGGAGCGGGTCGCCCGTCTTCGTCTGCGCGAGTTCGGGGCAGAGTTCGTTCACGATGCCGGCGTAGTCGGAATCGCGGTAGCCTTCGATCATCACCAGCGTGTGGGTGTCCGACTGGCGCAGCAGGTATTCGGCTTCCTGGATCTTGTACGCGGTGTTCACCGTGACCAGCGCGGCGCCGATCTTCGTGGTCGCCCAGAACGTGATGTACCACTGCGGCACGTTCGTCGCCCAGATCGCCACCTTGCTGCCGGGCTTCACGCCGAGGGCGATCAGCGCGCGCGCGAAGTCGTCCACGTCGTCGCGGAACTCGGAATAGGTGCGCGTGTAGTCCAGTGTGGTGTACTTGAACGCGTACTGGTCGGGGAATTCGCGGACCATGGCGTCGAGCACCTGGGAGAACGTCTTTTCGATCAGGATGTCCTTCTTCCAGATGAACTTGCCGGTATGGCGCTTGTTTTCGTAGAGGGTGGCCTTGGCGCGCGCGAGTTCGAAACGGCTCATGTAGCTCACGAACTGTGCGAAAATCACGTCGGGCGAGCTGATCTCGGCCTCCCATTTCGGGTCCCACTCGATGGAGATGAACCCGTCGTAGTTCACCGAGTGGAGCGCGTTCATCACGCGGTCCAGCGGGAGCGAACCCTCGCCGACGATCGCATGGACCTCGGCGCTTTCGGAGTCCTTCAGATGGATGTGGCGGATGTACGCGCCCAGGTTCTTGACCGTGGTTTCGGGCGTTTCGCCGCAGACGCGGTAGGGATAATGCAGGTCCCACAGCGCGGCCAGATTGTCCGTCATGAAGCTTGCGAGCAGGTCGCCGAGCTTCTGCGTGTCGGCATAATACCCGACCGTCTCCACAAGCAGGACCACGCGGGCCTGTTCGGCGAGCGGCAGGGCGCGGCCGATGAACGCGCGGGCCGCGGCATCGTCGTCAGGGTTGTTTCCGCCGGTTTTCAGGCGGATGTAGGGCACATGCAGACGGCGTGCGGTCACCAGACAGCGTTTGAGCTCGTCGAACGCTTCGTCCGGTTTCGCGGCGATGTCGTTCACGAGGTCGAGACAGGAGATGCACAGATTGGCGTTGCGGAGTTTATGCTGGACGCCTGCAAGGCGTTCCGGCTGGAAATCGTTCCTGAGCTTCGGCGTGTCGATGCTGTGGATCTCGATCCCGTTGAACTTATATTCGCGGGCGATCCGTATAAAATCGTCGAAACTGTACGATTCCCAACGATTGGTCGAGAACGACAAATTCATTTGACACCTGCCTCGTAACAGATCTTGTTCACGGCATCGATATAGGCGCGGATGCTGGCGCCGATCACGTCGGTGGAGACGCCTTTGCCCGCATACACCTTGTTTTCATAGCGGAGCTTCACGGTGGTGGAGCCCATGGCGGACGCGCCGGCGGTCACGGAATCGATCTTGAAGTCGACCAGTTCGATGTGTCGGCCGAGGATTTCGTCGACGGCAAGGAACGCCGCGTCGATCGGGCCGTCGCCCGTGCCGTAGCCCTTCACCTCGTCGCCGTTGCGTTCGAGGATGACATGGGCGTAGGACGTGATCTCGTTGCCGGAGGTGATGACAAAGGATTTGAGCTGGTACGTGGGCGGGACCTGAAGGGAGACCGTGGCAATGATCGCTTCAAGTTCCTGCGGCCCGACCGCTTCCGTCTTTTTCAACACGATACGCCGGACGGAATCATAGACGGAATCCAGAGCGTCGGCGTCGAGGTCATAGCCCATCTGGCGGGCGGCGTCGGCGATGTCTTCGCGGGAATCGGAACTGGACAGGCTGAAGCTGACCTCGCCGGAAACGGGGGCTTCGGCGCATTCGTCCTGTTCGGCGCGACCGCTCAGGATCTGCCGGATCTGCTCATAGGACTTTTCAAGCACGGTCATATTGAGGTCGCTGGACACGCCGAGCGCGTCGCCCTTCGCACGGAAGACGTGCGCAATGCTGCGGAGGCTGGGTTCGTTCATCCCGGCGCAGGCGGTCTTGATCTGCGCGAATCCGGTGTTCACGCTGGCGAAAATGCATGCCGCCGCCATATGCAGGGCGTTGGAATACTCGAACGACAGCGTCACGTTCGCGAGCTCGGGCACGGCTTCGTTCAGAGCGGAAACAAACTTGTTGAACTCGTCGGGAAGCATGACGCCTGCCGTGTCGCACACGGTGATGATGCCTGCGCCGGATTCGATGCCGGCACGGATCGCCTGCGACAGGAAATCAAGTTCGGCGCGCGTGGCGTCCTGCAGGGAGAGTTCGACGTCTTCGCAGAGTTCGCGGCAGGCCTTGACCTGAGCGCGGATCATGTCCAGCACGACCGGCGGCTTCTTGTGGAACTGGTACTCCATCTGCACCGTCGAAACCGGCGCGACCACGTTCAGGCGCGGATGTTTCGCGGCACGAAGCGCCTCCCAGGTATCCGGAAGAAGCTCCGGATCAAGCCCCACCGGGCAGGCAAGAATGCAGCGCGTCATAAGGGGTGCAAGCGTGTGAAGGAAAACGATGTCGTTTTTCCCGTTCACGATCGGAGCCGTTTCAATGGCATCCACGTTCAGC
>JBGUKN010000043.1:0-25242 GCA_045114455.1 Victivallales bacterium
TCCGGCGGCGATCCCTTCCTGCTCGACACGGACCGTCTGGAGTCCATCCTGAGCCGACTCCGCGCGATCGAACATGTCGACTTCATCCGCATCGGCACGCGCACGCCGTGCGTCCTGCCCGAACGCATCAACAGGCGGCTCGTTTCCATGCTGAAACAGTACCATCCGCTGTACATCAACGTGCATTTCAACCACCCGGACGAGATCACGCCGCAGTCGGCGGCCGCACTGACCCGGCTGGCCGACGCCGGGATCCCGCTCGGCAGCCAGACCGTGCTGCTGCGCGGCGTGAACGATGATCCCGAGGCGATCCGGCTTCTGATGCGGAAACTTCTTGCCGTGCGTGTGAAGCCGTATTATCTGTTCCAGTCCGATCTGGTCTACGGCACGGAGCATTTCCGCACGCCGCTGTCGACCGGGCTGGATATCATGAAGAAACTGCGCGGCTGGACTTCGGGAATGGCCGTGCCGCATTTCGCGATCGACCTGCCGTGCGGCGGAGGAAAAGTCCCGCTGATCCCCGATTACCTGGAACGGGTGGACGGGCGCGAATACACCTTCCGGAATTTCCGCGGCGTGCCGTACCGCTACCCGGATATCGAAGGCTGAACGGTCTCCTTTTTTCCCTTTTTTTGTGCGGACGTATGATGCCGTGAATGCGCCCGGAGAGACTGCGCCGGGATGGAAAACCGTTTTTTTCGAACTTGATTTTCTCTGTGGCCGTGCTACATTGTAATCATCCGGCGGCGGGCGTTCCATGAGGGAAGCCGGCACCCCGGTGGTATCTTCAAAACAAAGGGGGAATCTATGAAACGAACCATGTTTGCAGCTATGGCGGCTGTCGCGGCGGTCCTTGCGGCCGCATCCCTGACCGGAGCGGACGGCACGTCCGACCAGCCGACGCCTGCACAGCAGATCATGCAGGCGCCCGCTCTCGAGACGGAAGAGTGCAGCGAAGGCTACATCCTGCTGATGCCGTGTCCGGTCTGCCACACCTGCCCGGTCTGCCAGGCGAATTGCGGGACCGCGCACGCGCTGAAATGCTGTCTCGGGAACAAGAAGCCGACTTTCAACACGTCGAACGGCGCCTCTTCCACCGCTCCTCAGAAACAGCACATCATGACCAACAAGGCCGAGGCCGTGAAGCATGCAGCCGGGCATACCGCCTCGCAGGCGCAGGCTGACGGCGCGGTGATCAGCGTGATCGACGTCGAATCCGACTGATCCCGGTCGGGCGAACACTTCGGGTGTCTGCCGGAAAAAAGCGCCGGTTCCTTCTTTTCGGGGAGGAACCGGCGCGTTTCCGTCTTTTTTTCCCCGAGCCTCAGTCGCGGTCGGGGATGTACGTCGCGCCGGAGGTGGGGGATTCACAGACGCGGACACGGTCGAGCGTGACGCCGGGGATGTCTACTGCGGCGTCGAGCTTCTCGAAGAGAACTCTGGCAATGTTTTCGCTGGTCGGGTTGATGCCCTGGAAATCGGGAAGTTCGTTAAGGTACTTGTGGTCGAAAGCGGACAGGATGGCGGTCAGTTCGCGCTTGATGACGGTGAAGTCGGCGGCGATCCCGATCTCGTCGAGCTGTTTGGCACGGATGAAGACCTGCACGGTCCAGTTGTGTCCGTGAAGCGCGGAGCAGAGACCGTTGTAGCCGACAAGCCGGTGCGCGGCGGAGAAATCGCGTGTGATGTCGAGTTCGAACATTGTTTAAGCTCGGGTTGCGTGGTTCAGGCGTTTGCGATGCGGGAGACGGCGCGTTTGCGGGCGAGTTCGTATGCGGCGGTCAGGCTGCCGATGGACGCAGCGCCCTTCCATGCGATCTCGAAGGCCGTTCCGTGGTCGACGCTGGTGCGGATGATCGGAAGTCCGAGCGTGGAGTTTACGCCGCGGTCGAAAGCGAGCATTTTGAACGGGATGTGCCCCTGGTCATGATACATGGAGACGATCCCGTCGAACTGCGAGCGGATGCTTTCGATGAAAAGGGTGTCGGGAGGAAACGGCCCCTGGACGTTGATGCCCTCTTCCGCGAGCGCCCGGACAGCCGGTTTCACCACGTTTTCATCTTCCATGCCCATGTTGCCGTTCTCTCCCGCATGGGGATTGAGGGCGGCGACCGCGATTCTCGGATGGACGATGCCTTCCGCGACGATGGCGTCGCGGAGCAGATGCGTGACGGTCACGATGCGGTCGAACGTGACAGCGGAAGGCACCTTTTCCAGCGGGATATGCGTGGTGACGAATGCGACGCGGAGATCCCCCGCGGACTGCATCATCACGAAATCCCGGACGCCGCAGAGGGAAGCCAGCAGTTCGGTGTGCCCGGTGAACGGGATCCCGGCCGAATTGACCGCCGCCTTGTTGATCGGACACGTCACGATTGCGTCGACTTTTCCCGCGATTGCGTCGAGCGTGGCCGCCCGGAAACACTCAAGCGCGGTCAGTCCGCAGCGGGCATCCAGTCTGCCGGGCCGCACCTGACTGAATTTCAGGTCGGAACAGGGAACGATCCGTGGCATGGATCCTGAGGCGAAACGGCGTGCCGCCTCCTCAATGACATCCGGGGCGCCATAAACGGCGATCTCCGCAGGGGAAATTTTCCCTGCGGCGGACGCACGCGCGAGCCGGACGGCGATTTCAGGACCGATGCCAGCCGGATCGCCCATGGTCAGGGCAATTCGGGGAAGTCTCATGTTTTTTCCGTAGGGTGAAGGTGCGAAAAATTACTTCGCGAAGAAGGCCTTTTTCTTGTCTTCGAGGATAAGGCCGACGCGGTCGGTGTCGATCG
Organism: Victivallales bacterium; assembly: GCA_045114455.1. Taxonomy (GTDB): domain Bacteria; phylum Verrucomicrobiota; class Lentisphaeria; order Victivallales; family UBA1829; genus UBA1732. The sequence goes on from JBGUKN010000043.1 coordinate 2,784, forward strand.
GGAAATAGCCCTTTTCTTCGACTTCGCGGAGGAAGTTCAGCCAGTCGGTATGGTTCCAGCTGCCGTTGTGGGCCTTCACGAAATTCATCGCGATCGGGGTCTTGGCGAAGCGCTTGATATTTTCTTCCGGATCGTTGGACTTGACGGGAGCGGCTTTCGCGGCCTTCGGAGCGGCCTTCGGGGCGGCCTTCACGGCTGCGGGTTTGGCGGCAGTCTTCTTGACGGGAGCGGTTTCTTTCTTGACGTTTTTTTTCGTTGCCATAATAACACCTCACAAAGTTTAGGTTTTTCGTGTTATGTGAAGGGATTTTCTGAATTTATGAAATAATAATATACACCCGGATGAATGAAAAATCAAGCCGTTATGTCGTGAGCAAAGCATTTTCTTTCAGGATATTTCTCCCGAATGAAAGCCTATCCGCTTTCCTGATCTTTTTCCTTTGCGTTTCCGGGCTTTTTTTCCGAAACACGTGAAGATGTCTGTCGGTATTTGTCCGGTCCCGGATTTCCTTAATACGTAAAAAACGCGCAAAAAGATTTATTCTTTGGATTATCCGGTTGAAAAAGAAGCTCGTTTGATGTAAATTAGTTTGAGCTTTTTTTCCTCAAAAAACCGTGTCCGGGACATACGGCGGCCGTTTTCCGCCCGCCTCCGCCCGGATCCCGCCCGCAACATTCAAATGTCAGAACAGAAACAACCGAAAAAACGTTCGCGCCTGCACAGGACCCTGAAAATCGTCTGCTGGACGGCCGGCATCCTTGTGTTCCTGGTCGCGTTCGCTTCGTTGGTCGCGCTGCTTACCGTGGACCGGTGGATCGTGCCGCTCGGCGTCTGGTGCACGGGCGTGGAGGTCGAGGGGGAGCCGGGCGTGATGGTGTCGTTCGCGAACCGGGAGATCATTCTGACCGGTCTGAAGGTGAAGTGCCCCGTCGGCGTGATCGAGGCGAAATCATGCGGACTGAGGCTGGACGGCGTGAATCTGGACGGCCTGGATCTGAAGGAGGTGCAGGTGTCGCACGTTCATGCGGAAGGGCTCCGCGCCACGCTTGATTTTGCCAGATATGCGGATGTTCAGGATGAACGGAGGACAGACGAACCTGGTTCCGGTGAAAAAGTCCGCAGGTTTTCCCATTCCGTCTGGGACAAGGCGTCGAGGCCGGTCGTCCGGATGGCGGATGTGACGCTGCTTGATGCGGAAATCGGATGGACATCCGGCGTCGTTCAGAGCCTGATTTCCGTTTCCGACCTGAATGCGTCGTTCGACAACGGCATTCTGACGCGACCGCAGATGGTGTGCGGCGTGAAATACCGTCTGAACGATCCGCAGCGTCTTCTGGAGTGCGGGGCGCGGATCAAGATCTTTCCTTCGCAGGGGGGCGGGGGCATTGTCGTGTCCGCCGCTGCGAACCGTCCGTTTGTCATCGAGCTGCCGGATTCCCATCTGGAGTTTCCCTCTTCGGAATCGACGGAAATGGTCGTGCAGTACGAACCGGAGACCGACGCCATGCGGTTCGGCGGGGAGTGGACGAATTCGGACCGCTGGGAATACAAGCCGTGGAGCCTCAGCCTGGAAAATACGCTGTCCGAGGTCTTCGGAACACTCGCGCTCAACGGGGAAAAGCTTTGTCTGAAGTTCGGGACGAACGCGCTCGGGTCCGGGGTTGTCTGTCGGGGCGCAAGCATTCCGGGCGATGTGGTGTTCGAGGCGAAGGGGAACGTCGAATTCGACCTGGCGACGGGGGGCGTGATGGTGGATTCCGTTTCGGGATGCCTGGCCGGACCGAACGGAGGGCGCATCAACCTCGAAACGGCAGGCGTGTTCGAGTTCGTGCGCCATGAAGATGCGACCTATACGCTGGATCCCCATGCCGCGAAACTGAACCTGTCGACCGGAAGCCCCGTCGACCTGACTCCGTTCGATCCCGTTCTGCCGTTCGATTCGGCGGACAGGTCGCTGAGCTTCGACTACAGCATCGAACTTGATCCGGAAAAGGTCTGCCTTCTGGGCGGCGCGAACGCGGTCGTCCGGGACCGGAAGACCGGGCGGCGCGTATTTGATGCGGAGGCGGCGTTCGAGACGGACGGGATCACCCGGATCGGTTCGTTCCATGTTTCCCGCTGTGGCATATCCTTTTATGAGGACGAGGACAGAGTTTGCAACGCGCTCCTCACCGGCGAATACAATGTCCGCACGGCTTCGCTCCGGGGCGATTTGAAATATTATCCCTACCGGATGATAGAAGCGTTCGGCGACCAGGACTTTGCCGATCTGTGCGTGTTTCTGGAGGATGCCAATTTGCGCGGGGTCGAACATGCCGCCGAGGCGAAGCTTGACCTCGACCTTGTCAACATGTCTGCGAAATTCCATAAGGAATCGCATCTGTCGCAGCTTGCCCTGACGGGAAGCGGCGGGGCGAATCTGGAACTGGTCGCGGTCGGGGACGCCGATTTCAGGCTCGGACCCGATGGACAGGGCTGGCAGCTGGATTGCGGGCTGAATCTGATGGCGGGAGAGGATTTCCATGCCGTGCTGAATGCGGCGGGCGGAAGCAAAACTGCGATTTCGGGGCGGATCGAGATCGACCGTCTCAGCGACGTGTTGGCACGTCAGCTCGAAACGAAGGTTTTCCCAGGCAGGAAAGAACTGCCGCTTCTGCGCTTCATCAATGCCGACGCCTCGGCGGATTTCCGGTGCGAACCGGAAAAATCCTGTATTACGTTGACCGGGCTGCGCGCGGAAATCGACAACGGGATCGGGAGTCTGTCCGTTCAATGCAAAAACGATTTCACCTGGAAAGACGATGCGTTTTCGTATCTTCCGATGGCATTTTCTTTGAGGACGGCCGGACTCCCCGTTTCGTTCTGGGACCCTCTGTTCGGCGACGACGATGATTTCCGGTTCGCGGGGGGCTTCGTGTCGTCCGAATTCGATCTTTCGGTCAGCGCCGACGGCGCGATCCTGGGGGGCGAGGGGAAACTCGTCGGAACCGACCTGACCATCCTGCTCGACGGACAACCGCGCGAAATGGCGCGGCTCGGATTGAACGGAAATTTCCTTTTTGAACGGGAAAAGAAGCTGCTGATCCTGCCGGAACTTAACGTGGATATTCAGGACAGGCAGGCAAGGCAGACGCTGTTTGCCCGCGGATCGGGCACGATCGATCCGGCGAACGGGAACCGTGTGCGGATCAAGTTCCCGGAAGCGCGGTTCGGGCCGGAAGCCCTTTACCTGATCGGATACGGTGTGGAGAGGAGTTTTTATTTCGAGGACCTGAATGTCGCCGGAGAGGTCGATTTCCATGCGGATCACGACTTCGATGAAATGAGCTGGACGGGCGGATTGAACGTCAATCGTCTGCGGCTCCAGTCGGACGAGCCGGAGGAGTACCGGTTCCCGGATTTGTCCGGGCGGATCGAAGGCGAACTGCTTTGGGCGGACGACGAGATGTACGGAGACATCGCGTTCCGTTTTGCGGACGCGGAGGGCGAAGACCGTGCTTCCGGGCGGTATCTCTACCGGCGCGGGGAGGAGTCTCTGCCGAAGTTCATTTCCAGCTCGCTGGATTTGCCGTTCGCCATGTCGTATTTCCGCTACAACCATAACACCGATCCGGGCGTGGAAAAGACCGCGATCTCGCTCGTCGACAAAACGTTTGAACTTGATCTGCACGGGATCTACTCGCGGAACCATGCGCTGGTCTTTTCCGGGGCGGGACTGCTGGAACTGCATGACGGAGACGATCAGGGAAACGATCCGGCGATCCTGGTGCCGCACGCGGTGTTTTCCGGCGACGTGTCCGGGATCGCTTCGGCGGAGGTCCATCTGAAGGGCGGTTCATGGCCTTTCTCCGTCGAGGCGGATTTGAACAGGATCCCGTTCGACAAGACCTTTACCGCGTTCCTTGCCACGGACGACAGTCCGGAAATCCCGCGCCGTCTGCGCGGTTTCGTGAAACGCCTGAAGGCAGTCCTGCGTGGAGAAGGCTTCACGACGGAGGCGCTGACGAACAATCTGCAGGCGGACTGCACTGCCGAACTGGAGGACGTTTCCATGCAGTCGCAGCTGCGCGATAGGTCGCTCTTTCTGAACATCCTTCTGCTGCCTCTGGTCAGCGTGCCGCGCCTCATCGACTACGTGCCGGGCGAAGTGCTCCGCCGCACGCTGCACCAGACAACGGCCGGCGTCCTCATGGACATGATTTCCGGCGACGCCACCATTGAGTTCAAACACGGGACAATGGAAATGAACGTCCGTCAGGGCGTCATAACCCTGAAATCCCTCGAACTTGAAGGCGAACAGATCGAACACTACAGCGCGAGCGGGACGATCGACCTGGCGGGAGACGGAGAGGCGGAACTTGAAACGACGGCGCATTTCGGGCTGTTCCAATGGCCGTTCTACCTGACCGGAAATATCCTCGATCCGAAGGTGTCCTACGGCAAATCCATTTCGCATTTCTTCACGGACAATACGAAACATCTGCTCACGCTGTTCCCGAACATGATCATTTCCGCGTTTACCGAGGAGGACGCCGACGAGATCGACCGGCAGGCGTCCGAAAAGGAACGGCAGGAAAAGGCGGAGCAGGAACGGGAAAAAGAATAACGCCGGGCGTCTGCTTTACAGGGGGGCAGGGAGGGACCGCCGTCAGGATATGAAAAAAGCCGCAGGACGAATCCCGCGGCTTTATGATTCGGTCGGAAAGAGAGTCCGGTTTATTTGGTTTCCGCGTCGGCGGCCAGTGCGGCAAGCACGCCGTCGAGGGAAAGCGTTACCGGAATTTCGCGTCCGTCCGCCATGTGCTTGAGCTTGGCGGACTTTGCTTCGAGTTCGGAATCGCCGATCACGAGCACGTATTCGGCCTTCATGCGGTCGGCTGCACGCATCTGGGACTTCATGCTCTTCGCATCGTAGTCGATGGCGGCGGAGATCCCCGCGTGGCGGAGTTTCGCGGCGAACGACGTGTTGAACGCCAGGGCGGCGTCCCCGAGCGAAGCCAGATAAAGCTTCGGAACGGGCGCCGGAGGCGGCGTCACGCCGAGCGCGTCGCGCACGATCAGGAGGCGTTCCATGCCCGCGGCAAAGCCGACCCCGGGGATCGGATTGCGGAGACCGGGGAGCGTCAGCTCGTAACGGCCGCCGCCCGCGATGGCGTTCTGCGCGCCGAGCCCGGAGTGCGTGAGCTCGAACACCGTATGCACATAGTAGTCGAGGCCGCGGACGAGGCGCGGATCGACCGTGAACGGGATGCCCTGTTCCGAGAGAAGATCGCAGACCTTTTTGAAATAGTCGCGGGACTCCGCGCTGAAGAACTGCGCGGGATCGGGCGCCGATTCGATGAACGGGCGGCAGCAGGCCTGCTTGCAGTCCAGAATGCGCCAGACGTTGCGGTCGATGCGGGCCCGGCAGTCTTCGCACATCTCGGCGAGATGCGGACGGAAATGCTCCGCGAGGGCCTGTTCCGCCGCAGGACGGTCGGACGGCACGCCGCGCGTGTTGATGAGGAGGTTGAAGCCCGTGATGCCGATCTCCTCAAGGAAATGGCAGAGCATGGCGATTGCCTCCGCGTCGAGGCCCGGCGACGCCGGACGGCCGACGTTTTCGACGCCGATCTGGTGGAACTGGCGTTTGCGGCCCGCGGCGGGGCGTTCGCCCCGGAACATCGGCCCCATATAGAAGACGCGGTGTTCGACGCCGTTCGCGGCGTCGGTCGCGGCGAGCGCGCGCATGACGCCCGCGGTGCCTTCGGGACGGAGCGTGAGGCTTCTGCCGCCGCGGTCCTCAAAGGTGTACATTTCCTTCTGGACGACTTCTGTCTCCCCGCCGAGTCCGCGCTGGAAGACTTCGGTGAATTCGAAAATCGGGGTGCGGAGCTCGCCGAATCCGTAAAGTCCGAAGACTTTGCGGGCGGCGGATTCGAGCTGGAGCCAGGCGGTCGCCTCGTCCGGGAAGATGTCGCTCACTCCGGGGGGCGGAGCAATTTTCGGCATGGGACAGAATCTCCGGGATCAGTCGATCTTGAGGCTGGCGACGCGGTCCTTGAGTTCCTTGCCGGCGCGGAATTTGACGACCTTGCGCTCCGGGATCGGAACGGTGATCTGCGGCACTTTCGGATTGCGGCCCTTGCGGCCCTTGCGGACGCGGATTTCGAAGACGCCGAAGTTGCGGAGTTCGATGTCGCGGCCGGCGGCGAGTTCGTCGGCGATGTAGTCGAGGGTCTTCTGAACGATGCTGGCGACTTCGGTCTGGATCAGACCGGTTTCAGCGGAGATTTTGACAACGAGATCACGTTTCGTCATGGTTGATTTTCCTTTTCTGCCCGTACGGGCGTTGATTGGTTTTTGTTGGTGAATTCACAAAAAGGGTAGGTCCGGAGACAGAGCGCCGGACTGGATTATTTTGTTTCCTGGGGTATGAAAAAAAGTCGCGGACGTTATTTCTGGCGGAAAACGATTCTTCCCTTTGTCAGGTCATACGGAGACATCTCGAGCGTTACCGTATCGCCCGGGAGGATGCGGATGAAGTGGAGCCGCATCTTGCCGCTGATGTGAGCAAGGATCATATGTTTGTTTTCAAGTTCGACCCGGAACATGGTGTTGGGGAGCAGTTCACGGACGACGCCTTCTACTTTGACAACGTCTTTAGACACGTGTTAAGACCTCCGTATGAGTTTCAGTAATAAGTATCATGTGTTCAAAATGCGCTGACGGCAGACCGTCCGCGGTGCGGACCGTCCAGTTGTCCGGCTCCACGTAGACGCGCGCCGTGCCGAGGTTCAGCATCGGTTCGATGCAGAGCACCATGCCGGGCGAGAGGACCGGACCTTCGCTCGTGCTTACGAAGTTCGGGACCTCCGGCGGTTCGTGGAGCCGCGTTCCGCAGCCGTGTCCGACGAGGTCGCGGACGATGCCGAGCTTGTACTGTTCGGCGACTTTCGCGACGGCGCGGGAGATGTCCCCGACATGTCCGCCGGGGTGCGCTGCGGCGATGCCCGCCTCGAGCGCTTCTTGCGTTCCGGCGAGAAGGCGTTCGATGTCCTTCGAGGTCGGCTTGTTGCCGACGAGCACGGTCTTCGCCGTGTCGCCGATGCCGCCGTTCAGGGTGACGCCGACATCCACGCTGACGATGTCGCCTTCCTTCAGAACGCATTTTTCGCTGGCGATCCCGTGCACCACCACATCGTTGACCGAGATGCAGATGTTGCGGGGGAAGCCGTTGTAGTTCAGAAAAGTCGGGATGCCGCCGGTGGCGCGGATCACGGCTCCGGCGAGTTCATCGAGTTCGAGCGTCGTCATGCCCGGATGGGCCAGGGCGGCGATCTCTTCGCGGGCGAGCGCGGTGACTCGTGCGGCCTCACGGATCCGGGCGATTTCCTCGGGCGTGTGGATCACGAAATTGCGTCGTTTCATCATGCGCATACGGGAAACCGGGGAATCATTTCAGAAGCGCGAGGAGCGCCGCGAATCCTTTGTCGACGGGGAGAGAGGAGTCAATGCGCGCGAGGCAGCCTTTTCCTTCGTAGAACTGGATGAGGGGGGCGGTCTGCTCGTGATAGACTTTGAGGCGGTTCTTCGCGGTCTCAAGGGAATCGTCGGCGCGCTGGATCAGCTCGCCGCCGCAGCGGTCGCAGACGCCTTCCTGTTTCGGGGGTGCGAAAAGCTTGTTGAACGCGACGCCGCACTTCTTGCAGGTGAGGCGGGCGGTGAGGCGCTGGAGAAGAAGGTCTTCGGGCGCTTCGAAGAGGATCACGGCGTCGAGCTTCATGCCGATGCGGACCATGGCTTCTTCGAGCAGTTTGGCCTGCGCGACTGTGCGCGGGAAGCCGTCGAGGATGAATCCGTTGGCGCATTCCGGGGTGGCGAGGCGGGCGGCGACCATATCGGCGACGACCTGGTCGGGGACGAGTTTGCCGGATTTCATGCAGGCTTCGGCCTGCTTGCCGAGTTCGGTGCCGGCGGCGACTTCGCCGCGGAGAATTTCGCCCGTGGAGATGTGCGCGAGCTTTTCCTGCGCCATCAGCGGATCGGAGAGCGTGCCTTTGCCTGCGCCCGGCGGGCCGAGCAGAACGAGATTCTTTTTCGTGATCATAAGAGTGAAACCTCTGAATGAAAGGGTTTTTTATGTAAAAACAATCATTTAATATACTGCGGTTCAATATGTTTTTCAAGCGGATGAAGTGGAAATCACAAAAAAAACGGGAACTTTTTTTGCGTGTCCGCGTCCCGGATGCGGAAAAGTCCGGAAAAAACGCGATTTGAACTTGAAAAAACTGATTATCATGCTATTTTAAAAGGATTTCATTTTTTAAACACTATGGAACGACCCAGGAGGTTATCCCTACCATGAGTGAAACGAAAAACGAGTTTTCGGACTACCTGTTTGCGAACAATATCGCCTGCGGCGTGACGGAATCCGACGGTACGAAAGTCGTGAGCATGCTGCTGGATATGCTCAAACGCCATTTCCCCCAGCTCAATATCGACGAAGCACGCGCCGAGATCGAGAAGCGCGAAAAAGTCTTCCCGTGCATCGTCGCCCCCGGCCTCGCCGTGCCGCACGCCCGCCTCGCCGGGCTTGAGAAGCCGATGATCGCCATCGCGTGCTGCCCGACCGGGATTTACTACGGCGGCAAGGATGTAACCACACAAGTCATATCCTTGAACATGAATGTGCTCATTAACGTGATGGTGCTGATCCTGACCCCGCTGGAAGACCCGAACCTGCATCTGCAGGTCATGTCCATGCTGGCGAAGTCCTTCTCCGATCCCGCGAACATCCGCCAGGTTGCCGGCCTGAAGACTCCGGCGGAAGTCACTTCGTTCTTCGCCACCGGAAAAGTCAAGATGCCGGAATACCTGCTCGCGAAGGACGTGATGCGCACCGATTTCACTCCGCTTCACGAGACGGACACCATCCGCGAGGCGATCGACATCTTCGCAACCACCCAGAGCGCGTCCCTGCCGGTGATCGACTCCGTGGGCGACCTGCGCGGCGTGCTGTCGCTGAAGGATATTCTCACCTACACGCTGCCGGAACACCTCCTCTGGATGGAGAACCTTTCCCCGATCTACCGGTTCCAGCCGTTCGTCGACCTGCTGAAGAGCGCCAGCGACACGCGCGTCTCCGACATCATGCAGGAGCTCGGCGAGCCGGTCTCGGAAGACGTCCCGGCGATCCAGCTGGCGAAGCTCTTCCTGGAACAGGAGACTGCGCAGCTCATCATAACGGACAAAGACGGCCGGCTGGCCGGACTGGTCTCCCTGCGTGAATTCTGCGCGAAGTTCTTCTGGGAATGACCGCGGGCAACGATTACGAGATAACTAAAGAAAGGTTACAGATACCATGTCGGAAGAATCCTCCTCCATTTCCGTCAAATACTTTGTTTCGCGTTTCCTGATCCTGCTTGCCGTGAGCCTGGCCGTGGGCCTCGGCGGCTTCTTCTCCCACGCGCTCGAATCGCACCAGGCCGTGGCCTGCGCCGTCTTCATCGGCCTCATCATGGGCACGCTGTTCTTCTGGAAGTTCCGTCTGGCCCTGGCGTTCCTCGGCCTGGCGGTCCTGATCTTTACCGGCTCGCTCGATATCCCGCACTTCGTGCAGTCGTCCTCGCTGGAAGTGATCCTGTTCCTGGTCGGCATGATGGTGATCGTGGGCGCGCTGCGCGACCTCGGCTTCTTCACATGGATCGTTCAGCTGATTGTGGAAATGCCGAACCTCTCCGGGATGAAGTTCATCACGGTCACGAGCGTGGCGTCCGCGCTGCTCGCCTGCGCTGTCGACGAAGTCACGTCCATCATCTTCATCTCCACCCTGATCTTCCAGGTGTGCGACCGCCTGAAACTGAACCCGACCCCGTACATCCTGATCGCCGTGCTCGCCACGAACATCGGCAGCTCCGGCACCATGATGGGCAACCCGGTCGGCATCTACATCGGCACGAAGGGCGGCCTCACGTTCGGCGACTTCATGCTGTGGTCGTTCCCGATCATGCTCGTCTCTCTGTTCGCAGTGATCGCGCTCCTGCTCTTCATCTTCCGCAAGGACCTGAAGAAATTCGATGAAAGCCTCCAGAGCCGCCTCGCGCAGGGGCTTTCGCTGGCTCCCCGCGTGAAGGTGCCGTACAAGCCCGGCCTGATCCTCCTGATCTGCACCGTGTGCGCCATCGCCTCCCACCACCCGACCGAAGAGCTCCTCGGCCTGCCGAAGAACACCGTCCTGATCGTCGCGCCGCTGGTCTGCTCCGGCATCGTGATGATCATCAAGCAGAACCGCGCCCGCTACTACATCGAACGCGAGGTCGACTGGTGGACGCTCATCTTCTTCATGCTCCTCTTCGCCGTCGCCGGCACGCTGGAATACACCGAGGTCGACAAGGTGATGGCGCACGGCTTCTCCAAGATCTGCGGCACCAGCCCCTACGAGCTCGTCCCGTTCATCTTCTTCACCTCCGCCGTCGGGTCCGCATTCGTCGACAACGTGATCTTCGTGGCGGCGTTCTGCCCCGTGATCGAACAGCTCTCCCAGAGCGTGAAGGACTTCCCACTGTGGTGGGCGCTCCTCTTCGGCGCGTGCTTCGGCGGCAACATCACCATGATCGGCAGCACGGCGAACATCGTGGCGCTCGGCATGCTCGAAAAGCGTCCGTCCGCCTCGCACGTCACCTTCATGAAATGGCTTGCGGTCGGCCTGCCCGCCACGCTGCTCTCCGGCGTGATCGTGGTCGGCACCATCCTGGCCCTGAACCCGTTCATGGCGGACCGTCCAGCCGAACTGAACTTCGAAAAGGTCGACAAGGCTGCCGGCCGCAATTTCGTCAACAAGCTCGCTCATTTCGAAGTCGCCGGCATGCGCGCGTACGATGAGGCCAGCGCCTCCATTCCCGCCCAGTCCCTGATCACGGGACGCACCATCGAGGACGGGATGGACCTCGTGTTCGGCGGCAAGCCGCACATCCTCGCGACCGCCTACGGCAAGAACGAAGGCGAGGCCATCGCCGTGGCTCTGCCCGAAGGTTTCGAGCTGACCGATTCTCCGCTGACGCTCACCGGCACGATGTACACCGTGCCCGAAACCGATGCGAAATATCCCGTCCTGCTCGTCGTGAAGGAGGCAGCGCCCGTCAAGACGAAGTAAGACGGAAGCGATCCGATCCGCTTTTCCCGGAAGCCGGCGAACTCATCTTCGCCGGTTTTCTTTTTTTTAGTTTTTTCGTATAAATCATTTGACTTTTTGAATAAACGGTGATACCTTTTTGAAGAGAAATCTCTTAAATTATTAAACGCGCGCCATACGCGCAAGTCCGGGAATCGGAAATCATGAAACATACCGCCTGTCAACTGATCGTTTTCGTTTCGGCAATCCTTCTGTGCGCCCTGACTGAGCCCGTTTCCGGGCAGAACGCCACCGCTCCGTCCGCCGCAAATGATAAGAATGCGAGTGAGAAGGAGTCCGTCTCTCCGGCGAAGGAGAGTGCGCCCGCCGCGAAGGAGCCGGCGCAGGAAAATGCAGGCGGTTCCGATTCGTACCAGTATTTCGAGTATCAGGTCATCACTGTCCCGAAAAAGACGCTGGCCGCCGCCGCGGAGTCCATGGGACTGCCGAGGGATTCCCAGCCGTCGGACGAACTTCTGCCCGCGATCTACAGGGCGGGCGGCTACCGCGTGATCGGGTATTCCGCGGGCTATGCGGCCGCCAGAACGCCCATTGAGTTCAAAATGTCACGCACGGAATTCTTCCCGGCGTTCTACATCCTGCCGAAAGATAGTTCCGAAGCGGATCATCCGTCTGCATTCGACGATGATCCGCAGGACGCGGACGACGGTGAAAACAATGAGAATGAAGATGCGGGAGATGACGGTTCGGACGGGGAAGAGGATTACGAAGAGGATGAAGAGGACAATTATTCCAATCAATACATGAATTCCAGCAACAACCTTGCGAGCATTTTCCCGTTCTTCGGCGATCCCACGGTCACCGGAAACGAGTTCTTCCTCGATATCCGGCCTCCGCGCATCTTCTTCCTGGATTCCTCCATGCGGAAGATGAACGGGTTCACGAACACCGACTACGGCGACTGGGGCACAGGCCAGTCGCCCGTCTTCGACGACAACTCTTTTTCCAGCACGCTCGCGGCGACCAGGGGAAAGCCGGTGATCGCCGCGCAAATGTCGACCGGGAGCGCCTGGACCATTCACGTTTTCTTCACGAAACCGCTTCAGATGCCGGAGAGGGTCGTGCCCGCGACCGACAGCGAAAACAGGCTCGTGCGGCTGGATTTCCAGATCGTGCGGGCGAGGTGGAACGACATCTGCGCAGCCGGGAATTCCGACGGCTGCCCCGGCGTCCCGTCCGAGGATTTCATGGAGAAGCTTTTGAAAAGCACCCAGTTGCGCGACTTCTACAGCCCGTCCTTCCGGCTGATCCCGTCGCAGGAACCCGTCGCCATTCAGCTCAACACGAAAACGCAGTTCGTGCCGCTGAAATGGATCCCCGCGCAGGATCCCGGCGTCCCGGCCATCCCGATGAACAGCGAGGTCCTCTGGACCGGCACCGTTCTGCATGCAGCAGCCAGCATCCTCAACGAGGGCAAGCTCGTACGGCTGGATTACAGATTCGAAAAAACGACCCAGACCGGCTGGCGCAATTACCAGTATTCGTTTTTCGGCGAACCGGAGGAGGTCCAGCCCGTAACGGTGCAGAACCGCTATGCGCGCCCGCAACAGCGTCCGGCCGAGCCCGAGATCCTGTCCGGCATGCTGAAGCTGCCCATGCTCGACACGACGGCGTTCCGGCAGGCGCTGTATCTGGAGGTCGGAAAGCCAGTCCTCGCGGCGCGCATCAGCAATCCGGCGTACCAGCCGGACATGCTGACGCTGCTCTTCGTGACGGCGACAGTCGAGGACATGCAGTAAAGCCCGGATTCACGGGACAAAAGAAAGGGATGAAAGCGGCAAGTCCGTTTTCGACGGAATCCGCTTTTTTTGTGTAATCTTCTGAAAATAAACATGGTGCCGAAGGAGGGACTCGAACCCTCATGCCCTCGCGGGCGCCAGATTTTGAGTCTAGTGCGTCTGCCATTTCGCCACTTCGGCAACAGGAAGATATGCGGTTTGCCCGGCTGAACCTTTTTCCGTTTGAGCCTGCTTTTTTCAGACAGTCGAAGTCTGACGAGCGGGGCAGGGGGCGGATTGCCGCATGCAAACAAAGCATGGAATACAATACCCCTGATTCGGCAAAAAATCAAGCTCAAACACGAAAAAAAGAAAGAAAAAGGAAGGAAAAAACTCCGTGCTTTTTCCTGAGAAGAAGCCCGTCGGTCCGAGATGATTCCGGATCGTGCGTCTCAACCCCCTGATTTCCGCGTCATTCCGCTTGAAAAGGCGAAGGGGGACAGGACCGGACTTTCTTTTTTCTGATCAACATGGTGATCAGAAGTCCCCCCAAGGTGAGAAAGGAAACGAAGGCAGCGGTCTTGTGGAGTGTTGTCGGACGGTAGACTACACGGGCCGTACCGTTGGACGCATTCGGCCGGAACCGGAAATGCTCCTGTTCCACGATGTCGATGACGCCGCCGGCCTCCGTTTCCACCTGATAGCCTTTGTAATAAACGCGTGGAATTTCGAATGTGTCGCCGGGTTCGAAGCCGGAAAAGTCGATTTCGAGTTTGTTCCAGCCGACGTTTCTGACCTCGGTTTTTGCATTCGGATTGGATGCGGGAGCTTTTCCGCCAAGTCCTTCGTAATGTTTGTCGGTTTTGCCCTGCGGCAGGAAATGCACGCCGCTGACGATACGCGCCCCCGCTTTTTCTTTTGAAACGGAGGAAACGATCGCGTGTTCGGAAATCTTGGCCGCAAATTGGTAGCAATGCAGGAACCACCAGGGGAAACCGCATCCGCAGAGTAGGATCCAGAGCCAGGTGCGCCGCATGGACGTGGATTTTCCGGCAAGCAGCGCGCCAAGAAGAAGACCGCCTCCCATAGCGGCAAAAGCCGTCGCGGGCAAGTAGAACCGCCAGGGGAACTGAATCGCCGCAAGGACACTCATCATTCCCTGCCACGGCAGGAACTCGCTGGCTGCGATCAGCGCTGCGAATCCGGTTATCATGCACAGATCCCGGAATCGTTCCTGCGGCGAACGTTCCGATTTCAGGCGGAGCCGCTGAAGGAAAATGATGACGAAGATGATGCCGATCCCGGGCGGAATCCAGTATTCCATCTTCATGTACGGGATTTCCAGAAACAGCCGGGGAAAGGGAACCATTCTGTGTGCGATTGGAGCATGCGCCGTTGAATTCGTCAGGTTGAATTCCAGGTGCAGATTCTGTTCCAGAAGCGGCGCCGCGGCAAATGCCGCCAGGGCTAACGCCAGGCATCCGGCGCGGAGGAAGAGTCCGATGCGGCGGACGTCCCGGAGAAGAGCGGGCAGATTGAACGCCGTGATTATGGCGCCGATGATGGACATGAGTACGAACGTGATGTTGTGGGAGTAGAAAAGCCCGGTGTATCCCATCGCCAGCGGCAGACAGCTCCGCTTCGGGGATTCATCGTACAGCGCGAACCAGAGTCCCAGAATGCACCAGGGGACAAACAGGAACGCCATGACTTCGCCGACTGCCGCCCGGATGATTACGTCGGTCGCATAATAACTGCTCCAGCAGTAAAGAAGCGCCGCAGCAAATCCGGTAAACGGTTTTCCCGAAATGGTTTTCGCCACATGGTACATGGAAAAGGCCGTCATGATTCCCCATGTGAAAAGGAAAAGTTTGTAAACCGTGACCACGGGGATTCCGATCATGGCCAGCAGTCCGTATGGAATAAGAAAAAGATCGGAATAGAAAAGGCCGTAGCCGTAACCAAAGCCTTCTATCGCACTGTAGTTAATCAGAGGCAGCAGTTCCCCGCTGGAGAATCCTTCCCGGAGGGTCACCAGCCGTGCCATGTGGTACAGGGAATCGTGTCCGTGGGGTAGACCGGGCATGAGGAGCGGCAGATAGCCGAGGACGATCAGGACAGCGAGAAGCCGGGGATACAGTTTTTCCGGAGGGATCCGGTCTATTTCCTTTTCAAAAAAGTCTTCGACAGGTGCAAGGAGATTGAATGATTTCATTTGCTGTTCCGGTTTGTCGATTCAAGTCTTTGGGAAATCAGATATCTGGGTCTTTGCTTGACTTCCATGTATGTTTTAGCGATGTATTCTCCGATCACGCCGATGGAAATCAGTTGAATCCCGCTGATCAGAAGGATGATGATCGTCAGTGAGGTCCAGCCGGCCACCGTATATCCGAAAAATTTCGAATAAAGAACATACATCAGGATTGCGATGCATATCATCAGGGAGACCAGCCCGGTCAGCGTGATCATCCGAATCGGGCGTACACTGAATGACGTAATCCCGTCCCATGCGAGCAGAAGCATCTTCGTCAGCGTGTAACGGGTCGGACGCACATCGGCCTTCCGACCGTATGCTACGACCGCCTGACGGAATCCGATCAGGGGCACCAGCCCTCGAAGGAACAGATTGACCTCGTGGTATTCCGACAAAGCCGACAGGGCCCGTGCGCTCATCAGCCGGTAGTCCGCATGGTTGTACACGGTTTTGACGCCCATCCATCCCAGGAACCTGTAAAACCCCTGAGCCGTCGTGCGCTTGAAGAAAGTATCGGACGAACGGTCGTTCCGGACACCATACACGATGTCATGGCCGCTCCTGAATTCCTCCACAAAAGCGGGAAGGACGTCGATGTCGTCCTGTAAATCGGCATCAATGCTGATGGCTGCGTCCGCTAACGTCATGGCTTCCATCAGTCCCGCCAGCAGCGCCGCCTGGTGCCCGCGGTTCGCCGCCAGCTGGATCCCGTAGAAACGGCCGGGAGCTTCCGCATGGAGGCTTTCGATGAGCTGCCATGTTTCATCCGTCGATCCGTCGTCCACGAAAACGATCATGCTGGATTCGGACACAAGTCCGGCTCTGTTCATTTCATCCAGTTTCCCGGATAAAAGACGGGCCGTATTGTTCAGTATGGCGGATTCGTTATAGCATGGGACGACAATCGCAATGACGGAAGAGGGACTGGCCATAAATGGACCTTTTCTTGCGGTTTGAGTTAATCAATGCTGGAAACCGGATGCGCAATGCGCTATGTGTTTCTCGTTTCCAATAATATAACGCGGGAAAAAAAGAATTCAAACTTTTTTCCGAAAAAAGCGGATGTGCGCAGAAGCGTTTTTCCCCTCGGCGGGAGAAAAGGGCAACAGGCATCCGGGCGAACCGGCCGGAATCAGCCGCTCGTCCGTGGAAATCCGTAGTGAGCGGAGAATCTCTTTGTCAGCCGCGTTCCGTGCGGCGTTTGTTCTGCGCGGCGACTTTCTTCTTGAAGTTGGCCTTCGTCTTCGCCGTCTTGGCCTGTTTCGCGTTGGCGAACTTCTTCTTCGCGTTGCTGGAGCTTCCGGCGTGGTTAACGACCTCGGAAAGGTCGCGGCGGTCGCGTTCCTGCAGGACGATGCGGATGGGGACGCCGACGAGGTTGAATGCGTTGCGGAAGTAGTTGGAAAGATACGCCTTGTAGCTGTCGGCGCAGTATTCGCGTTTGTTGATGAAGAGGATGAAGTGTGGCGGCGCGGTCTCGGTCATGGTGCCGTAGTATATTTTGAGCGGCTTGAGGCCGACGACCGGGGGCGCGGTGCGCGTCGTGGCGTCCTGGATCACGCGGTTCAGCATGGCGGTGGAGATCCGCGCGGAGAGCTGGGCGCGGACCTGTGCGATGAGGTCGAAGAGGACGCCGAGGTTTTCGCCGGTGAGGGCGGAGACGAAGACGAGCGGGGCGTAGCTCATTTTCGGGAGGGAGTCGCGGAACTCGCGGATCAGCTCGTCGCGGGAGGTCTTTTCGGGGCGGATGTCCCATTTGTTGACGACGAGGATGCAGCCCTTGCCGGACTCCTCGATCATGCGCGCGATGGTCTTGTCCTGCGAGGTGGCGGCGCCTTTGTCCGCCTCGACCACGAAGAGCACGATGTCGCAGGTGTCCAGCGAGTGCTGGGCGCGCATCATGCTGTACTGTTCGACTGCGCCGTCGACCTTGGATTTCTTGCGGAGTCCGGCGGTGTCGACGAGGACGGCGCGCACGGTCTCGCTGTCGGAGCATTTCAGCTCGAATTCGACGTCGATGGAGTCGCGCGTGGTGCCCGCGACGTCGCTGACGATCACGCGGTCCTTGCCGATGAGGCGGTTCACGAGGGAGGACTTGCCGACGTTCGGACGGCCGAGGACGGCGATCTTCAGGACGTGCGCGGCGAGTTCGGCGTCGGACGGTTCGATCCCGGAGAGCGCATCCTCCAGGACATCCTCGATGCCACGCTTGTGGAGGCAGGAAACTGGGTGGATGTGCTCGAATCCGAGCGTGTGGAAATCGTCGGCGAGGAGCGCGTCCTCGCGGTTGTCCGCTTTGTTCGCGATCAGATAGACGGGCTTGCCACAGGCGCGAAGACGGTCCGCGATGCCGTGGTCGAGCGGGAGCAGCCCGGCCTGGACGTCCACGACGAACAGGATGGCGGCGGCGTCCTCGATGGCGGCGGCAACCTGCTCGGCGATGAGCTTGTCCCACTTGCCGACTGCGTTCGTCTCGTTCTCGAACATGCCGAGTCCGCCGGTGTCGATGAGGTTGAAGCGGCGTCCCTGCCAGACGCCGGACGCGCTCACGCGGTCGCGTGTGACGCCGCAGTCGAAATGCACGATGGCCTGGCGGCGTCCGAGGATGGCGTTGAAGAGGGAGGATTTTCCGACGTTGGGACGTCCCACGATGGCGAGGGAGGGGAGCTCCATATGCGCGCAGGAGTCGATGAAGGACGCGGACACGGGTTCGGCGTCGTCGCGGCGGGGCTGTCTGCGCGGTCTGGATTTTGGGATGCGTTTGCCTTTCATGGGGAATCTCCTTTCAGCGTGCGGAAAAAACGGCAGGGGAAAATGGTGCGCGGCACCGTGAGGATGTGGACTCCGGGCGGACTGAACCGCCGGAACGCTCCCGCACGATGCCGCGTGGTATTCGTGCGGAACCCTGCCCGGAAAGAGGCAGGGCGCCGTACGACCGGTTTTGAACCGGATCAGGCAGTCATGGCCTGGGCGACCGCGACCGCGACGTCGACGGAGGCGCCGACCATCGGGTTGTTGCCCATGCCGATGAGGCCCATCATCTCGACGTGCGCCGGAACGGAGGAGGAGCCGGCGAACTGGGCGTCGGAGTGCATGCGGCCCATGGTGTCGGTCATGCCGTAGCTGGCGGGACCGGCGGCCATGTTGTCCGGGTGGAGAGTGCGGCCGGTGCCGCCGCCGGAAGCGACGGAGAAGAACGGCTTGCCCGCGGCGATGCGCTCTTTCTTGTAGGTGCCCATGACGGGGTGCTGGAAGCGGGTCGGATTGGTGGAGTTGCCGGTGATGGCGATGTCCACGCCTTCCTTCCACATGATGGCGACGCCTTCGCGGACGTCGTCGGCGCCGTAGCAGCGGACGGCGGCGCGCTCGCCCTTGGAGTAGGCGGTTTCGGAGAGGATCTTGAGCTCGCCGGTGTAGTAGTCGAATTCGGTCTCGACGCCGGTGAAGCCGTTGATGCGGGAAATGATCTGGGCGGCGTCCTTGCCGAGGCCGTTCAGGATGACGCGGAGCGGGTTCTTGCGGACCTTGTTCGCGGACTTGGCGAGGCCGATCGCGCCTTCGGCGGCGGCGAAGGACTCGTGGCCGGCGCAGAACGCGAAGCACTGGGTCTCCTCCTGGAGGAGCATGCTGGCGAGGTTGCCGTGGCCGAGGCCGACCTTGCGGTCGTCGGCGACGGAGCCGGGGATGCAGAAGCTCTGGAGGCCTTCGCC
This sequence comes from Victivallales bacterium, assembly GCA_045114455.1. Taxonomy (GTDB): domain Bacteria; phylum Verrucomicrobiota; class Lentisphaeria; order Victivallales; family UBA1829; genus UBA1732. The sequence goes on from JBGUKN010000043.1 coordinate 21,640, forward strand.
GAGGGTCTTGGCGATCTCGCTGGCGACGGTCTGGCCGCGCTTGATGGCGACGGCTGCGCCGACGAGGTATGCCCAGCAGGCGTTTTCGAAGCAGATGGGCTGGATGTCGCGGACGCGCTGGATGATGTCGAGTCCCTTGGACTTGGTGATCTGTTCGGCTTCTTCGATGGAGGCGATTCCGTTGTCGTTCAGGAATTTATTGATCTGCGCGATTCTGCGCTCGTAGCTTTCAAAAAGTGCCATGATGAACGCTCCTTATGCCTTGCGGGGGTTGATGACTTTGACGGCGTCGCCAAAGCGGCCGTAGGATTTCTGGAACTTGGCGACGAAATCCTTGACGGACATCTTTTCGAGTTCTTCCGTGGAGGACTTGTTCACGAATTCCATCATCTTGCCGAGGTTGACGAACTGATAGCCGATGACCTTGTTTTCCTCGTCGAGGGCGAGGCCGGTCACATAACCTTCGGCCATTTCCAGGTAGCGGACGCCCTTTTCGGCGGTGCTGTACATGGTGCCGGTGATGGAGCGGAGCTGCTTCAGGTCTTCGAGGCCGGCGCCGATCGGGAGGCCGTCTTCGGAGAACGCGGTCTGGGTGCGGCCGTAGACGATCTGGAGGAAGAGTTCGCGCATGGCGGTGTTGATGGCGTCGCAGACGAGGTCGGTGTTGAGGGCTTCGAGGAGCGTTTTGCCGGGGAGGATCTCGGCGGCCATGGCGGCGGAGTGCGTCATGCCGGAGCAGCCGATCGTTTCCACGAGGGCTTCCTGGATGATGCCGTCCTTGACGTTGAGCGTGAGCTTGCAGGCGCCCTGCTGAGGCGCGCACCAGCCGACGCCGTGCGTCAGACCGCAGATGTCCTTGATCTCTTTGGCTTTCGTCCACTTACCTTCCTGGGGGATCGGCGCGGGACCGTGTTTCGGACCCTTGGCGACGCACACCATCTGGTCCACTTCGTGCGTAAACTTCATTGTGTTTCTCCAGTTGTTGGGACGGCTTTCCTGCCTGTTAAGTCTGGAAGGAGGCCGCCGGTTCGGGTTAAACAAGTGCAGTCTAATAATATACCATGCGGGAAGCTTTTTTTCAATCCCGGCGGCGAAGAAAAGAAGGCGGAAGGGAAAGTTTTTCATTTTTATTTGAAAAAAAAGCGAAAAAGGTGTATATTATATATTTTAACACATTTTGCTTTTATTTCTTAACGCGATCCCTTTTTCCGCGGAACCCTGCGGACGAACACAAAACACCGGAGTTTTTTATCTGATGAAGTTTAAATGCAATATCCCGGCTGCATTTCTGATCTTTCTGATTTTGTACGTGTTTCTGCTCGGAGTCCGGCCGCTCGTCTCTCCCGATGAGGCACGCTACCTCGAAATCCCGCGCGAAATGCTCGCCGATCAGGATTATGTGACGCCTCGCTTGAACGGCGCGCGCTATTTTGAAAAGCCGATCATGGGGTACTGGCTGATCGCCGGGGCGGTCCGCGTGTTCGGCGAAAACGCGTTTGCCGGACGTTTTATGCCGGCGGTCTCGACCGGCCTTGCGGCGGTGCTCGTGCTCCTGCTGTCTTTGAAAATGACCGGACGGCGGGATGTCGGCTGGTTTGCAGCGGGCTGTTTCCTGCTGATGCCGCTGGTGTTCATTGTCGGCACGACCTGTACGCTGGATGCGATTTTCTCGCTGTTCGTGACCGCGACCGTGGCGTCGTTCTACTGTGCCATGGAGGGGTTTCTTGAGAAAAAAAGCATGAAATGCGTGCTGTGGCTTCTTGCGACCGGAGCGGCTGCGGGCTGCGCGTTCCTGACAAAAGGCTTCCTCGCGTTTGCCCTGCCGGTCATGGCTGTGCTGCCGTGGCTGATTTGGGAAAAACGCTGGAAAGCGATCTTCGTGCTGCCGTGGCTGCCGTTTGTCGCTGCTCTGATCGTGATCGCTCCGTGGGCGATCCTGATCCATCGGGCGCAGCCGGATTTCTGGCGGTATTTCGTCATTGAGGAGCACTTTGCCCGTTTCTTCGGCGGCGCCGAAGCGGAGCATCCGCATGGGCCGTTCTATTTCGTCCTGACCCTGCTCTGGGGGGCGGGTGAATGGTTCCTGCTTGCGCCCGCGGTCGGACTCGGATTCCGGAAGATCGGCGTCAGGGGAGAGGATAAATCATGGTTCCGGTTCCTGATCTGCTGGTTCGCCGGACCGTTCCTGTTCCTGTCCGCGTCGAGCGGAAAACTCCCGACGTACATTCTGCCGTGCTTTCCCGCGCTTGCGATCATGCTTTCCGCCGCCTTGTTCCGTTATTTCGAGGAACGTCCGGACGGGAAGGGCAAGCTGTTCAATGTGCCGCTGATGATGCTCTGCGGGGCTCTTGTTCTGGCGATCCTCGCGGGGATCGTCGCGTTTTTCCTTGACCTGCCGGGAAGATTCGGGATCACCATTTTTGAAAAGAACGAAACGTGGAAGTGTTTTGTCATCTTCAACGTGGCTGTCCTGGCGCTGCTCGGATTTGCGGCGGCGTTCTCGGAGAAACTCCCCGCGCGCAAAATTTCGTACTTTATTGCGGCGGTCGTTCCGGTTTTCATCGCAGTGGATCTGGTCGTCCCGGAAAGCTTCTACGATGCGCGTTCCATGGACAAATTCCTGGAGGAGTGCCGGGACGAGATCACGCCCGACACGCTGATCCTCGCGCACGGTTCGAACATGCATGCCCTCTGCTTCGCGTACCACCGGAACGACCTGTATCTGATCTTCCCCGGCGAGCTGACCTATGGCCTGACCTGCAAGGATGCGGAGGAGAAGGACAGGATCCGCAATCAGTCGGTCAGGAAGATACCGGAGCTGCTTGCCGCAAATCCCGGGAAAAAGGTCGTCATGTTCTTTCCCGCTGACCGTTATTACGACCACTACAACCGGCACAAGTTCCATCTGCCTCCGGCGCTTTCCGTGAAGAAATCGATTCCTTCCGATCCTGAGAACAAGCAGGCAAGCGGTCAGGTCCTGGTACGGTTCCAGTGAGACCTGCTGACACCGGGAAGGGTATTCCGGTTTTGAAAACACGGCGTTTTTCAGGAAAATGACTGGAAAAACGCCGGAAAGATGCTATATTATTATTTTACGGCAAATTTTGAATTGACAGCAAAAAACCTGTTGACATAACCCAGGAAGGAACAGTCATGAGCTGCACAATCCTCGTTTTTGTGAAGCAAGTCCCGGACACGAAGAATGTTACGGGCGACGCCATGAAGCCCGACGGAACCATCAACCGTCAGGCGCTTCCCGCTATTTTCAACCCTGAAGACCTGAACGCGCTTGAGCTGGCCCTCCAGCTGAAGGACCGCTACGGCGCGAAAGTCGTCGTCGCGACGATGGGACTCCCCGCCGCAGCAGGCATCCTCCGCGATTCTCTGTTCCGCGGCGCCGACGAAACCGTGCTCCTGACCGACCGCGCGCTCGGCGGTTCCGATACGCTGGCCACCAGCTTCGCGCTGAGCCGTCTGGCGAAGAAGATCGGAAACTTCGACCTCGTTCTCTGCGGACGTCAGGCCATCGACGGCGACACCGCCCAGGTCGGCCCGCAGATCGCCGAAAAGCTCGGCATCCCGCAGATTTCCTACGTTCAGGAA
>JBGUKN010000044.1:0-6423 GCA_045114455.1 Victivallales bacterium
GATTTGCCGCTGCCGGTGCCGCCGAGGATGCCGAACACCATACCGGACGGGACCGTGAACGATACGTCGAGCAGGAGTTCCGGGCAACCGTCGTAGCCGAAGCTCACATGGTCGAACACGATGTCGCCGTCGAGCGGCGGCGTCAGGGCGTCCGGCGGGTCGGACTCCTCCGGGGCGGCCATGATCTCGCGGATGCGGTTCAGGGAAATGCCCGCCTTGCTGAGCTCGGAGATCATACGTCCGAGGTGGCGGATCGGGAACATCAGCATGCCGTTGTAGGAGAGGAACGCGATGAACTCGCCTGCGGTCAGTTCGCCGCGAATGGCGAAGACGGAGCCGCAGACGAGCAGGAGCAGCACCTGCAGGACGGCGATGAGGTCGCCCGTCACCCAGAACAGGCTCAGAATACGCCCCAGACGCACCCATAGCGACACATAATACTTGTTCTGCGCGTCGAACTTCGCGGCCTCGTACTGCTCGCGGCCGAATGCCCGGATCACGCGCACTCCGGTCAGATTCTCCTGCACGATGGTCGAGAGCTTGCCCTCGTTTTCGTCGCACTCCAGAAATCGCGAGGCGATCTTCCGGTGGAACAGGAACGACGACCCGACGACCAGCGGGATCACGATGGACGCGAGCGCGGCAAGCCGCGCGTTCATGCCGAACATGAAGCACAGCGACAGCACGATCAGGATCAAAATGCGGAAGATGCCCGTGAGCTGTTCGGAGAGGAACCGCTTCACCATGTCGACGTCCGAGGTGCACCGCTGGATGATGTCGCCCGTCTGGTGCGCCATGTGCCAGGCGAACGGAAGACGCTGGATGTGGCCGAACAGCATGTTCCGCATCGTCTCCACCAGAGTCTCCGCGGCGACCGCGTTCGTGAGCTGGAAGAGATAACGGCAGATCAGGCAGGCACCGGATACCGCCAGGACCGCGCAGGCCGATACCCAGAGATGTTCCCGGATGAATTCCGGTCCTCCCATGAGCTTCGGCAGGATCGCGAGGATGCCGCCGGATTCCGGTTCCTTCCCGCCCAGCACGAAGTCGACGGTGAACCGGATGATCTGCGGATTGAGCAGTTCCAGCAGGGAGACCAGCGAGGTGAAAAAGGCGGCGAGCGTGAACCAGCGTTTGCTGTCGCGCAGGAAGATCCGGACAAGTCCGGTCCGCGTCAGCGTAACGTCCGCCCGTTTGCCGCTCCCTCCGCCGGACACGTTTTGTTTATTCTGTTGTTTTCCGTGTGTTTTCATCATTCTATAATATACTTCCTTTTAAGATGGTTTCCAGTGCGGCCCGCGCTTTTTCGCCGCTTTTCCCGCCATGCGCCTGTTTTCGGCAAACTTCGAGTACGGCAGGGGGGCCGACCATGCGGGCTGGCCGAACCGCCAACACGTGTTTTCTTTGCGATTCGATGCAATAAACCGCCGTCGGGAAGCGTTATTGAATCAGAAGCCCGCGATGAACAACCGACACGATATCAGGAGGCTGCAATGAAAAAAACTACTTCCATCAATACGAAAAAAGCCGTCCCTCTGATGAATCTAACTATCGCCGCCATCCTGCTTTTCACGGCTCTTCCGATCGCTCTTTTCGGCATCGTTCAGATCATCCCGCCGCTGCACGACGCGGCGGCAAAAACGACCATGGAAGACGTCACGCCGAAACGGTCCTCCGCTGCGGAACGCAGTGCGGCACGCAGAGAAGCCCGGAAGGCGAAGACAGAACTGGCCGCGGCCAATACCCACATCGAAACTACGGTGGTCACGCCCGGTTTCGGCAACATGGCGTTCGGCGGCATCCGCGTCAAAATGACCGACCCCGGCATGGACGGATTTCTCGGCATGCCTGGCGTCGGTTTTGAAGAAGTCAGAATGATACCAGACAAGGATTTGCACGCTTTCGGGTTTACGCCAGACCCGCCGATGAACATGGAATTCTGACGGCAGAAACCAGGCATAACATAATAAAACTAAGAATATCCGGCGGCAGGAAAGAGCCCTTGACTCGAACGCCGCCGACAAGGAGCGGGGCCCCGCATCAATTGAAAGCCCGCCGGTTCGGAATGGAGCCAGCGGGCGAGTTTTTTGAAAGGAAATACGAGAAGGCAGATTATTACCTGCTGTTCTACGGAAGCACGGGCGTTTTGATGCCTTCCTTCGTCTGCGTCACTTCCTTGATGGTGCCGTCTTCGTTGAAGAAGATCTCGTCGACGCAAACGGAACGGCGGAGACTCTGTCCCTTCTGACCGTCGCGGTCGAGCGTGCCGTTGTGGTAGAAGAGGAAGGTGCGGCCCTTGAAATCGATCACGCCGGGATGGATGGTGAAGCTGTTCTTCGCGGCTCCGGTGACCTGTCCGCGGAACGTCCACGGACCGCGGATATCCTTCGCGGTGGAATAATTGATGACTTCGCCGCCGCGTCCCATGCCGGGGTACAGATTGTAGTAGAGGCCGTTGCGCTTGTAGAGCCAGGGGCCTTCCGTGTAGTTCTGGAGGCCGGTGTCGGTGATTTCGCCGTCGAGCTCGACCATGTTATCCTTCAGCTTCGCGACGTAGTTGTTGGTATGTCCCCAGGAGAGCCACGCGGTGCCGTCGTCGTCGATGAGCACGGTCGGGTCGATGTCGTTCCAGCCGGCGCGGCCGTTGGTGAGGCTGTCGATCACGACGGGCTTTTCAACGGGCTTGAACGGGCCGACGGGGGAATCCGCGACGGCGACGCCGATGGAGTTGCCGCCGTTCTTGTCGTCGCGGAACGTGCAGTACCAGTAGAACTTGCCGTTCTTCTCTGCAACCTGCGAAGCCCAGGCGGTTCCCTTGATGCCGTTCGGGAAGTCCTCAGGTTTCAGCAGAACCCCATGGCTGCGCCAGTGGACGAGGTCGTCGGATGAGTAGCAGCGCCAGTCAGCGATGTTGTAGTTGCCGGGAAGGCCGTTCTGTTCGCCGTCTTTGTAGATGTCTTCGCCCGTATAGACGTACACGCGGTCGCCCACGACCAGCGGCGCGGGGTCGGCGGTCCAGGCGTCCGTGAAGATCGGGTTGCCGTTCGGTTCCAGGTCGGCGCCGGGATAGACGACGTTCTTGTCCGCGGACTTGCAGGCGGCTCCCGCCAGTGCGAGCACGGAAAGAGCTCCGGCGAAGAGGATGTGTTTTGCGTTCATGGTTCAGGTTTTCCTTCTGTTCGTTTGGTGTTGCGGTGAACGGAATATCGCGGAAAAAAGCGGACGCCCGGGGAAACCGGATGTCCGCCAGGGATCGTTTCTCTACGGAAAGCGGGGAAACTTACTTGATCACGACGATCTCGATACCCGCCATGCGGGCGAAGTCTTCCATGTATTCCGTGGTGAGGGACGGCGCATTCACGCTGTGGTGGGCTCCGCCTGCTTCGATCCAGCGGCGCGCGCCTTCGTGCAGGTTCGGCTTCGGGATCCAGACGGTGCTGGCGACCGGGAGCTTTGCGAGCTTCTTGTCGGGCTTGACGATCTCAAGCTCGTTCACGATCAGGCGGAAATGGTCGCCGAGGTCGATGACGGTGGCGTTGATCGCCGGGCCGGGCTTCGTGGTGAAGACGAGGCGGGCGGGGTCGGCCTTGCCGCCGATTCCGAGATGATGGACCTCGAGGGAGGGCTTGCCGGCCGCGATGGACGGGCAGACTTCGAGCATGTGCGCGCCGAGGACGCGCTGGCGCTTCGGTTCGAAGTGATAGGTATAGTCTTCCATGAAGCTGACGCCGCCGGGGAGTCCGGCCGCCATGACTTTCGCTGTGCGGAGGAACGCGGCGGTCTTCCAGTCGCCTTCGGCGCCGAAGCCGTAGCCCTCTTCCATGAGGCGCTGGCAGGCGAGGCCAGGGAGCTGGTCGAGGCCGTAGAGGTTCTCGAAGGTGGTGGTGAACGCGGTGAATCCGCCGTCCTCGAGGAACGCGCGGAGACCGATTTCCTGCTTGGCGGCGGCGAGGAAGGACTTCTTCTCGGCGGCGCCTTTCTTCGGCACGGTGTAGAGGTCGAAATACTTCTTGACGAGGCGTTCGGCTTCCTTGTCGGTGACGGCGTCGATGAACTTCAGGACGTCCGGCACGGCATAGCCGTTGCAGGAGTAGCCGAACTGGATCTGTGCGGAGACCTTGTTGCCTTCGGTCACGGCCACTTCGCGCATGTTGTCGCCGATGCGGGCGACCTTCATGGTCTGGGAGTCGGCCCATGCGGCGGCGACGCGCGCCCACACGCCGATCTCATGCTGGACGACGGGGTCGGCGAAGTAGCCGTTGACGACCTTGCGGTTGAGGCCGAGGCGGGTGCAGATGAAGCCGAACTCGCGGTCGCCGTGGGCGGCCTGGTTCAGGTTCATGAAGTCCATGTCCATGGTGGTCCACGGAATGTCGCGGTTGCCCTGAGTGTTCAGGTGGAGCATGGGCTTCTGGAGTATCTTGAGTCCGTTGATCCACATCTTGGCGGGGGAGAAGGTGTGCATCCAGCAGATGACGCCGATGCACTTCTTGTCGGCATTGGCTTCCTGAATGGCGGCGACGACTTCCTCGTTGAGCTTCACGGTGGGGACCCACTCGATCTTGACCGGAATCTCTTTGGAGGCGTTCAGCGCCTTGACGACTTTCTTCGCGTTGTCGGCGACCTGCTTGAGGGTTTCGGGCCCGTAGAGGTGCTGGCTGCCGGTGATGAACCGGATCGTGTACTTGCTGAAATCAATTTTGGCCATAATAGGCATCCTTTCCGTGTTTACGGTTGTAATGTTTCTGGATCAGAGAATCTTTCAGACGCTGGACCTTGGGGTTCACGAGCTCCGTGATGTATGCCATCTTGCAGAGTTCCTCGAGGACGCGGGCGTGGTAGACGGCCTTCTCGGCGTTCTTGCCCCAGGTGAAGGGACCGTGGCCGGCGACGAGCGCCATGGGGATCTCGGAGGCGTTCAGATTGTGCTTCTCGAAGCAGTCGATGATCTGAAGCCCGGTCTCGGTCTCGTAGTCGTTGCGGATGCGGTCGTCGGCCATAAATTCCGTGCAGGGGATGTCGGCGGCGAGGTGGTCCGCATGGGTGGTGCCGTACAGGGGCACGGAACGCGCGGCCTGCGCCCAGCCCACGGCGAACGTGGAATGGGTGTGGACGATGCCGCCGATGGACGGGAACGCCTTGTAGAGTTCGAGGTGGGTGTTGGTGTCGCTGGAGGGACGGAGCTTGCCGTCGGCGACCTTGCCGTCGAGCCCGACGATCACGATGTCTTCCGGCGTGAGCTTTTCATAGTCGACACCGGAGGGCTTGATGGCGAAAACGCCGGCCTTGCGGTCGATGCAGCTCACGTTGCCGAACGTATAGATGACGAGGCCGAGCTTCGGCAGCTTCATGTTGGCCTCGTAGCATTCCTTGCGGAGGGATTCGAATTTCATGGATCAGAGACCTTCCTTCTCCAGGGTGCGGCCGAAACGGAGATAGCGCTGATAGAGCTCTTCGTACAGCTGGACCACTTCCTTGTTCGGCGTGTATTCGGCGTCGAACCCGGATCCCATCTTCTCCATGGCGTCTTCCACGCGGGCATAGTGTCCTGCGGCGACCGCGCCGAACATGGCGCTGCCGAGGGCGCAGGTCTGGTCGCAGGCGGCGATCTTGATCGGGAGGTTGAAGACGTCGGCGCACATCTGCATGATGAACGGGGACTTGCGGCTGATGCCGCCGGTCATGATGACGTTGCGGATCGGAATGGACTGTGCCTTGAAGTGGTCGATGATGGCGCGCGCGCCGTAGACGGTGCTTTCGGCGAGGGCGCGGTAGACCATCGGGGCGGTGGTGCCGAGATTGAGGCCGCAGATCGCGCCGGTGAGCTTCTGGTTGGCATTCGGGGTGCGGCGTCCGTTGAACCAGTCGAGCGCGAGGACGCCGGTGGTGCCGACGGGGATCGTGGCGGCTTCCTTCTCAAGCTCGGCGATCTTGATGTCACCGGCGTAGGAGAGGAGGCGCTTGAACCATGCGTAGACGTCGCCGAACGCGGATTGGCCGGCTTCGAGGCCGATCATGCCGGGGATCACGGAGCCGTCCACCTGGCCGCAGATGCCGGGGATGCAGGAGTTGACCTGCGGGGCCACGAGGATGTCGCAGGTGCTGGTGCCGCAGACCTTGACCAGGTCGTAGGCGTGGATCTGCGCGCCGACCGCGCCGAAATGGCAGTCGAACGCGCCGGCGGCGACCACGACGTTCGTGGTGAGGCCGAGGCGGTCCGCCCATTTCTGGGAGAGCTTGCCCGCGGGCTTGTCGCCGGTCACGGTGTCCTTGAAGAGGCGGTCGCGGAGTCCCGCGAGCATGGGATCGAGTCCGGCGAAGAATTCCTCCGGCGGAAGTCCGCCCCAGCTCTCATGCCACATGGCCTTGTGTCCGGCGGCGCAGCGGCTGCGCGCCATCTTCAGCGGATCGATGTTGCCGGTC
>JBGUKN010000045.1:0-19913 GCA_045114455.1 Victivallales bacterium
CGACGTCGACGGGGCCGGCCTGAACGGCGGCAACGGCAGTGGCCTGAACGGCGGCGACGGCTTCGACCTGAACGGCGGCGATGCCGGCTTGCGCGGCGGTGACGGTTTCGGCGATCTGAACGGCGGCGACGGGTTCGACCAGAACGGCCCCGGCGCCTACGGCGAAGACATGAGCAAAACTCCGTACATCGACGGTTTCGGCGCCAGGATCGAAGGCGTCGAGTTCCAGCCGCTGTACTTCCCCTACGACCAGAACACCATTTCCTCCTCCGAGGAATCCAAGGTCGCCGCGGTCGCGCAGTATCTGCTCGGCCATCCCGAGGCGGGCGTCGTGGTGGAAGGCTACTGCGACGAACGCGGCACGGAAGAGTACAACCGCGCCCTCGGCGAACGCCGCGCCCTTGCCGCAGGCGAAATGCTCATCGACATCTACGGCATCGAATCCGCCCGCGTCAAGACGGTCAGCTACGGCGAGGAACGTCCTGCCGTGACCGGCACCGGCGACTCCGTCTGGTCCAAGAACCGCCGCGACGAATTCGTACCCGTGTATCTGAAGAACAACTGATCCGGACGGACGGTCTTCATTCGAACATGAATCCGGGTACAGGCGACTGCTGCCCGGATTTTCTTTTCAGGCAGGAACGGAATCCGATGACCTCGCAGGACGAAACAGAATCCGCCGGAGCGGACAACGCCGCCCCGTCCGTTCCCGCATCCGTTCCAGCCGCCCGGACGACGTTCAAAATGGAGCTGTCGTTCGACGGTACGGCATATCATGGCTGGCAGCGTCAGCCGAACGGCATTACGGTGCAGGAAGTGATCGAAGAGAAACTGTACCGGCTTTTCGGCGAACGCGAATTCATCAGGATCCAGGGCAGCAGCCGCACCGACGCGGGAGTCCACGCGCTCGGCATGGTGTGTTCCTTTTCCGCCCCGCCGTCGCCGTACATCCCTGACTGGAAACTCAAGAAGGCGATGAACCGCCTGCTGCCGGACGACATCCGCGTCAGGAGCGCCGAGGTCGTGAAGGACGGTTTCAACGCCCGGTTCGACGCGCTCGCCAAGTCCTACGTCTATGTCGTCAACACCGGCGACATCAACCCGTTCAGCGGGCGGTATTCGTGGCACATGGAGGATATGACGGAGACCGATGCCCTGCGCGAGGCGATCGGGCATGTCGAGGGACGGCACGATTTTTCCACGTTCACGGTCGAACGCGGCAAGATCGACGACCCCGTGCGCACCATCCTCCGAACCGAGATCGTCACGTTCGGCCCGCTCGTCTGCATGTATTTTCTCGGCACGGGTTTCCTTTATAAAATGGTCCGCAGCATGGTCGGCGCCCTGATGTTCGTGGGGCGCGGACGCATGACGCCGGACGAGTTCCGCGGCATCCTGCTGGCCTGCGACCGCGCGGCATGCAAGGACACCGCGCCCGCCCGCGGCCTTTTCCTCAAACAGGTCTTTTACGAGCCCGACGCATGGCTGGACGACATCCCGTCGCGTCCGCCGTTCTGGATCGCCTGATTCGGAGCAGCTCATCCGGTCAATCCGCACACTTTCAGCATAAGGAACCGAAACGACATGAACACAGAAGAAAACAATTCCGCCGCGCCGATCCTGGCGGCACGCAGGATCAGCATGCAGGACCGTTACAGCATGGAACGTCTGCGCGATCTCACCCTCGAGATCCGCAAAGGCGAAGTCGTCGCACTGATCGGCGCGTCCGAACCCGGCAAACGGCTTCTTCTCCGTTGTCTGGACCTGCTGGAGCAGCCGGAGGGCGGCAATGTGGAAGTGAACGGCGAACCTGTCCTGTGGCGTCATGGCGGTGCGGACCGCGCCCGCAGGACGATCGGGATGGTCCTTTCCCGCGAGTCGCTGTTCCTTAACCTGGACGTCCTGGGAAACATGACGATTGCTCCTTCCGACGTCGGGAAAGAAGACGAGTGGGTGATCGTCGAACGCGCAAAAAAGATGTTGAGCTTCGCCGGTCTTTCCGGCGTGTCCGATGCGATGCCGATCAACCTTACCGCGGGACAGCGCCGCCGTCTGGCCATCGTGCGCGCGCTGATGCTCCAGCCCCAGATCCTGCTGATCGAGGATCCCGGCGCGGATTTGCTCCCGGAGGAAAGAAACGAGGTCTATTCCCTGATCCGCTCCGTCGTGAAGACCGGCATGACGATCCTGTTTTCGACCCGCGATCTGGATTTCGTGCGTGAGATCGCCACGAGGGTCGCCTTTATGGTGGACGGCATGATCCGTGAAGAGGGGACGCCGGAAGAGGTGCTGAACCATCCTCAATACGACCGGACGCAGTCGTTTGTGCGGAAGAACACCGGGTTTTACCGTGAACTCAATGCCCGTGTATTCGACGATTATGAATTCGTCGGCGCGATCGAGGTTTTTGCCGCGGGGAAGTTTGTCCCGGCTGAAAAGCGGCATGTCATGTGCAATGCGCTGAAGACGTTTCTTGTCAGAATGCTTTTCCCGCATGTCAGCAGGGTCATCCTGACGCTTGATGTGAAGCCGGGAAGCGAAGAAGTCGTTGCGACCGTGCAATATCCGGGAAGCGCTTTCGATCCTCTTACGCAAGGCTCCGGCGAGAACGAGGACGCCGCGAAAGCGGAGCTCGTCGGGCTTGCCAAATCCGTGAAATACCGTCTGCCGACAGCAGGGAAAAACGAAGTCGTTATCGTCTTCTGACCGGAAGATACAAACGCCAGTCCTGAATGTGGAAGAATGCGGACATTTGTCCGTATGTCCACCTGTCGCCTGGCCGTCTTTTTCCGCAATGCGGCGACAGATGCGTCGTCTGCGATTACGGTCTGATGACCCGGTAAGGCTCGGGATCGGTTGCGCGCGGATACTCTACGGCGGGAGGGCCGAACAGCATCACGGCGCCGACCTTGTATCCGGGCGGGAGATGAAGCAGCAGGCGCATGCCTCGGTTCAGCGTGAACGCATAGTAGGCGAATCCGCACCAGCATGTGCCGACGCCGAGGCTCTGCGCGTAAAGGTCGAACTGCGTGAGCGCGATGGAGGCGTCGAATCTGCCGCAGGGGGCGTCCTTCGGCGAGGCGACGACGATCATGTGCGGGGCGTTGCGGAACACGAAATCACTGCCGCCGAGCATGGCGTTTTCGAATCGTTTGTACCCCGGGTAGACGATCTTCATGATGCCGGTTTTGATGAGGAATCGCGTGATCTTCAGCATGCGCGCGTGGAACGGCTCCATTTTCGCGAGGTCGTCGATGATCGTGAAGACCAGCCGGTGGTCGTTGCATCCGGTCGGGATCCAGCGCAGAGAGTCGATCAGCTTTTCCATGATTTCAGGCGGGAGATTTTCCTGTTTGTAGGAGCGGATGCTGCGGCGCTGGCGGATCAGGTTCATCATGTGCGCCTCGTCGGGCAGGGGGCCTGCCGGGACGCAGTTTTCCGGAGCGTGACTGTCGCAAGAGAGCGCGCCTGCCGGGCAGACGGCGAGGCAGTGCTGGCAGTGCATGCAGTAGCGTTCGGACTGTTCCGGGACGGACGGAACGCCTCCGGGCGTGCGGCGGATGACCTGGACCACGCAGTCGGCGGCACAGCGGCCGCAGCGCGTGCATTTGGATGCGTCGACGGAGATCATGTTGAACCTTTAAAATATTTATGGAAAAAACGGAAAAAAGGCTCCGCACCGGATCGCGGGTACGGAGCCTTGCGTGTTACGGGAACGGATCGCCGCTCAGAAGGAGTTGAGCAGGACGATCGAAAACGCGAGCACGAAGATGGCGACGGTCTCGACGATACCGAGCGCCATCAGCTGGTTCGCGAAGCCCTTTCCGGTCTCGGCGAAGGCGTCGCAGGCCGCAGCCGCGCTGATGCCCTGCCAGAGGGCGGAAATGCCCATGGCGATGCCGGCGAGGACGCCGACGAGCGAGTAGACGATCCAGTTGCCGGAGTTGGTAGCGGTCAGGATGTCGTTCGCGCCGCCCATCACGATGAACATCACGATCATGCCGTAGATGGTCTGGGACAGCGGGGCGCCGGCGAAGATCAGCAGCTGGAACGGAGCGGGCTTGTTCTGGGCATAGCATTTCTTCCACGCGCCCATGGCGGCGCAGGCGGCGGAACCGCAGCCGTAGGCGGAGCCGATGGCGGCGAAGCCGATGGAGGTGAACGCCGCGGCGTAGATCAGGGCCTTGTGCTCGAAGAAGGGCAGGTTCGGGGTGACGATCTCCTGTGCGGCGTCGGCCGCCTGGGCGAGGACCGGGGTGACGTTTGCGAGGGTGTCAAGAAGCAGACTCATGGTTGTTTCTCCTGTTGAGTTTCTTTGTTTTTATATGTTATGGTTAGTTGTTGTTTTGTCTGGCGGAGAAAGGCTTGAATTTGAATCCGGACCACTGGAGACCCATGTGGTTGGAGAATTCGAGCGTGTTCAGGCGGACGGCGTGGACGAGCACGCCGAGGAAGCCGAGCGCGAGGTTCAGGATGTGTCCGGCGACCGCGACGAGGATCAGCAGGATGAATCCGCAGATCACGCACTTGTCGGCGAGGGCGTCCTTGACCATCAGGCCCATCGCGTTGAATTTCTGCGCGATGTACATGCCGGAGAGTCCGACCGCGAAGAGACGGATGTAGGACAGCACGTCCGTGAAGCTGCCGATCATGTCGAACGGCAGGTTCAGCGCCGCGGCCGGGCGGATCGTGACGACGATGATCACGGCGGCGGCGATGTAGACGTACACGCCCCAGGACGGGAATGTGCCGCTGAAGACGATGAGTCCGACCGCGAGCAGGAAGTTCGCGAAGATCATCAGCGCCCAGCCGATGTTGGAGAATTCGCGCCAGTCCTTGCGGATGCCCGTGAAGAAGCGCACGATGTGCGCGCTCATCAGGTGGAGCATCGCCAGCAGGAAGCAGAACCACTGCGTGAGCTTGTTCGGGAAGCCGTCCCAGAAGCGGGCGGCTTCGTCCGGGGTCATCTTCGATACGTCGATGCCGTAGAAGCCCACGAACTTATGGGCGGCGGCGCTGTTCGCCGGATCCGTGATCATGCTCCAGCCCTGCATCCAGCCGGGCAGGATGTCCTTCGGCAGTCCGAACCAGGCGCCGTTGAGCCAGCCCCAGATGAACGTGAAGGACGCGAGGAAGACCAGCAGGACGAGCGGGAGGCGCGCCGCTTTCTTCGCGTGGAGCGCGATCAGGCCGACCGTCCCGGCGATGAGCATCAGCGCGCCGTATCCGGCGTCGCCGAGGATCATACCGAAGAAGATCGGGAAGAAGAAAAAGAAGAACATGTTCACGTCGCTCTCGCGGTAGCCGGGCGAGATGCCGACGAAATCGAACAGCGGGTCCAGAACGCTCAGGAAGCGCGGCTTTTCGATGTAGGTCGGGACGTTCTGGTCGTCCTCCGCGGGATCGTCGATCTGAAGCGCCCAGCCGTTTTTCACGGCGGCTTCCTTCAGCTTTTCGATGCGCGTGACCGGGACGTAGCCCTGGAGATAGGCGATCGCGCCGGATTGTTCCATGCCGTCGCGTGCCGTGGCGAACTCCAGCTGGTTGCGGAGCGCGGCGAGCCTGGCCTCCATGCGCGGCAGAAGCGCTTTCGCCGCGGCGATGGCGGCGTCGGCGTCCCTGATCGCGGCCTGGCAGCCGGCAAGGGCTTCCTGCGCCTCGGAGAGCGTTTCTTCGGGCAGGGCGACCGGGTCGAACGCGCCTTCCTCAAGCGGAGCCTCGGAGACGAGCGCGTAATGGACCATGTTCTTGTCCATCCGGATCACTGAAACGGCGGCGTCCGCGGGGAATGCGTCTTCCTTTTTGCGCTGGTCGAAGAGGTTGCGCGGGGTGGCGCACAGCGTGACGTACACGCCTTTTTCCTGAAGTTTCGCGATGGCGGAACGGTCGAATTCGCCCCACGGCGCAAGGAGATTCAGGTCGTGCTGAAGGCGTTCCTGCTCCTTGAACGCGGCGATTTTGCCGGAGATCAGCTTCGATGCGCAGGCGACGAGTTCGTCGTCGGCGACTTCCGGCGCGGCGGGCGGATTCTTCATCGCCGGGGCGCTGCGGACGATGCCGATCACACGTTCGCACTCTGTAAGCTGCGCGGAAACGGAGGCGACGTCCTTCGTGGCGGGCTGCGCGGTATGGCAGAGCTGCATAAGCTCAAGCCCGGCGAGCGCGTCGACCGCGGCGGAGCGGTCCTGCTCCAGGCAGAGGAGCGTAACAAGTTTCATGGGGATGATCATGCTGCAGGCTCCTGAAGTTTTTTCTTGGCGATCTTGGACCGCGCGACCGCGGCGATGTCGTTGTCGGAGATGGAGATCTGGATGAGGCGGATGTTTTCCTTTGCCTCGGGGATCTTCACCTTTTCGAAGAGGTTGACGCGCTGCGTGGTGACGCGGAGCTCCTGGACGATCAGCCGGTTCTGCTCTCGGATGATGTCGCGTTCGATGCGGAGCTCGACGATGGCCTTGACTGCCTCGACGCCGTCGTCGATCCAGGGATCGGCGGAGAAGAGGTCGTAGGGGTCGAGCTCGAAGTCCGTCGAATGGTAGACCGGGACGTTCACGCCTGCGATGTTCTCGTATTCGCGGTTGACCTTGCGGATACGGAGCTTTTCGGCGATGAGCGAGGCGGCGTCGGCGTCGCCGAAGAGCATGGTCCATTCGGCGAGTCTGGCGACAGCCTCCTTTTCCTTGCGTTCGTTGGCGGCGATCCGCTCGGCGCAGAGCCTGATCTCGAGCTGGAGCTGCTGTTTCTTGAGCTGGAGCGTGGGGAGGAAGCGGGTGAACTGCTTCAGCTGATCCCTCTGGCGTTTCAGCTCGGTCTTTGTGAATTTGATCTTTGCCATGGGGCAGGTCAATCCTTATTGGGCCAGAACTGTTCGAGGAGGGAGGTCTTGATGCCGGTTTCGGTGCGGTCGAAGCAGTCGGCGAGGATCTTCCAGCCGAGGTCGAGGGCGTCTTCGAGCTGAATGTTGAGGGAGAGGTCCATCATGTTCTTCTCGAAGAGCTTGCCGTATTTGAGGAGCTTGTTGTCCCAGCTGGACATCTGGAAGCCCATGGACTGCTTTTCCAGCGTCTCCTTGTAGTCGGCGTAGAACCGGATCATCGTGTCCATGACCGTGCGGTGGTCCGCGCGGGTCTTGCCGTTGACGTTCTGTTTGAGGCGGGAGAGGGAGCCGAACGGTTCGATGCGGCCGCCGCGGAGATAGAACTGGCCTTCGGTGATGTATCCGGTGTTGTCGGGGATCGGGTGGGTCACGTCGTCGCCGGGCATGGTGGTGACGGCGAGGATGGTGATGGAGCCCGCGCCGTCGAAGTCGACCGCCTTTTCATAGCGGGATGCGAGCTGGCTGTAGAGGTCGCCGGGATAGCCGCGGTTGGAGGGGACCTGTTCCATGGTGATGGCGATCTCCTTCATGGCGTCGGCGAAGTTTGTCATGTCGGTAAGGAGGACGAGGACGCGTTTGCCTTCGAGCGCGAAACTCTCGGCGACCGCCAGGGACATGTCCGGCACGAGGAGGCATTCCACGGTCGGGTCGGCGGCGGTGTGGACGAACATCACGGAACGGGAGAGCGCGCCGTGTTCGTCGAGGGTGTTGCGGAAGGTGAGGTAGTCGTCGTATTTGAGGCCCATGCCGCCGAGGACGATCACGTCGACTTCGGCCTGCATGGCGATGCGCGCGAGCAGTTCGTTGTAGGGTTCGCCCGCGATGGAGAAGATCGGGAGCTTCTGGGATTCGACGAGCGTGTTGAAGACGTCGATCATCGGGATGCCGGTGCGGATCATCTTGCGGGGGATGATGCGCTTCGCCGGGTTCACGGAGGGGCCGCCGATCTCGATCATGTTGTCGCGGATCTCGGGACGGCCGTCGCGCGGGACGCCCGCGCCGGTGAAGATGCGGCCGAGGAGGGCGTCGGAAGCGGAGACGCGCATCGGGTGGCCGAGGAAGCGGACCTCGTCGCCGGTGTTGATGCCGCGCGTGCCGTTGAAGACCTGGAGGAAGACCTTGTTGTCGAGGAGGCGGATGACCTGGGCGAGGGAGGTGCCGCGGACGCTGGTGACTTCGGCGAGATCGTTGTTGGCGACGTTGTCGGCCTCGACGGTGATGACGTTGCCCGCGATCTGGATGATTTTATGGTAAACTTTACGCATTTGCGATTCTCTCCTTGATTTTGGCGTCGATGACTTCTTCCTGGTGCTTGAACTTGTCGGAACCGAACGCGATGTAGTTCCAGTCGATGAACGTGAGCTGGAGTTCCTGGAAGAAGCGGCGCGCCTGATCCTTGTCGTCGAACTTGAAGTCGGCCTTCAGGACGCCGATGACCTTGGCGAAGCAGTACTGCTGGCGCTTGTCGTCGCTGGCGGCGTCGACCGCGTCGAAGGTGTTCTGCTGGAGGTAGACGAAGTCGAGGAATTCGCTCTTCAGATAGGTCACGAAGTCGTCCGTATTGGTGCCTTCTTCGCCGACGACCTTCATCATCTGGTTGACTTCCTGGCCGCGGCGGAGCGTTGCACGGGCGAACGCGAGGTCTTCCGCCGGGACGATGCTGCGGTAGTGGCTCCAGCTGTCGAGCGGGTGGATGGACGGGAAGCGGCGGGCGTCGGAACGTTCGCGGGAGAGTCCGAGGAACGCGCCGACGACTTTCAGCGTGGCCTGTGTGACGGGCTCTTCGAAGTTGCCGCCGGCGGGACTGACGGAGCCGCCGATGGTGACGGAGCCGGTGCGCTTTCCGTCGTTCAGCAGGACAAGTCCGGCGCGTTCGTAGAAGCCGGCGATCAGGGATTCGAGGTAGGCCGGGAACGCTTCTTCGCCGGGGATTTCTTCGAGTCGGCCGGACATTTCGCGGAGCGCCTGCGCCCAGCGGGATGTGGAGTCGGCGAGCAGGAGGACGTTCAGTCCCTGCTGGCGGTAGTATTCGGCGATGGTGACGGCGGTGTAGACGGACGCTTCACGGGCGGCCACCGGCATGGAGCTGGTGTTGCAGATGATGACCGAGCGGTCCATGAGCGTCTTGCCCGTGCGCGGGTCTTCCAGCGTGGGATATTCGCGGAGGATTTCCACGACTTCGCCGGCGCGTTCGCCGCACGCCGCGATCACCACGACGTCGGTCTCGGCATAGCGGCTGATGGAGTGCTGGAGCACGGTCTTGCCCGCGCCGAAGGGGCCGGGGGTGCAGAAGGTGCCGCCGGTCGCGACGGGGAAGAAGGTGTCGATGGTGCGCTGCTGGGTGATGAGCGTCTTGGTGGGGAGGAGCTTTTCCTTGTAGCAGGAGATCGGGAGCTTGACGGGCCAGTACTGGACCATGGTCACATCGCGTTCCTCGCCGTCGGCGCTGCGGACCTTGGCGACCGGATCGGAGATCTTGCGCTGGCCCGCGGGTGCCACGGAGACGACTTCCCAGGTCCCGGCGAAGCGGAACGGGAGCATGATGTAGTGGGTGAAGATGCCTTCGGGGACGCTGCCGATGTAGTCGCCCGCGGCGAGCTTGTCGCCGGGCTTGGCGATCGGGGTGAAGTCCCAGACGGATTCCATGTCGAGGGCGTCGAGGTAGAGTCCGCGCTGAAGGAAGAATCCGGCCTTTTCGGCGAGAAGGTTCAGGGGGTTCTGGAGCCCGTCGTAGACTTTTGTAAGGAGGCCGGGGCCGAGCGCCACGCACAGCATGTCGCCGGAGAATTCGACCGGGTCATCGATCTTGAGACCGGCGGTGCTTTCGTAGATCTGGAGGTCGGCGCGGTTTCCGCGCACGCGGATGACCTCGCCTTTGAGGCGTTTGTCGCCGACGATGGCGTAGGCGACTTCATTCTGCATGACCGCGGTGTCGAATTCCACCGTGACCAGGTTTCCGTTTACGCCTTTGATGCGTCCTTTCTGTGTTTCAGGCATGTGAGTTCACGCTCCTGCGTTCGTATGGTTGATATATAAGTATGTGTGAATCAGTTCTGTGCGCCGGGGTCGGTGGCGAGCACGGACAGCACGGTCCGGTCGAGTCCTTCGGCGGAGTTTCCGGCGGATCTGGCTGCCCACTTCTCCGCGATCTGGATGCGGATGCTGTAGGCGCAGACGGTGTCGAAATTGAAACGGGTGCGGTTCTTTACCTCGAGTTCGTCGAGCTTGGCCCACCGGGCGGAATCGAGGATGCGTTCGCGTTCGACCGGATTCGGGGCTGCGAACGCCGCGCGGACCATGCGGTCGGCTTCGGGGTCGAAGTGCGTGTGTCCGGGCTTCGGGGCGGCGAAGGACGCGCCGAGTTTTGCGGCGCGGATCTTCATTGCGCTGTGACGGAGCGCGGACTCGAAAAGGAGATATTCCCGTGCCAGGGAGCCCTTTGGAAATTCCTCGATGAACGCCTCAAGCGCGGCCGGATCGTCCGTCGCGGCGTCCTGCGGCTTCTGGCCGGGCCGGAGTCCCGGCACGAGCGAGAAGCGGCGGAGCATGTCGAGCCGTTTGCCGTCGAGCAGCCCCTCGCAGTCCGACATGAATTTCCCGTAGCTCACGAGTGGCGCCTCCGTCATGCGGAGGAGCGGCAGGGAGGAAACGAGCGAGATGTAAAGATTCATCATGGATCCTTTATGGAGCTGGATGAATGGTTGCCGGGGGGATCAGGCTTTGATGACGGCCGCGAGCTTCGGGCCGACAAATTCGCAGATGACTTCGGCGAGCGCTTCGTCGCTGAAATCGAGGAAGACTTCGGAGTTGTTGAACCCGATCTTGAATCCTGCGGCGAAACCGCGTCCGAGCTGGACGGAGGCGTTCTTCTTCAGGACGTCGGGGAGGCAGCCGATGAGCTTCTGCGCGGCTTCTTCGCGTTCGCGGGCGGGAAGGATGACCTCGGCGCCGGACGCGGCGTTCTGCGCGAACTGGTCGGCGATCTTCACGATGAGCCCTGCCATGGTTTCGGGGGTCATGGCCTGCGCGGCAGCCTCGCGGACGACGGCGCGGAGCTTTTCCTGGAGATCGTCCTTCAGGGAGATGATGACGTCGCGGGCGGCCTGCCTGACGGCGGCGTCGGCTTTTTTCCGGGATGCTTCGGCGTCGGCCTCGGCGTCCTTGCGGATCTTGTCGGCCTGTGCCTTGGCGTCGGCGATGATGGCGTCGGCCTGGGCTTTTGCTTCGGCGACGAGCCGTGCGCGTTCAGTTTCGGCTTTTTCCAGGCCTTCGGCCTGAATCTTGTTCAAAAGTCCCTGGAGTTCTTCGGACATGTGCGGGTTCTCCTGTTGTTTCGGATATATTTTTAGAATTGACGTTGAAAACTGGTTCGTGCGCCGGGTTTTCAGCGGGAATTCATGTCCGCACTGCCCGGCGTCCCCTGGTTATTTCTTCCAGAATTCCCACCACTTTTTTTCGGGGGCCGGGGCGGCGTTCATGCCGGACGAGATCGTGCGGCGGTGTCCGGACGAGGCGTTGCCCTGGGCAAGCTCCTTCTGAATGGCGTCCTGATTGACGTGGATGCCGGATCCTCCCTGCTGGTTCTGGACGGAGGCGAGCTTCTCATTGTTCTCTTCCGCGCCGGCTTTGAACCGGGCGAGCTTCACGGTGTTCGTGGAGGGACGGGAGGGAGCCTTCGGCGCGCCTTTGAGCGGAATATGCACGGAGCCGGTCTCGGATGTCGCGGCTTCTTCCTTGGCGCGCATGGCGCGGGCCTTCAGTTCGCGTCCCGCGGGTCCCGGAGGCGGTTCCATGGCGAATTTCGCCCCGCAGCCGGGGCACTGGGCTTTTTTCTCGAGAAGAAGAATCGGGACATTGAACGTATCGCCGCAACGCGGGCATGCGACTTGGAAGGTATCTTCGTCAGGCATTGTAAAAAATCTCCGGATTAAAGACGCTAAACAAAAAAATAATATACTACACGAAAGCAGTTTTGACAAGTAAAAAGTCCAAAAAAGGAGAAAAAAAAGAAAAAAGGCGGAAACGATATTGGATTTTCGAAAATAACGTGATACTTTATATGAATGCCTGTTTTATCCGCACCTTTTTTTCTTTCATCGATTGCCCCGGCAACAGGAGTCTGAACGACCATGAAAATAGTTACCCCGTTTATCCGCAAAACCTGCGCGAAAATCCTTCTTTCCCTGATCGCGGCGGCCGCCGTGATGTGCCCTCATATCCCGCTCGTCTCCGCCCAGGATGCCCAGGACGCCGCTTCCGAGCCGACTTCGGTGTCCCTGAAGTCGCCCGACCGGAAAATGGGCCTGATCGCGTCGCTCGTGGTGCAGCTTCTGGCGAAGGAACACTTCACGAGACGCCAGATGGACGCCGCGTTTTCCGGAGAAGTCTTTGACGAGTATCTCCGCTTCCTTGACCCGACGCATATTTTCTTCCTGCAGGAGGATATCGACGGATTCGCGAAAGCAAAGGACGAACTGGCCCGGAAGGCCGCCGCCGGAGACGTGCAGTTCGCGTTCGACGTTTTCAACATGCGCTCCATCCGTCTCGCGGAATACCGTGACTTCGCGCGGGATTTCCTTTCGAAGCCGATCCAGTATGATCCGGACGAAACGTATCATGTCGACCGGGAGGAAGCCCCGTGGCCGAAGAATGTGGCGGAACAGCATGAGATATGGGCGAAACGCATCAAGAACGAACTGATCGTCGCCCGCATGAGCGACAAGGCCGCGGAGGAAGAAGCGAAAGAAGCCGAAGAGGAGAAGGAAAAGGAGAAGAAGGGCGAAACGAAGGACGACGGCGCGAAGGAAGAGAAAAAGGACGAAACGCCCGTGTCTTCCGTTCCGCTGCTCACGCCCGAACAGCGCGTCAGGAAACGCGTGGACCAGCTCTGCACCACGGTCGCCGGAATGGATCCGATCGACGTGCTGGAAGGTTACCTGACGGCGTTCGCGAACGTCTGCGATCCGCATTCCACCTACATGTCGCCCGCCACCGGCGAGGATTTCGACATTCACATCTCCCTCAACCTCTCCGGCATCGGCGCCGTGCTTTCCTCAGAGGACGGCTATACGAAGGTCGTCGAAGTCGTGCAGAACGGCCCGGCCGACAAGGAGGGCTCGCTCCGCGAAAACGACCGGATCATCGGCGTCGCGCAGGAAGGCGGCGAGACGGTCGACGTGATGGATATGCCGCTTTCGAAGGTCGTCACGCTGATTCGCGGCAAGGAAGGCTCGCGCGTGACATTGACTGTTCTTCCCGCGCGCAAAGGCGCCCAGGCGGCGCCGGAAAAGATCACGATTACGCGCGGAAACGTACCCATGAACGAATCCCGTGCACAGGGGCGCGTCGTCGAGGCGAAGGCTGCCGACGGACAGACCAGAAAGATCGGCGTCATCGAACTGCCGTCGTTCTATATCGACTTCAACGCCGTCCGCCGCGGCGACGAGGATTACAACAGCTCCGGGCATGACGTGCTCAAGATCCTGAACGAGTTCAGCGACCAGAAGATCGACGGCCTGATCGTCGACCTGCGCTCGAACGGCGGCGGCAGCCTGACGGAAGCCGTCGACCTCTCCGGTTTCTTCATTCCCGAAGGCCCGATCGTCCAGGTGAAGGACAAGGCGTCCACTTCGGTCCTGCGCGACAACGACCGCGGGCAGATCGCCTACGGCGGCCCGATGCTCGTGCTGGTGAACCGCTACAGCGCGTCCGCCACGGAGATATTCTCCGCCGCGCTGAAGGATTATCACCGCGCCGTCGTGGTCGGCGACCCGCACACGCACGGCAAGGGATCCGTCCAAGTCGTGACAGACCTCAATAACTACATGCTTTATATCGCGTCCGAGAGGTTCGACGCCGGACAGCTCAAGCTTACGAACGCGAAATTCTACCGCATCAACGGCGAATCCACCCAGATCAAGGGCGTCGAAGCCGATATCCCGCTGCCCGGGTTCTCCGAAACCGAGGAAACCGGCGAACGCGCGCTCAGGCACGCGCTTCCGTACGATACGATCCGGCCCGCGCGTTATGCCGTGTACGACGGCAAATACGCCGTGACGCCGGAGCTGATTTCCGATCTCAGGAAGAAATCGGAGGCTCGCATCGCCGAAGATCCGCTGTTCAAGCGCCTGGCGGCCGACATCGCCCTCTATGAGGACATTAGGAAGAACAAGGACGTCGCGCTCGATTTCGACAAGCGCTGGGCGGAATACGAACGGGAAAAGGCGATTCAGAAGGAACAGGACAAGATTTACAAGTCCGAACGCATGGGCTCGTCCTCGTCCAAAAAGAATAAGAAGGACAACGATCCCGATCCCTATCTCGACGAATCCGTCAATATCATGCTCGATATGATTCAGGATTTCGACAAGTGAGCTCGATGTGAGTTCGCTCCGTGCTTGGCCGGGCGGCTTTTCGGAAAGCCGACCCGGCCTTCCTTTTTTGCCCGGACGCGGGGATCGCGAACCTGTCCGAATTCTTGACAGACGAACTTCGTTCATTGAGGAGACGTTGAGCTTGTGTTGAGGAGGCGAAAGACAGTGTGCGGGATTTGAACAGGATTGTGCTCATTTTGAGGTGAACGGCGCGTGCGTGCGAAGGTTGTCGGAACATGCCTTTCTGTCGCATCGACGGACCTCTTCTTGCATAAAAAGACGCGCAGAATAAGCCGGAAACAAGCGAAAAATAAGCCGAAAAAGAGTTCGAATCAGCGTAAACAAGCAGAAAAAGACAACTTTTTTGAAAATATTTGTTGTTGATAATGAATGAGAAACAACTTTTTTTGAAAAAAATCGCAAAAACGGGCTTGCTTTTTCCGTGAACGTGGGGTATAATATAATCAGTTTTTGAAGCATACCGGGATTCATCCCGCCGGTTCGGCCTGTACGATCGGAATCGGATTCGGATGTCACGATTTTTGCTTTTCGTCCCCAAGACACAAAAACAAAAAACAAACAAACCTACATAAGGAATTACCACTATGGCAGACAAAAAAGAAATCTTCGCAGACGGCATCGGTCAGATCCACTTCGCCGGCAACATGGTCCGTTTTGACTTCGTCACCCTTCAGCCCGCTGGCGAAGGCGAAGCCCCGACCCCGGTCGCGAACATCCGCGTGATCATGCCTCCGCAGGGCTTCCTCGGCGCCATGAACTCCATGCAGCAGCTCATCGACAAGATGGTCGAAGCTGGCGTTCTCCAGAAGAACGAGCAGAAGTAATTCGATCCAAAGGTAAAGGATAAGACCTGTGAGCCCGGAATTCAAATTCAGTCTTTCCGACTGCGCGCGTGAATACGCGATTTCCTTCTGCGGTATGATTCCGCAGCGGGATGGCGGCTTCATGTGCGGACTTTCGGGCCTTCAGAGCTTCTCCGGAGACTGTTTTGGTTTCCCGGTCAGACTGGAGGCGGGGACGCTCGCCTTCTCTCTGCCGATGCCGGAATACTCCTTTGGCTTTATTCATTCGGTCGGCGCCAGCCTGCGTGCGGGCGCCTACCGGCTCATTGAAGCGGCAACCGATTTCTATTGCACGGTGTCGAACCTCGTCAAAACGGGGACGAAGCGGGTGAAACATCAGTGCGTCCGGGTGATGAAAGACATCCCGAAAGCGTTTGCACACGTGAGCCGAACAGTTTTAGGATGGCGACTATGACTCAGAGAGAATTTGGAAACTGAACTCAGTTCTGCAACAGGATGGCTCCGATACAGAACTGAGTTTTTTTATGCCCCGACGGCGGACCGGCATGCGGTGGCGGAGGATTGTTGAACAAAAAAGGGAACCGCAGGACAATGAAGGCATTGGAATGCTCCGGTCGGGAATGCGGCGGGTGAGGGTGTTTGATCTCTCCGTTATCCGTTGTTTTCTGTCTGTCGCGCTGGATTTATTTGTACTGACCGGAATCGGAGGGGGAAAAGGGCAGGGTGATATATTATGTTCTCAATATAAAAGAATTAGGAAGAAAGATCCGGCAAAAAGCCGATATTATTTCAAAGCTGAATATTTTTATTTTTAACTTTTTTTTGTACACGGCTTTTTTTTTCGCGTTTGCGGTGTATATTAATGTTCACATGCCCGCGCACTAAAAAAGAACATTCATCCATAAGGACACCCCCCGACATGACGCCCATTGCCCGCCGCACCTTTTTCACGTTCCTCGCTCTGGCCACATTTTCCGGCACAATGATTTGCGCCGACGAGCCGATTTCCGGCTATGACTCCACCGAAGTCGTCGAAAGGACGCCGGAATCCATCGAGGAAGGCAAGAAGAACGTCGTGTCCGTGGCGCAGCAGCTCCGCGAGATGTTCCAGCCGATCCGCAAGGTGTCGCGCAAGGTGGAGGAAGAACCCCCGTACCTGAAGATCATTCCTTCGACGAACGATACGAGCATCCTGATCTACCGCTGCCGCTATGTGACGGCGTCGAAGCTGCGGAACAGCGTGGACGCGATGATCTCCGATACGGGCTATGTGGAGTACGCGGTGGAGGAAAACCTGCTGACGATCCGCGATGCGGCGGAGAACGTGGAGGCGATCGCGAAGACGCTTCCGCTGATCGACGTGGCGACGCCGCAGGTGCTGATCGAGGCGAAGATCGTGGAAGTCCTGCTTTCCGACAACACCCAGCGCAACCTGTCGTTCATGTTCAACAGTCCGACCACGATCTCCATGATCGACGGGATGAACCAGCGGTATGACGGCGATACCATGAGCTACGGCGGCATCCAGACCTCACCGCAGGGCGGTAATACTTCGGACGGGTCCGTGACCAACTGGACGTTTGCCGCCGGGCACAACAACTTCAACATCGCGCTCCAGTGGCTTCTGACCGCACTGGACGCCAAGGTCCTGTCCTCGCCCGTGATCGTTGTCGGCCGCAACGAGGAAGCCGAGATTTCGAACGGCCAGGACGTGCCGATCCAGTCCCAGACCATCACCAACGGCAGCATCAGCACCAGCACCACGTTCAAGCGCGTCGGCGTGACGCTGACCGTGGAGCCGCTCATGATCAACAACGACAACGTGACGCTCCGCGTGGAGCCGGAAGTCTCCAACATCCAGAGCTACCAGACGATTGCGAACGGCAATGGATATTACCAGGTGCCCGTGATCTCCATCCGAAGCATCTCCTCCTATCTCCGCCTCGCCGACGGCCAGATCGTCATCATGGGCGGCCTCTACACCAACCGCAATTCCATCCAGCAGGAGCGCATCCCGTTCCTGAGCGATATCCCGTATCTCGGCGAGCTCTTTACCTCGAAATACACCGACAAGGAAATCCTTCAGCTGCTCTTCTTCCTCCGCGTCCGCATCCTGAACCCGGAAGACATGGCAGACGGCGTACTCTTCGATCCGGAAGAAATGATCCGCTCGACCAACGATTTCGGCGAGGTCATGCGCAACTCCAAGGAACTCCCGACCCTCGAAACAACGATCGAGAAAGTGAATGACGAATTCATCCAGAACCCGCTCGTGTCCTGGAAGACACTGTTTGGTTCCGATGACGACGAGGAAGAGAAAGGCGGTAAGGAAGCCGCCGAAAAAACCGCCGCAGGCGAAGCGGCAGAGTCCAACCCCGAAACCTCCGCACCCGCCGCCGTTCCCGCGGACGTCCAGCCCGGAGAGTGACCCATGAAGAAACCCGCGAAACTTTTTATCTTCGTGCTCCTGCCGGCGCTGCTGCTGGCCGGGGGACTGTATTACGGCATTCGCGTCCACAAACAGAAATCCGTGTCCGCCGACCGCGGCGCGAGCAAGGATCCCGACCGCACCTACCGCGTCGCGAAGGGAGACATGACCCTCGGATTGCGCCTCAACGGCACGATCGTGGCGAACAAGAAGCACAAGCTCGGCCTGGAGGCCAATTTCGCCACGCAGATCCTGAGCGTGGTGGACGAGAACTCATCAGTGAAGGAAGGCGACGTCCTGATCGAGTTCGAAGACAGCGACCTGATCGAGCGCATTGAGGAGATGCGGACGACCCTCTCCAATACCGAGGAGGAACTCGTGATCGCCATTGAGAACGAGAAGATCCAGGAACGCAAGAACGAGGTCACGCTTCGCGAGGCGGAAGACCGCGTGCGCCAGGCCGAATCCGACCAGCGCAAGTATCTGCGCCTCACGCGTACGCAGAAACGCGACAGCAACGACCTGGCGATCGCGAACGCGGAGGCCGCGCTTGCCACGGCGAAGAAGAATTATTCCGACAAGAAGTACGACATCGCGCATTCGGGCGTGACGGACGAGGCTGCCCGCAAATCGAACGAAAACGAACTGAAAAATCTCCAGAACAAGATCGAATCGAGCGAGAATTCCCTGAACCAGGCGGAGATCGACGGAAAGAGCTTCAAGCACTACGACGATCCGATCAAGCTCATGTCCCTGAACAACTCCCTGGAGCAGGCCCGACTCAATCTCGAACAGGCCCGCATCTCCACTTCGTCCTCCCTGATCCAGGCCAAGAAGCGCGTCGACAACCTCCGCGCGAACTCGCGCCGCCAGGCCGCCACGCTCGAACGCTACGAATCCTATCTGCCCATGATGAAGCTCACGGCCCCGACGGACGGCATCGTCATCTACGGCGACCCGGACCGCCGCTGGGGCGGAGAGGACATCAAGCCGGGCCTCGAGGTCCGCAAGGGCGAAATCCTGCTTACGATCCCGGAAATGACGAACCTGATGGTGAATTTCGACCTGCCGGAGGCGTTCCGTTCGAAAGTGCAGATCGGCAACCAGGCCATCATCACGCCGGAAGCCATCACTACGCTCAAGATCAAGGGGCAGATCACCGAGATCGCCACGCTCCCCGTCAACCAGATGTACTGGGACGAGACCTCGCCGAAGATCTATCCCTCGCGCATCGCGCTGGAAGTTCAGGATCCGCAGCTCGTGAACGGCATGTCCGTGATCGTGGAGATCGTTTCCAGCGTCCTGCACGACGTAATCTCCGTCCCGATGGAAGCCGTCTTCGAGAACGACAAGGGCTTCTTCGTCTTCGTCAGCAGAAACGGCAATCCGGAAGAAGTCCCCGTCCTGATTGGCGACTCCAACGACACGGCGGTCTGCATCACGGAAGGCCTGTCCGACGGAGACGTGGTGTACCTGTACCGTCCGTACCAGAAGAAGCAGTCCGACCAGTAATCCCGGCGGGTCCGTATGAACGACGATGTGGTAGTGCAGCTGCGGGACATCCGCAAGACGTACAATCCCGGCGGTCTGGCCGTGCATGTCCTGAAGGGGATTTCCTTCTCGATCCGGCGCGGGCAGTTCGTCGGCATCGTGGGTACGTCCGGCAGCGGCAAATCGACGATGCTGAACATCCTCGGCATGCTCGACGTGCCGACGTCCGGCGACTACTTCCTTGAGAAGGTGAACGTGGCGACGCTGTCGGACAGCGCGCAGGCAACCGTCCGGAACATCCGCATCGGGTTCATCTTCCAGAGCTTCAACCTGTTCCCGTACCTGACCATCGAACAGAACATCGAAGTGCCGATGATCTACAAACGCGTTTCCCCGCGCATCCGCCGGGCGCGCGCGCTGGAGCTTGCGAAGGTCGTCGGGCTCGGACACCGTCTCGGGCACCGTCCCACCCAGCTCTCCGGCGGCGAATGCCAGCGTGTGGCTGTGGCGCGGTCGCTCTGCAATGATCCGGCGTTCCTGCTGGCTGACGAGCCGACCGGCAACCTCGACGAGAAGACAGGCAACGAGATCATGGCGCTGTTCCACCGGATCAACAAGGAACAGAACGTGACGATCATCATGGTCACGCATAATCCGATGTTCGAGCCGCATTACGACAAGGTCATCCGGCTCCGCGACGGACGCATCGTGCAGACGAAGCCGACCGATGCCGTGGATGAATTGACCGGCCCGCTGTCCGGGTTCGGCGAACTCCCGCAGGACCGCATGGCCGCCGACGCGAAGGCGTCGCTGAAGACCACGGCCGAGGCGGAAGGGGAGGGCGCGTCCAGATGATGCGGTTCACCGACATCGTGTCGCTGTCCTTCCTGAACCTGCGGCTGCACAAGACGCGTTCGCTG
>JBGUKN010000046.1:0-48600 GCA_045114455.1 Victivallales bacterium
CGTTGTTGACGTACGCCCAGCTCGAGTAGGGCAGGTAGGTGCGGATGTCAAGCAGATAGTCGAAGATGCTGCCGATGTCGTCGCGGACGTTGATGTGCTTGCTGCCGGGGATGATGAGGCGGCAGCCCGGGCCGATGCCCCAGGTGGCGAACATGCGCCCGAAGTCGGCGTCGGTCTTGTAGAGGTGGAACCAGTATTCCGCAGGGTCGAAGAGCCCGGCGATGCCGATGGTGGAGTTCAGCAGGAAACGCCCCGTCTCGACGCCCGCGCATTCCCATTCCGCGCTGCCGAGCGAGGAAATCGCGCGGCCGGGGAACGCGAGGTTGTGGCAGGCGTTTTCGATGCACTGGATCACGGGACGCGGCAGGATGCTGGACCAGATCCAGCCCAGCGGACGCGCGATGTAGTCCATGATCACGCAGTCGACCTCGAACATGCTCCGGTTGAAGCCT
Source organism: Victivallales bacterium (assembly GCA_045114455.1). Taxonomy (GTDB): domain Bacteria; phylum Verrucomicrobiota; class Lentisphaeria; order Victivallales; family UBA1829; genus UBA1732. The sequence goes on from JBGUKN010000046.1 coordinate 453, forward strand.
TCGATCGGGTCGTGGCCGGAGAGCTCGCCGATCAGGCGCGCGGTCGGCCATGGGCCGGCGGGTTCCGCGATCGCGGTTTCCTCCGCGGGCGCTTCCTCCTCAGGTGAGGAGCTCCGGCATGCGCCCAGGAGCAGCGCGAAAACGATCATGAATGCGGCCAGAAGACGGTTCCAGAATTTCGATTTCATAACGGCGCTCCTTTCCTAGACAACGGGCGGATATGTGCTTGATTTTTGAATTATGATCGGGTACGGGTCAATCTTTTTTCGGTTCAGGTTGGGCGGCGGACCCGTCCGAGGGGCAGGCGCAGCCGATCCACTTGGCGCAGCCGGTCGGATCGCAGCCGTCGAAGCAGAACGTGCAGAGCTTGCACTTCGGAAGTCCGATGGCCTCGACGAGCTGGTCGATGGTCTGGTATTTCAGGGTGGTGAGACCGAGTTTCTGGCGGATCTTCTCGACCATGCGTTCATAGCGCGGCGTGCCCGCGGTGATGTATTCGCGCAGGATTTCCGGCGTGGGTTCGCCGCCCTCGAGCTCGGCGATGATGCGGCGGGCTGCGAGGTCCATCACGGAACGCGAACGCGAGAAGTTGAGGAAGAGGCAGGGGAAGGCGAGCGGCGGGGAGGCGGAGCGCAGATGCACTTCCTTCGCGCCGCGGTCGAGCAGACGGTGCGTGACGTCGCGGAACTGCGTGCCGCGAACGATGGAGTCGTCGCAGAAGAGCAGGCGTTTTCCCTCGATCTGGTCCTGCACGGGGAGCAGCTTCATTTTCGCGATGAGGTTGCGGTGGGACTGCACCTGGGGCATGAAACTGCGGAGCCAGGTGGGCGTGTACTTGACGAGGGCGCGCAGGTAGGGGCGGCCCTTCTTGTTGGAGTAGCCGATGGCGTGTGCAACGCCGGAATCGGGTACGCCGCAGACGGAATCGACCTCGACTTCGTCGCGGGCGGCGATGCGCGCGCCGTTCTCGTAGCGGACGGTCTCGGTGTTGCGGCCTTCGTAGTCGGAGGAGGGATAGCCGAAGTAGACCCAGAGGAAGGAGCATATCTGCATGGTTTCCTCGGGTTCCTTGAGCTGCGTGGCGGATTCCGCGTCGATCAGCACGATCTCGGCGGGCCCGAGGTCGCGGACGAACTCGTAGCCGAGGTTCGGATAGGCGGACGTTTCCATGGCAACGGCCATCGCGCCGGGTTTCTTCGCGATGGAAACGGGGGTGCGGCCGTAGCGGTCGCGGGCGGCGTAGATCTTTCCGCCGGCCATCACGAGCATGGAGCAGGAGCCCTTGATGCGGTGCATGGCATAGGCGATGCCCTCCTCAATGGTCTTCTGCGTGTTGATGAGCGAGGCGACGACCTCGGTCGGGTTGTGCTCGCCGTTGCTGTGTTCGGCGAAATGGATGTGGTGTTCCTCGATCGCCTGTCGGGTCAGCTCCTCGATGTTGTTGAGCTTGCCGACGGTCACGATGCTGTACATGCCGAGGTGGGACGCGATCAGCAGAGGCTGATCGTCCATGTCGCTGATGACGCCGATGCCGCACTTCGCGCCGCGGAACCGTTCCAGGTCGGGTCCGAACTTGGACCGGAACATCTCGTTGGAGATGTCGTGGATGGACCGGATGATGGAACCGTAGGGATTGGTGACGGCCATGCCGCCGCGGACCGTACCCAGATGCGAATGGTAATCGACCCCGTAGAAAAGGTCGTCCACGCATTCATCTTGCGAGACAACGCCGAAAAAACCGCCCATTGGGAGCTGCTCCTTTGATTTTTTGGGATTGGGAAAATGTTATGCTATAATATAGCATCAATCCGATCAAAAACGAATCGTTTTTTCCGAAAATCCGGTCTTCGGACGCATTTTTTTTGACAGTGCGGGTCCCGGAAAGGCGTTTCCGCGTTTTTTTTCAAAAAAATCAGGGAAAAAGACCGTTTCAGGCTTTCATAAATCAGGATTTGTGCTATCTTACTTTGTTATGCTGTAACGCAACGACGGAGAGGAAGCGGAATGGAAATGGATCAGGGCATGGAAGAACGCAGCGTGTGGAATTTCGGAAATTATCTCCGGACCGCATTGTTCCTGCTGTTCGCCTGCGCGATTTTATCACACGACAGAACGGACCTGGCCCTGCTGGAAGGCGGCATTGGCGGCCCCGAAGTCTACCACAACTGGATCGGATTCCTCGGCGCGCATACCGCGAGGATCATGTTTTACGCGTTCGGACTGGCGACGTACCCCGTCCTGCTGATCGTATTTCTACTGCTGCTCCGGCGGTTCATCCCCGGACTGCCGCGGCGCGGGTCGCTGTGGTGGGCGCTTCCGGTGATCCTGCTCGGCGCATCCATGCTGTTCGCCATGTGGCCGCAGCAGTTCATCGCGGAGACGGACCACCTGGGCATCGGGCGCATGGAGCAGTCCTCCCTGGCGCTGCCCGGCGGCGTGGTCGGAGCGTCCCTGGCGGCGCCTCAGACCGCATCGATCGATGCCGGACTGGTCCGCCGCTACATCGGCGACGTGGGCACGATCCTCGTCGCGCTGGCGTTTCTGCTTCCCGGAGTCGTTTTCCTGTTCATCCGCGACTGGCTCCCGCTCCTCATGATCGCGTTCAAGGCCGATTCGAAGCCGCAGAAGGCGGAGGAGGAAGAACCGGATGTCCAGTCCGTGACGCGCGGCAGCCGCATCTACACGCCCGAAAACCCCGACGGGGAAGTCTGGAATCCGGACACGGCATCCGCACCCGAAATCCGCCAGTACGACGACGGACAATCCACCGACGACGGACAATCCGCCCCGGCGGGAAAGAAGCCATCCAAGTTCAAAAACGCCCTCGGAGCATTCCTCGGTCTCCGCAAAGCGCCGGTCCAAACGCCGCAGGCGGAAAATGAGGAAAAGCACGAAGAGGACGAAGACGACGAGATCATCGCGCCGCCGGTCCGCCCGCAAGCTCAGACGATGCAAAGACCGTCGTCCGTCATCCGCGACCCGGACGAAGTCGTCGCGCCGCCCCGGAAACCCGGAGCCGTCCAGCCCGCCCCGGGTGCCGTCATCCGCGACCCGGACGAACTTGTCGTCACGCCCCCGCCCCGTCCGAAACCCGCCGCAACGCCCGTTTCTTCCGCTCCCGCCCCTGCCCCCGCGCCTCAACCGCAGCCGCAGGAAGACTGCATCGAACCGGAAGAACCTGCGGCCGACATCACCGATGAACCGGATGACGTCGAGGAGGAACCCCCTGCCCCCGCGCCTCAACCCGCGCCGCGTGAAATCCCCGTGCAGACTTTCGCCGAAAACAAAAAGGCGTTTGACCGCGCGGCGCCCCCACCCGCGCCTGCAAATGAGCCTCCGCCGCCTCCGCCGCCGGTCTACGAAGAGTATCATCTGCCCAGCCCGATGCTGCTGGAACGCCACGGCGACGAAATCGCCAAGGAAGACCAGGCGTACATCCGCGACGCCAGCCTGAGTCTGGAGAAGACGCTGGAGAGCTTCGGCGTCGCGGGTTATGTGTCGAACATCACGGTCGGGCCGCGTGTCACGCAGTTCGAAATCGCGCTGAATCCCGGCGTCCGCGTGGAAAAGGTCACCGGCATCCAGAACAACATCGCGATGGCGATGGAGGCGCAGAGCATCCGCATCCGTGCGCCGATCCCCGGCAAGGACGCCGTCGGCATCGAGGTCCCGAACAAAGCCTCCAGCACGGTCTATCTGCGTCCGCTCCTCGAATCCGCCACCTGGCGCGAATCCCACGCCGCCATCCCGATCCTGCTCGGACGCGACATCGCGGGCAAAGTCTACATGACCGACCTCGCGAAAGCGCCGCATCTGCTGATCGCCGGCTCCACCGGTTCCGGCAAGTCCGTCTGCATGAACACCCTCATCATGAGCCTGCTTTTCCGGTTCTCGCCGGACGAGCTGAAGCTCATCATGGTCGATCCGAAGGTCGTGGAACTGGAGATGTACCGCCCGATCCCGCACCTCATCACCCCGGTCGTGAACGACCCGAAGAAAGTGCCGCTGGCGCTCCGCTGGGGCGTCAACGAGATGGAACGCCGCTACATGGTGCTGGCAAAAGTCAAGGCGAAAAACCTGGCCGCGTTCAACTCCCGTCCGCCGGACCCGCAGCCCGTCATCGACGATTACGGCGAGGTGGTCCCGCCGAAGATCCCCATCCTGATCATCATCATCGACGAGCTCGCCGACATCATGATGACGGACGCGAAGAGCGATGTGGAGACCAGCATCTGCCGCATTGCGCAGAAAGGCCGTGCAGCAGGCGTCCACCTGGTCATCGCCACGCAGTCGCCCCGAAAGGAAGTCGTCACCGGCCTCATCAAGGCGAATATCCCGACCAAAATCGCGTTCCGCGTCAGCAACGGCATGGACAGCCGCGTGATCCTGGATGCCGTCGGCGCGGAAAAGCTGCTCGGCAACGGCGACATGCTGTTCAATCCGCCCGGAGGCGCAAACCTCGAACGAATCCAGGGCGCATACGTCTCCGATCCCGAGATCGCCAAGGTCATCGACGAAGTCGCGGGACAGCGTCCGCAGACGTTCGACGACGGCATCTTCGCCGAGAGCGACGAAGAGGACGAAGACGAAGCCCCCAAAGGCGGCCGCCACGGCAAGGGAAAAGCCAGAGGAGGCCGCGACGGCGGTTACGACGACGAAATGGACGACTACGACGAAGTCGACGGCATGGCGAATTCCGACATCATCAAAGCCGCCGCGGACAAGTACCTGGAGCCCACCGATCCGCCCATCATGGTCCGCGCGCTCGAGATCATCATCAACGAGCAGCAGGTCAGCACGTCCTATCTCCAGCGCAGACTCGGCATCGGCTACAACAAGGCCGCCGACATCATTGATAAACTCGAACAGCGCCACGTGATCAGCGCCCCGCTTCCCGGCGGACAGAAACGTTCCATCCTGATCACGGACGGCCTGGAAACGCCCAATGACTGAGGTATCGCAACATGACTGATCCAGAAGATCCCGAAGCAAAGAACGAACAGGAACTGAATCTCTTTTCCGATCAGCCCCAGCCCGAAGAACAGCCCGCCAGGCTGGATTCCGGCGCAGCAGCACCGGAGGAAATCCCCGCGGATCATGCGGCCGTGCAGGAAACCGTTTCTGCGGAGCCGGAACAGACGATTCCGGAAACGGACGATCCGGACGATTCCCCGGTCGTTGCGCCGCCTCCGCCGCCGCGCAAACAGCCCGCGCCGGCCCGCCCCGGCATCGTCTCCCCGCGCACGGGACGGGCGGCATTCCCGCCGAGCTCCGTTTCCGCCGCGGCCGCCGAGCACAAGCCCCTTCCGCACGCGCTTCAGCCGTCCCAGTCGCTGGGACAGATGCTGACGACCATCCGAAATGCGCGCGGGATGTCCCTGGAGGAGGTCGCGCTCGCCACGCGCATCCGCATGGAGTATCTTGTCGAACTGGAAGGCGACGAGCTCCTGAAGGTGCTTCCGTCTGTTTATATCTCCGCCTACGTCCGCAAACTCATCGAGGTTTATAACCTCTCCAAAGCGGACGGCGACATCCTGATCGACAAGATGCACGGCGAAACGCCGCAGGACGCCGAGGAGCTTCCGGAAAAGCTCATCGAATCCGTAAACGAGGGAGCCCTGGTGAACGAAGGAGAAAACAAGCGCATCCGGAACATCACGTTTGTCTTCTTCGGCGTCATCGGCCTGGTCGCCGCCGCGCTTCTCTGGCTCATCGTCCTCGTGATCGTCCGTTATGTCCGGACCTCGGAACCCGTCCCCGGACGCGATCCGGCCGGAATCTCCGGCACAGTCCAGTCGGCCGAAGAACCCGTCTTCCAGACGGTCCATGTGGACGAGACGGAACTGGACGCGCTGATCGTCCCGGAAACGCCTTCCATCTCCGTCCTGAAGATGAGCAAGACGCCCGGCGTACGCGATTCGCTGTGACGGCGTCCTGTTTCCGGTTGCCCGCGGAAGCCTGTTCCCACAAAAAATGTCCGGCCCCGTTCACGGACCGGACATGTTTTTTCGGGAATGATATTCCGCGTTTACCTCTTCTGGAGGAGCTCGTCTAGCGCCATCTGCGCGGCTTCCAGCTTCAGCTGCAGACTGTGCACTTCCTGCTCCTGTTTGTTGCGTTTCGTGTCCGGAGCGTCCGCTTCCGTCTCAAGCTTTTTTCTCACAGCCCCGTTTCTCTCCGCGCTCCGGATGGAGCCGCTGTAGCCCCACGGAGATTCGACGCGGACCTGGCCGGAACCGACGGACGACATGCCCCGAGATTGACGGTCCCGGCCGACGGCCTGTTCGGTCGTTTCAAGGCGTTTTTTCGCTTCTTCGAGTTCAAGTTCGAGTTTGCTCACCTTTTGCTGCTGGGCGTTGACCCGCGGGTCCTTGTAGTGCTTGTCCTCGTTGGACTTACGCTTTTTTTCCCTGTCTTTCCGTTCGGCTTCCTCTTTTGCGGCGGCCTTCTTCCAGTCGTTCTGCTTTTTTTCATAGCGGGCGGACTTGATCGGGTCGTAGCCGAATTTCTGCTGGTATTCGAGCGGCATGTCGGAGAAATGGACGAACATGCAGTCATCCTTGTAGGCAAGCGTGACTCCGTTCGGCCTCTTGTCCAGGATATAGGCGTCCTGCAGGACTTTGCCGCTCCTGAGCGTGACCGTATGCGTTTTGGCTTCGTCAGAAGCCGCATCCGCGGCAAATGCCGCCGTGCCGGCGGACAATGCCGCCGCCAGAATAACAAAACAGGTGGTATGCTTCATCATCTGCCTCCTTCCATGGCGCTCAGCTTTTCGGGCTTCCGGAATACGTAGGCCGGAATTTCGATATTCGACTCAAACGAGACCAGCGTGAGCTTCGTGGCCCCGTCCGGCGAGAAGCGGAACATCAACGCGGGAAGCGTGACGTCTCCATAAAAGCGGTAATCGAAATATTGCACCGTGTGAATGCCGTCTTCTCTGGTGAACTCGAGCTGACGGAGCCGATCGCTGTTCTTTCCGATCCAGAGCTTGACCGGGATGTCCTGGTCGCGGCGGAGAGTCGCGGTGATTACGTCACACACCTCGCCGCAGGCATCCTCGGTCTGCTCCTGAAGCTCCGCGTCGGCGAAAATATCCTGAAGGTTCACATTGAACGGGATCGCCTGAAGCAGGGCGCCATGCATTTCCGCGATTTCCTCCGGTGTCATGTCGAGCACCTCGCCGCGCGCATACATCCACCCGGACGCACCCCGCAGGCAGAATACCGCAGTATGGGCGCCGTCCAGCACGTCGATGCGGACATGGTTCGGCGCCTGATACCGGATCGAAGCGGTCCTTCCGTCTCCGAATTCATACAAAAACTCCGCCGTTTCGATATCGGATGCGGCGCGGTTCGTCGCAATAGCGTCTTCAGCGTCGTCGAGCACGCTGTCCGGGGTATCGAGGAAAAGGCCGCATGCCGACAGGAACATGCCGACGCCCGCTGCCGCGGCGGCAAATGCAAAGCGGCAAATCTGATGTCTCATTTGTTTCTCCTGATTTGAATCGCGCCGGGCAGTCCGTTGTCTTTTTCTTATTTCTGCGGACGGACTCCCGTTGCCCGTTTGGCTCTGTTCATAGAAAAAATGTGCCCATAATATATCACTGCACAAAAATCATGTCAAGGACAAAGGGAAAAAAAGGCACGGTCCGCCGGAACGGGAATCGGAATTCAGTGAAAACGGTTTCTCTCCCGGACGGAAGACTCATTCCGGAAGGGCGATCCCGGCAACCTTGGAAACCTGTTCCAAATACGTTTTCTTATCCGAAAAACCGGGAATGATCCCGAGGATCTTTTTCCCGTCGGAAGCAAGAATCACGGTGCACGGATAAACGGCTGGGACGCTGAGCGCCTTCCGCAGGGACTGGTTCGCGGAGACCTGTTCCTCCGGCGCATCGGTTTTTACGAAATGCTGAACATAAAGGCCGACCGCCGCAGAGCGCATCGCAGCATATTCTTTGGAACGGAGGACCGAGGATTCGAACTTTTTGCTGGCGGAACTCCAGTCCGGCCCCGTGAACAGGATGAGGATCGGCTTGTCGTCCTTCGCCGCCTCGGCGCGTGCGTCTTTCAGGCGAAGATGCCAGCCGGTCCCGGCATTCGCGCCGGGGAGGATCCACCCGGCGTCGTCGGTCTTCGGGGCTGGATCGGCGGCGCGCAGCACGGCGGGAACAAACAACAGCCCGCAACTCACGGACAGGATCAGAAGGAAACGGGAAAAAGCTGTCGTCATGTTGAGCTCCGTAAGGATCAGTTGGGAACGGAGAGGGAACAGGGACCGTTCTGGCAGCCGCCGTTGCAGCCGAGCACTTCGATGAAGTTGGCGTGCGACCTGCCGAACAGGAACAGATGAAGCAGTTTCAGCGTCTGGGCATTGATTCCGTCGATGAACTTCTCCTGAAGCTCAAGCTCCGGCTCGGATTCGAGCGCGGAGGCAAGCATCGCGCCCGTGGCGGCGCAGGTGCGGGAGAAATCGTGTTCCGACGCGTCGGGTTCCTGCGGGATGTAGTCCTGCGGTTCCAGTTCGGCGCCGCCCAGCGCGATCAGGATCGCGCCGAGCTCCTCGACCGTGATCACGCGGTCCACGCCGGAGCAGGAGAGGGATTCGAACCGTTTGGCGATGCAGGGGCCGATAAAAACATTGACCGCATCGGGATAGAGCTCGCGGGCCTTTTTCCCGGCAAGCGCCATGGCGCTCGGAACGGACGACAGATAAGGACGCATGGCGGGAAGATGACGCCGCACGAGTTCGACAAACGCGGGGCAACTGGAATCGGCGACGAGCTTGCCGCCGAGCTTCATTTTGCGGATGAACTCTCCCGCGGCCATACTTGCCGCGGTCTCGGCGGCCTCCGCGACCTCGACGATCTCGGAAAAACCGACTTTCCGCAGGGACTTGAACAGCTTCTCACGCCCGCCGGGGAACTGATGGAGCGTCGAGGGTGCGACGAGCGCGACAGCCTGACGGCCTTCGCTCAGGAGCTTCAGCACGGGAATGAGCTCGGACCGCTGCATGACGGCGCCGTACGGGCAGGCGCGGAAGCACTTGCCGCAGAACGTGCATTTTTTGAAGTCGATCTCGGCGTGGCCCTGCTCGTTCTTGCGGATGGCGCCGACCGGGCACGCGGCTTCGCAGGGAATCGGGAACCGTTTGATGGCGTTGTAAAGGCAGACGTCGATGAGGCACTTGCCGCACTGGGCGCAGGATTCCTGGTTGATGAACGCCTTGCCGCGCATGATGTTGATGGCGTTGTTCGGGCAGACATGAATGCAGGTCTGGGCAAAGCAGTTGCGGCAGAGGCTCTGGACGACCTCGATCTTCGCATCGGGGCAGCTGGAACACGCCGTACGGGAAACCGTGATGGGCCGTTCGGGCCGTTCGGAATCCGCGGATAGAAGTTCGAGATACTCGTGCGGGAAACGGCTGTCGTCCTCTTCGTCCTGTGCGTCGAAACCGAGAAGCGCCATGATGCGGCAGCGGATCACCTCGCGGTCATGCGCCAGACAGCAGTGAAGCGGTTTTGAGCCGGATGGTTTTACATAGAACGGGAGCTTGTCGATCGTTTCTTCGAGCGTGCCCTTCTGAAAAGCGCAGGCGATCCGGATCATGAGCTCGCGGCGCTGGCGTTCGGGACTGTTGGAATATTCCATGGTCATGCCTCCTGCCTGTTCATGATCTCGGTAATGGCCGCGCAGACGGATTCCAGCGTGGCGTTCTGGACGAGCTGGCCGTTGATGCGGGCGAACGGGGCTTTCGCGAGGTCCAGGCACCCGCAGTCCACGGGACACGGCGACACCAGCAGTTCGATGTGCGGAAGCCATTTTTCGGGCAGATGCGCCCCGATGTTCAGAATGCGGGCGTTTCCGAGCATGTAGCAGGTCATGCCGCAGAAAATCTCCACTTCGATTTTTGTGTCGTCGCTCATGTATGCAGTTCCTTTTCTCCGCGGGCCGGGCCGGAAATGGGCGCAGGCGGTTCGGGTGTCCTGTCCGTGTGAAAGAATGACCGATACAGGAAAATACACGCTTTTTCCGCGTTTTCAAACGTCAAATTGTCAAATCCACGAAGAAATGTCAAAAAAAAGCAAAAAAAAGAAGTTCTTCCGTTTTTTCGGGCAAACAAACCGGAAAAAACGGACTCGTTTGAAACGGGAAACGAAAGCCCCGCAGGGGGATTTTTTTTCCTGTCCGGGGATGATCCGGCTGTTCGAATCATGTTCCATCCGCCACTGTTTTCCCCGGCATGCCCGCATATGTACGGCGTGTCATGCGCGCTCAGCTTGTTTTTACCGTGACTTTTTTCTTTTCTTCGTGCTTGTTCCCGGCTTGAAAAAAACTCTCTGCCGTGTTATATTATTTTTTTCCGGCAAAACGTTTTTTCTTAAAATATAATATTCATCCGCGAGGTATTTTCCATGAAAATGTCCCAGTTGTTCGGCTGCCGCCTGAAAGAGGATCCGGCGGACGCCACCACCGCAAGCCACAAGTTTCTGGTCCGCGGCGGCTATGTCCGGCCCGTTTCCGCCGGCATCTACTCCCTGCTGCCCGTCGGCAAGCGCGTCATCGCCAAAATCGAAGCCATCATCCGCCAGGAAATGGACCGCGTCGGCGGCCAGGAAGTCCTGATGCCGGTCGTTTTGCCAGCCGATCTCTGGATGGAAACCGGCCGCTACCAGACCGTCGGTGCCGAGCTTCTCCGGTTCACCGACCGCAACAACAAGGCGATGGTCCTGGGCATGACGCACGAGGAGGCCAGCTGCCAGATCGCCCGCACGGAGATCAACAGCTACAAGCAGCTGCCGGTCATGATCTACCAGATCCAGACCAAGTACCGCGACGAAGCGCGTCCGCGCGCCGGTCTGATACGCGTCCGCGAGTTCACGATGAAGGACGCTTACAGCTTCCACACCTCGCAGGAAGACCTGAACGACTATTATCAGGAACTCCACGCCGCCTACGAACGCATCTTCCGCCGCGTCGGCATGAAGCATGTGGTGTCCATCCTGTCCAACACCGGCATGATGGGCGGCAGCGTCTCGCACGAATTCATGCTGCTGGCGGACTGCGGCGAAGACAACATCTTCCTCTCGCCCGACGGAAAGAGCTACAAGGCCAACCGCGAGGTCGCGGTGTCCGGCCTGAAGTTCGAACGGACCGGTGAAGAGCTCCCGCTCGAAAAGGTCGCCACGCCGCATTCCAAGACGATCGAGGAGGTCGCATCCTTCCTGAACGTGACGTCCGCTCAGACCGGCAAGGCGGTGTTCTACAGCACCGAGGACGGCAAGGAGCTGATCTTCGTGCTTATCCGCGGCGATTTCGAGGTCAACGAGTGCAAGCTCAAAAACGTCCTCGGACTCAACGCGATCAAATTCGCCGACGACGCCCTCATCCGCGCCTGCGGCGCCGTCCCCGGATACGCCTCCCCCGTCGGCATCGCCGAAGTCCCGGGAAAGGTCCGCCTTGTGATCGACCCCTCCGCCGCCGGGACCGTGAATCTGGTGGTCGGCGCGAACGAGGAGGGATTCCACTACAAGAACTTCAACTACGGCCGCGACATGACCGGCGGCCTGGTGGCCGATGTGGCGTGCGTCCGCGAGGGCGACCCCTGCCCCGTGACCGGTGAACCGCTCCAGTTCAAGCACGGCATCGAGATCGGCAACATTTTCCAGCTCGGGTTGAAGTATTCGAAGTCCATGAAGGTGAACTACCTGGACAAGGACGGAAAATCCAAGCCGATGTACATGGGCTGCTACGGCATCGGCGTCGGCCGCACCATGGCGTCGGTCATCGAGGACAACCACGACGACTACGGTCCGGTCTGGCCGATGTCCATCGCTCCGTATCAGGTTCACATCGTCGCGCTCCAGCCCAACGGCTCCGAGTCCGGCGAAAACGCCGAGGCTCTCTACAAGGACCTTCAGGCGAAGGGCGTGGAAGTCCTGTACGACGACCGCGGAGAGAAGGCCGGATTCATGTTCAGCGACGCGGATCTCCTCGGCGTCCCGTTCCGCGTGATCGTCTCCCCGAAGACGCTCGCGAACGGCATGGTCGAGTTCCGCACGCGCGCCTCCCGCGACTCCGAAATGATCCCGGTCGATCAGGCCGCCGAAATCCTGGCGCAGCGCGTTCGCGCCGAACTGGACCGTTACCTCTGACGCACAGGAAAGGAACACGAATATGAGCAATAACACGTTTTACGTCACGACCCCGATCTACTACGTCAATGACAAGCCCCATATCGGGCACGCCTACACGACCGTCCTCGCCGACGTCCTCGCGCGCTACCACCGCGCCGCGGGCGACGACGTCTGGTTCCTGACCGGCACCGACGAACATGGGCAGAAGGTCCAGAAGGCCGCCGAAAAGAACGGTATGACCCCGATCGAGCAGTGCGACAGCACCGTGGTCCGGTTCCAGGAGCTCTGGAAGCGCCTCGGCATCACGAACGACGACTTCATCCGCACGACCGAGGAGCGACACAAGAAGATCGTCCGCGCCATCATGCAGGACCTCTACGACCGCGACCTCATCTACAAGGCCGAATACAAGGGCTATTACTGCGTCGCCTGCGAACGCTTCTTCACGGAGAAGGACCTGATCGACGGCAAGCTCTGCCCGGACTGCCAGCGCGAAGTCGACACCATCGTCGAAAGCAACTACTTCTTCCGCATGAGCAACTATCAGGACTGGCTCATCCAGTACATCACCGAGCACCCCGACTTCATCCAGCCCGCGTTCCGCGCAAACGAGACGCTCGGGTTCCTCCGCAAGCCGCTGGAAGACCTCTGCATCTCCCGTCCGAAGTCGCGCCTCTCCTGGGGCATCGAACTCCCGTTCGACTCCGACTACGTCTGCTACGTCTGGTTCGACGCGCTCATCAACTACATCTCCGCCATCGGCTACGGCGTCGACCAGGCGCGTTTCGAACGTTACTGGACCAGCTGCATCCATCTGATCGGAAAAGACATCCTCACCACCCACAGCGTGTACTGGCCGACCATGCTTCACGCCATCGGACTTCCGATGCCGAAGACCATCTTCGCGCACGGCTGGTGGCTCACCGGCAGCCGCAAGATGAGCAAGTCGCTCGGCAACGTGGTGAACCCGATGGACATGGCCGACAAGTACGGCGTGGACGCGTTCCGCTACTTCCTGCTCGCCGCCATGACGCCCGGCAACGATGCATCGTTCACCGAGGAGGACTTCCTTCAGCGTTTCAATACCGACCTCGCGAACGACCTCGGCAACCTGCTTTCGCGCGTGGTGAAGCTCTCCATCAAGAATTTCGGCGGCACGCTCCCCGCCCCGCCTCCGCTCCAGCCGCTCGAAATGGAACTGATCTCCAAGGCCACCCTGGCCATCAGGCAGCTTGAAAGCGAGCTCAACGCCATGAAGCTCGACCGAGGGATCGCCGCCGTCATGAACGTGGTCCGCGAGGCCAACAAGTTCCTGGAGCGCACCGCCCCGTGGACGCTCGCGAAGGAAGGCAAGACCGACCGCCTCGCCGCCGTGCTGTACACCGCGGCGCAGACACTCGAGATCGTCTCCGGCCTGCTCTTCCCGATCATGCCCGAAAAGATGACGCTCCTGCGCCGTTCCCTCGGCCTCTCCGAGGAAGAGATCGCAAAGACCGACTTCGCGTCGCTCGGCGAACTCGCCTCCTGCAGCACGAAGCGCACCATGGTCGACATGCCCCCGCTCTTCCCGCGCATCGTGGCGGAAAAACCCGAAGAGGCCGCACCCGCGAAGCCGGAAAAACAGAAAAAGCAGGAAATCAAGGCGTCGAAGACCAAGGATGTCGTGGTGCCGGAAGGCATGATCACGATCGAACAGTTCTTCAAGACGCAGCTCCGCACCGCGAAGGTGCTGGAGGCCGAGCGCATCGAAGGCAAGACGCGCCTGCTCCACCTGAAGATCGACCTCGGAAACGGCGACATCCGTTCGCTCGTCGCCGGCATCGCCCAGCAGTACGCGCCGGAAGACGTGGTCGGCATGACCATCGTCGTGGTCGCGAACCTCATGCCCGCGAAGATCGCCGGATTCGAATCCTGCGGCATGCTCCTGGCGGCCAAGAACGAGAACAGCCTGAAGCTCGTGACCGTGGACGGCGATGGCGAGCCCGGCCTGACCGTCGGCTAATGGAGGACAAGTCCTCCACTGCAGTAGTGCTCTCAGCTTCGCTTGAGCACGGGACAGTTGTTCAAAAATAAAAAGTGTGCGGCGACATCCGAATCATGGATGCCGCCGCTTATTCACGCCGGGGGAGAAGTGGTTCCCCGGGTTATTTTCTAGGGAATCTCCTGTTAAGCCTTCGTCGATGCGGCTGCCTTTTCCGCTTCCAGCAGCGCTTCCGGCGTGAAATCCACCAGCTGGACGTTCGCCGCATCTTTTTTTGCCGCCGCCCAGAGGTCGGACAGGAGCTTTTCCGCCTCGGCCGCATTCTCGGACCGGTAGCCGATGTCGCCGATGTTCGAAAGACGTTCCAGGATGGTCGTCGGGATGAAGTCTCCGAGCGGGACCTTGGTCATGAAGGCATCGTCGCGGCGGCGGTCATGCGTGACCTCGATCACGAGTCCGGCGGTGATCAGGTCGTTCAGGACGGCGCGCGCGATGCGGATCGGGATTTCCAGTTTGCCGGAAATCTCCGTGATGGTCACGGCTCCGGTCCGGTTGTTGAAGGCTTCGCCGAGGAGCTTCATGATGCGGAGAGCGCAGACGAAACGGTAATGCATGCAGAGCGGATAGTCGCCGGGATAGTATTCGTAGTAGTTGACGTTCTGCACGGCAAACGCGAACTGCGCGCCGAGGAGGATCACGGTCCAGGTAGCCTGAAGCCAGAGGAGGAAGAACGGCAGCGCAGCGAAACTGCCGTAAACCTTGTTGTAGCTCGTCAGGATCGTCTGAAGGAACATGTAGATGTACTGGGTGACGATGAGGAGGGTGCCGGCCAGAACGGCGCCCCAGAGGGCGGCTTTCGGTTTCACGCGGGTGTTCGGGATGAAGAGGTAAAGGAAGAAGAACATGACCCAGGCGAGCACGACCGGGAAGACGTAGCGGATGGCATCCAGCAGATAACTCCTTCCGGGAAGCCATGAGGCGCCCTCGATGCTGGCCATGCCGAAGGTGTTGAGACCGAGGAGAAGCACCGCGAAGACGGGGCAGAGGAGCAGCAGCGTGATGTAGTCGCTGAGCTTGCGGAGCATAGGCCGCCCCTGCTTGATGCCCCAGATGTCGTTGAACGAACTTTCGATGTTGGCCAGCAGTTTCAGCGCCGTGAAGAACAGCATGCCGACGCCGATGCCCGTAATGACGCCGCCCGCGGCGACCTTGAGCGTGGTGTCCGCAAAGGACAGAATCCATTCGGCGACCTGCTCCTGCCCGACGAAGCTCTCCACGAGTTTTTCGCGGAGCATCTCCTCGAAGTTGAAGCCGCGCGCGATGCCGAGGAGAAGCGCGACGAGCGGGACGACGGACATGAGAGTGAGGAAGGTCAGCGAGGAAGCCCGAAGCGCACACTTGTTCTTGACGAAATTCTTGCTTGTCAGCAGGAGAACACGTTCGATGGCAAGCGGGAAGGCTTTGCTCTTCGGCAGGTCGGCCGTGCGGACGTTCCAGACTTTCTGCTCGATCTGCTTCAGCGGGGCAGCGGGATCCTTGGCCGGTTGTTCCGCGATGCTGATCGCGGACTTCGTCGCGGACGGGTCGGCCGTGCGGATATCACTGCCTGTCTGTTCTTTTTCTTTCAGTGTTTTGGGTTCCATGGTTGATTGCTCCGTGGGTGAGGGGAGAGTAATGAAAAAAGGTCAGCCCGCGCCGACGGTTTCCAGTTCGGACGCAGGAAGCTCGGCGGGCGCCGTTTCCTCCGTCTGGCCGGACGCCGGTTCGGGGATTTTTGCTGATGAGGCGGGCCAAAGCAGTTTGACCGCGGAAACGATGACGATGATCTCAATGACTACTTCGAAGAACCGCTGCGGGGCGCGCTTCACGAAAAGCACGCCGAGAAAAGCGCCGATCAGGATCAGCGGGAGCATCGGCAGGACGGCATACAGGGCGGCGGCCGTGACGCGCCCCTCGAAACAGAACACCGGGAGTTTCGTCCAGTTCATGATCATGAAGAACCAGGCGCATGTGCCGACGTAACGGTCCTTCGGCAGCTTCATGCTCAGCAGATACAGCGCCATCACGGGCCCGGCGGCATTCGCCACCTGCGTCGTGAATCCGGCGGTCAGCCCGACGACGGCGGAAAACGCCCAGTGGCTCGGGACGTCCGCGTGCTTGAAGAACGCGACCCGCACCAGGTGGACGGCGGCGAGCAGCAGGATGATCCAGCCGATCATCATGCGCAGATGCTCCGGTTTGTGCAGGAACCGCAGCGTCACGAACCCGAGCGCAAGCCCGAGCATGGTGTAGGGGAGCAGACGGAGCACGATCTTCCAGTCGGCATTTTTCCGGTAATACGACACGGCGAAGATGTCGCCCGCACAGATCATGAGCAGCATCACGCCCGTCGCAAATCCCGGATCGAGCTCGAACGCCACTGCCAGCAGGATCACGGGGAGCATGCCGAGCCCGGGAATGCCGGACTTGTTCACGCCCACGAGCAGAGCGGAGGCGGCAAGGATGACCAGCTGGAACGCCGTCATGTCGGGGAAACAGGTTGCCATGAATTCGGAGATCATGTTACCGGCGTCCTTCCTGTTCCTCGTTCAACCGGTCGAAGAATGCCCGCATGAACGCCGCCCGGTCGGCGGCGAAACGCCGCGCAGGATCCGTCAGCAGATGGTCCGGGAGCCAGCGGAGCTTCACTAGATATTCGCGGTAGGCGGAGTCCTGGCTGGAATACGATTCCGAAGCGAGGGCCTCCTGTTCGGTGTTGTGCAGGCAGGCGCCGATGCGTCCGGCGAAGTGGAAAGCGCGCGCCACGCCGAACGCCCCGATCGAATCGAGTTTGTCCGCGTCGTACACGATGCAGGCTTCGAGCGTGGCGGGCTTGAGCTTGTCACGGTAGCGGTGCGTCCGCACGATCTCCGAAACATGCCGCACGAATGCCGCATCCTCGCAGCCCTCTTCCTCCAGGATGCGCCGGGCTTTGTCCGCGCCGAGCGCGGCATGGCACAACTTGCCGCCGGATGCGAGTTCCTCCGGGCGCGCCACGTCATGAAGCAGCGCGCCGAACCGGACGGCGTCCAAGTCGCAACGGGGTTCCTCCGCGGCAATCCGTTCGGCGTTCTTCAGCACACGGAGCGTGTGGGCGAAATCGTGGCATCCGGGCGCGTCGCCAAGTTCGCGGCGCACCCGTTCGAACACACGGTCCCAGAGGCGGGAGGATGCCCCGGAGGAGTTCACGGACGGTCTCTCCGGAGGTTATGCTTTCGCCGCCCCGGCGCCGTCCGCCTTTTCACCGGTTTCCGGTTCGGCGTCCAGCTGGGAGAGGTCGGCCGAAGGATGCACCACCTGCATGGAATGGCGTTCCTTCGGGATCACGGTCAGCCATTTCGGCTTGCCCTGTTCGTCGACGCCGAGGTCGACCACGAAATACCGTTTCTCGTCTTCGGCCTTGTCGTAGCCGATGATCGTGCCGCGCGGGATCATGTTGTGCTTGTCGATGATCGCGTTGCGGATGCGGCAGTGTTCGCCGATGTCGACATCGGACAGCAGGATGCAGTTGTGAACGGTGGCGTAGCTGTGGACGAACACCTTGTTGAACAGGATCGAGTCGGTCACCGTGCTGCCGGAGACGATGCAGCCGTCGCACACGATGGAGTTGATGGCCTTGCCGATGCGCGGGAGTCCGGAGGAGTCCACCTCCTCGTTGTGGATGAACTTGGCCGGGGGCAGGCTGTAGTGGTAGTTGTTGATCGGCCAGAGCGGATTGTAGAGGTCGAGGTGCGGCGTGGTGCTGCGGAGGTCCATGTTCGCCTCGAAGTATGCCTTCAGCGTCCCGACGTCGCGCCAGTAGGGTTTCGTGGAGAGGTCCTGCCCCGGGATGACGTTCGTGTAGAAGTTGTAGGCATAGAGGCGTTTCGTCTTCACGAGCGCCGGGATGATGTCCTTGCCGAAATCGTGGCTGGTCTTACCCGCCTTGTGGTCGCGGTTCAGCAGCGCAAGCAGGTCGGCGGAATTGAAGATGTAGTTACCCATGGAGGCCAGGCACATGTTCTTGTCGTTGGGCAGCGGGATCGGGTTCTTCGGCTTCTCCTGGAATCCGACGATGCGCCACTGGTCGTCGACCTCGATGATGCCGAACTGGTTCGCTTCCTCGATCGGGATCGGGATCGCCGCCACGGTCGCGATGGCGTTGTTTTCCTGGTGGAAGTCGACCATCTGGCTGACGTCCATACGGTAGATGTGGTCCGCGCCGAAGACCGCCACGAGATCCGGATCGAAGTCCTCGATCAGGTTCATGTTCTGGTAGATCGCGTCCGCCGTGCCCTGGTACCATTCGCGTTCGCGGGTCTGCATCTGGGCGGGCACCGGGATGATGAAGTGGCCGCGCTGCTGGGCGTTGGAGAGGTTCCAGCCGTTGATGATATGTTCCATCAGGCTCTGCGATTTGAACTGGGTCAGGACGAAGATGCTGTCGATGCCGCTGTTCACGAAATTGCTCAGCACGAAGTCGATGATGCGGTACTTGCCGCCGAACGGAACGGCGGGTTTCGCGCGCTGGTCGGTCAGGGGAGCCAGGCGGGTGCCTTCGCCGCCTGCGAGGATCATGGCCAAAACGGATGTTCTCATAGTTCAAACCTCCTGGTGGTATATTGTTCAGCAAATGGTGTATCGTTCTCTATTTAGAAAATATAGCCCCGTCCAAAGCAAAGTCAAGGCGGAAACGGCAAAAAAAGGCGGAAATGACGGAAATCCATCTCAAGCGGGGATGTTTTTTGAACGGGATCGAAAAAATTTTCAAAAACTTAGCCAAAACTAACTTGACATCCCGAAAAACCGTGATATATTATTCTCGTAACACCGAAAGCCCCGGAATCATCCGCAGTGCGCCGGCATACGGCGCGCCATTGTCCAAAACGGGAGAATGTGAAAAAGGGTCCGGCGCTCTGTCCATGATCGGCATCCTGCCGGAAATGAACAGAATACGCAGGGTTGGGGAAAGACAGTGCGGATCCGGTTTTCCGGCCGGGTCCGCCGGATGGTCCCGGGGCTTTTTTTCTTCCTCCGAACACAGTATTCCAAACAGACGCAAGGTTTGCGCCTGGAAGTTAGCTTTGTCAAACTTTTATCCTGTTCCAATTCGGAAACCGGGCGGGAAGCAGTCGCGGCGTTTTTGCAGTGGACCGTCTGCGGCAGCTTCCCGCTTTTTGTCGAAACGGATTTGCAAATCCGGCATGACCGCGCGGCGGGTCACTCCTTGATCTTGTCGATCTTCTTCACGGAGAAGAGCAGGATCACGAAGACGGCGAAGGCGGCGGCAGCCATGACGATCTTGTAGATAATGCCCCAATCCCGGGTATAAGCGGATGCGGCGGAGGGATTCCATTCCGGGTTTTTCTTTTGTTCCGAAAGCGTGGAATCGGAAACGACGGGTTCCTTCAGGCTTCGCAGGACATCCGTGAAATCCGAAGGCGGCATGGGATGACCGAATCCGCCGTAGAATACTCTGTAGCCGGACGGAGACCCTTCCCCGAGTGCAGCGGACGCGGCGGGTTTCACGGACAGGAACCGGATCTGATAGACCGGTCCGCTCGCATGAAGCTCAAGATCCTTCAATTCGGAGTTCATGCCATTGTCCAGCTCAAGTGTCCAGGTCTCCGACCTCGACGACGCCGGGACGTTAATGACGCGATCGGAGGTCTGCGTACGGAAGGAGGCCGTTTCCAGCCTGCGGACGGTCCCGGAGGCAACAAGCTTCCCGGATTTGTTATAAAGCCGGTACGGCCGCGAGAAAAAGACATCGGAACAATCGATAGTAATACTGTTGAGGGGCGCAAAGCTGTTGGAAATCTTCAGGACCGTGGTTTCGCCTTTTTTTTCCTGTGAAAGGATTTCGACTGGCGAGGAAACGGAAACGGGGCGCATGTGCTTCTGCTTTTGCACGACCTGAAGAGAAATGCCGTCGATCTTCGGCGATTCGCGGAATTTGTCCTGCTCCACAAAGTTTTTTTCACCCTCGACAACGTGGAAGAGAGGCGACTCCTTGATTTCCGTGTAGTTGTCCATGACGATGACGAAACTGAACTCCTTCACCGGAGCGGGGAACCGCACGGCATCGTTCCGAAGGTCAACCTTGCTGGAATAGTCCAGGAAAGCCCCCTCGGCAATCAGATTATTACCGCTCGCGTCGAAGACTTTCACTTTTTTGTCGAAGTCCTTCGCCTTGGTAAGAATGCGCATGCCGACGACCCGCGCGGAATCCGCGATGCCCTGGTTCAGACTTGCCGAAATCCGCACGGATCCGTCCGGGAGCGTTTCGAAGTCGGTAATTCTCGCGGGAAAAACCGATTCGCTTTCCCATTCCTGATCAAGGCGCATCTCCTCACTGACGATGAACGGGCAGAAGTCTCCGTCCGGGCCGACGATGCGGATATCGTTCGGGATCTGCGGCGTCTCGCGGTAGATGTCGGCATCAATCGTGAAGACGGAGACATCCTTCGGAGTCTCGGGAAGGATAATATCCTTGTAGAACGGGAACGCGGAGGTCTTCTCCTCGTCGGAGAATCCGGTCGCGGCCGCGAGCAGGAAGCATACTGCGGCGGTCAGGAGTTTGAGGTTATTACAGACGGGTTTCATCGGAAGCGTCTCCTTTCTGTGCGAACCTGGCATACAGCCAGGCCCCGGCGACAAGCACCGCGCCGGTGATCATGCAGCCCGCGATCCGGTACAGCGCGGGCGTCCCCGCCAGATCGTGGAAGAATATTTTCAGGACGGTAACGGCGAAGAGGACCAGCGCCGGGATGCGGACGACTTTCTTCTTGCGGAGGATGCCAAACGCGAGGAGCGCGAACGCGTATATGCCCCAGAGCAGCGAAACCGCGATCCGCGCGCCGTCGTGCGAGCCATACAGCCCGACCAGGAAGTACGTTTCGTCCGTGCTGTAGACGAACCACAGGACGATCGCGCTCAGGATGAAGAAGCTTTCGGCGGAGCAGGCTTTTTTGGCCGTCTTCCCGTCCGATTCCTCGTCTTTCCCGCCGCCGAAACTCCCGAAGAGCAGTCCGGCGAAGACCAGCGAGGTCACGGCCAGAAGGTTCGGGAAGAACCGCCAGAGCGAGTCATACACGGAGTGGCCACCGGAATGCCACGAGAAGACGACGTAGACCAGGAACAGGACGAGCAGGAACGCGCCCGCCGATATGATGCCGGCGACATTCTCCCGGAACAGCCTCGGGATCAGCGACAGAAGCAGCAGGTACACGGCGGCCGTCGCGACGACGCCTCCGACTTTCAGGTGCTCCAAATACGTGAACTCGCCCGCGATCAGGATGAAGCTCACCGCGAACGCGCACCAGAACATGATTTTCGACGGAAGGGAATAAACGGGGCGCGGTTCGCCGTACGCAGGAACGTTTTCATCCGGTGCGGACACCAGCTCCGCGCCGTACCGTTTCAGCAGGAAGAAGGCGCCCGTGAGAGCGGCAGTGTAGGAGCCGAAGTTCAGCAGGCGCGTCCAGAACCCGACGGCATGACGCCAGTATCCGCGCGAAAGGTCGAATCCCAGCAGGCGCACCGCGGCGACCATGTAGACGACATAGCTCAGGCGCAGCAGGATCACGGAGCGCGTCCGGCATGCGATATACAGCATCGCCGCCGCCTGCGCCGACCACGCCACCGCCAGATGGTCCTGGTTCAGCAGCAGCGGGAACGTCAGGGCGATCAGACCGCAGGAGAACACCAGCAGGGTCAGCAGCAGGTTGCGGTCCTCCTGCTTCACGCGGATCAGCAGCGCGATCTGGACCAGGTAGACAAGCGCCCCGCCGAACGTGATCGCGGCGGCATATTGGCGTCCGTAGATGCAGATCGTCGGCGGGATCGCTAGCGACAGGAACACGATGCCGTTCAGCGCGGCGAATCCGAGTTCCAGCAGCGACACCTTCCGTTTCGTGAACAGGTTGAACGCGACCGTCTGCACGCAGAACGCCAGGAAGAACAGCGCTCCGGCGGTCAGGGCGATCGCATAATTCCGGTTCACGCTGTCCGCGATCTGAAGCCAGTTCGACGAAACGGTCATGGGCGTGTTGAAACTGCCGTCCTGCGGGAACGGCTCTGAGAGGGTATAAATACCCCAGGTGAACAGGAACGACAGAATGTTGACCGGCTGCCAGGAACGCATCCGGGCGATGATGAGCGAGCCGACGACCAGGATCAGCATGTAGCCGAAGAGTCCGGCGAGATTGCGCGACCCGGTGTCCATCAGGACCGGAGCCAGATACCCGCCGCAGACCGCCAGCACGGCCAGGATGATGGAGTCGAACCGCAGTGCCAGCGCGACGCCCGCGGCAGTCACGACGACGAGGCCGGCCAGTCCGACCCATGGGCTCATCAGATGATACACCGAAACGCTCGCGAACACGCACAGATACAGCCCGGAGAACCCGGCCCCGGCAAGCGCCGTGCCGAAGATCCGGTATTTCGCGCCCCTCAGCAGGCGACATCCGATCCCGAGCAGGACCATCGTGAACAGGGCCGCCACGGACAAGCGGAGTTCCGGCGGCAGCAGATTACGATCGTGTGTATATTTGATGAAATACGCCAGTCCGAAGATCAGAAGCAGCATCGCCGCGCGGAGCATCCAGGTCGTCGCCACCGCGTATTCCTTCGACATGCCGCCCTTGCGGTATTCCTCCCCGACGATCAGCCACTGCCACAGCCTCGACAGCACCTGGGCAGTGCGCTCCTCGATGGCGGAGCGTTTCGGAGCGGGAGGAGGCGGGACTGCGCTGACCTTCCCCCTGACGTTCGGCTGGAATTCCGCATCGAATGCCCCGGATTCGCGAGCGGCTGCAACGTCCGGCTTGCGGTCCGGTTGAACTGGTTTCGGCGGCGGCTGGGGGATCGCCGGTTTTGTCGCTTCCGTACCGGCATGTTCCGGTCCGGCGGGAGAAGAACTCTGCGCCGGGGGCTCCGCGGAAAGGGGCGCGGATTTGACTTCCAGCTTGATTTCCGGCTTGATTTCCGGCTTGATTTCCGGCTTGACAACAGGCACGGCAGAATCCGCGGACTTGACTTCCGGTTTGATTTCCGGCGGTTTTTGAGGAGAAACCGCCGCAGGCTGATTTGACAAAAGAAATCCGGGAACCGTTTTGGTCTCCGTCGTGCCGGGGACCGGAATCCTGACCTCCGGCTTCGACGGAGATGCGGGCCGTTTGGCGGGCGCACCGTCTTTCATCGCCGTCTCAATCGCTTTCAGCCGGAAGGAAATATCTTTCAGCTTCGAATTGCATCCGATCAGAAGGATCAGGCTGACAATGGGAAGAAAACCGACAACAGCCAGCAGAAGAAGGACCAACAAAACAACAGCAACTTCATCCGGCATGACAAAAACCCTTTCCAAATTGAGACCAAAAGACGATATCTGCTATTTAGTTTTATTACTATAGCATCCGTATGAAAAAAAGCAAATTTCCGGGTAGAAAGTTCGGATTCTTTTTTTTGAGATCGCATTTGCCCGGAAGAAACGGTCTACGGTTTTTTAAAATAAGTGGAAAAGATTTCCGTTTTTTGATTGCATTTTCCCCGATTCCGTGGTATATTTCTACTTGAACATCGTTGACAACTCAATTCTGCTTATTTTTCGGAGAAAGACCGTTGAACCATATTCGGACATACATCATCTGCGCCATGACCGCCCTGTTCCTGCTGCTGGACGCGGCGGATGCATTCGGCCAACGAAGTTACACGCCGCCAAAAATGTCCATTTCACAGGACCTGGTCGGCGTGTCGGACTTCGAGAAGGTATCGAAACTGCCTGAGGGATTTGACGCGGCCGCGGACTCCTACGAATTCGTCGGGGACAACCTCGTGGCGCGCGGAAACGCCGTGGTCCAGGCGCCCGGCATCGAGATCTCCGCCGACAAGATCGTCGTGAACATGGATTCCGACCTTTACGACATTGAGGCGGCGGGAAACGTCACGTTTGCCATCCTGACGACCACCGTGCGGACTATGACGATAGACCAATACGAAGAGCTTTTGCAGGATCCGCATGCACGCGTGACGCTGCTCCGGTATGTCGTGAACGACCTCGGCGAGCAGAGCGCGGAAGTTGAGATCGTGGTGGAATCCTCGGTCATCCATGCCGAACGTGCGGCAGGCAATCTTCTGACCGGAGTCCTTCAGTTTTCCAACTTCGCATTGAAATCCGGGCTGTTCTACTGCGTCGGCGAACGCGCGGACCGTTTCTTCGACGGCACGGTGAAAGTCCACAAAGCCCGGTTCACGACCTGCGAATACATTCAGGACGACCACGACCATTATGCCATCGCCGCCTACGACGCCACGATCGAACCGAGAGACTCCAACAACAGCCTCTTCCTTTACGACAACCAGCTGGGCGACCACAGGATCCTGATGAAGAACAATTTCTTCCAGATCTACGGCGTTCCGGTGCTCTGGCTGCCGATCCTGTACAAGCCCTCCGACCTGTCCAGCTTCGGCGGCAAAATCGAATTCGGAAGCAGGAGCGAATGGGGCTGGTTCATTCGCGGCGCAAAGCACTTCAAGCTCATGGACGAACCGTACTGGAACATGAACCTGATGCTGGACTGGTACGAAAAACGCGGTGTCGGATACGGCCTGAGCTCCGATTTCATGACGCCCGAATCCACGACCGAATTCTCGTTCTACGGCATCTACGACCGCAATCAGTACGAATACTGGGATCACACGCTTCTTCCCGACGATCCGGACTACAAGCTGAACAACTCCCGTCTCTCGATCCCGCACTACCGGTATGAAGTCCGCACGAACAACCTGACGCACTTTTCGAACCGCCTGGACTTCCGGATGCAGATCGACCTGCTCAGCGACTACCAGTATCTGCGCGACTATTTCCCCGAACGCTTCCGCACCGAATACGAGCCGCCGACCTACGCGTCTCTGGAGTATCAGGCCGACAGGTTCACGGCCAGCGCATACATGACGCTCCGCATCAACGACTTCAATTCGACCGTGGAACGCCTGCCGGAACTGAGGCTGGATTTCCAGCGGCAGGAACTCTTTGCGAACTTCTACTATCAGGGCGAAATGTCCCTTACGCCGCTCTTCATGCGCTGGCGCAGATTCGACCGAGACATGGAGGACCTCTGGGGAAACAGGTCTAGACGCTACATGCCCGACAAGGACATCTGGGACCTCTGGAACTACAATACGCTGCGGTTCGACTCGCTCCACATGCTCTACTATCCGATGAAGATTTGGAACATCAACATCATTCCGAGAACGGGCATCCGCCTGACCGCATATTCGAGGACGTCCGAACGGGAGATCACCGAGGATGATCTTGCCACCATGTTCGTAGCGGACGAGGTCGAAGGAATCCCCTGGGGCTATCGGGTGACGAACTACGATTCCAAGGGCGGCTCGAAATTCCGCGTGGTCGGCGAGCTCGGCGTGGAGGCGAACACAAAATTCTACCATGCCTGGCAGGATGTAAAGAACGCATTCTGGGGACTCGACGGTCTGCGGCATGTGATCGTGCCGTATGTGAACTACACATACATCCCGAGGCCGACGGTGAACGCGGACAACCTGTACTATTTCGACGAGATCGACCGCATTCAGGAACAGCATTTCGTAAGAACAGGCATTGTCAACCGCCTGCAGACGCGCCGCAACGGCCAGATACACGAATGGCTGTCTCTGGAACAGTACTGGGATTTCTTCATCCACGATTCCGACCGGTTCAACCATATCGGCGATCTCGGCACCATCCTCAAATTCAGACCGTTCAAAGGCCTCACGCTGTCGGCGGAACTTCTTCTGGACATCGGCGTCAACAACGACCACGACCATACGGTGACACGCGGCAACAAAGACGTAGGGCGTCCCGGCATCGCCAGCCGGGCGATCAACCGGCTTACGACATCGATCGACTACCAAATCGCCCCGGAATGGCGCGTCTATGCCAGATATACCTATTCGGACGCGTTCGTGCAGCGGTCCGTCTATTCCATGGGAACCCAATTCTCCTCGATGACGGCCACGGCCATGTCGTATACGCCGATGACGCGCACCCAGACTCTCAGGGGCGGATTCGAGTTCCCGCTGCTGATCGACAAGGACCTTCACGGCTACACCTCCTGCACGTACGACATTGACCAGAACCTGGTCACAAGGGCCTGCGTCGGCATTATCAAGCGGTTCCACTGCTGGTATCTCTCCGCCGAATGCGGCACGGGGCAGACCTGGACCCGCCATAGAGACGGCGAGTATTCGCAGCGTCTGAAAAACTATCTTGCCGTATCCGTGGGACTCACGGCCATGCCCGGCTTCTCGTTCGGGCAGAGGGTCGGCATCGGACAATGAACAGATTTTAATTCTTTGAAAGGCATCTACTCCATGAAATTTGAACAGGACCGAATCAAAATCGGCGACATCCCGGTCGCGGAACTCGCCGCAAAATACGGCACCCCGCTTTACGTCTACGACGAACAGAAAATCCGCGACAATTACCGGCGCGCCGTGGCGACGTTCCGGAAATACTACCCCGATTTCCGCATGTTCTACGCCGTCAAATGCTGCAACAACCCGGCAATCGTGAACATCCTGCGCCAGGAAGGCGCCGGCGCCGACTGCGCCAGCGTCAACGAGATCCTGCTGGCGAAATCCATCGGCATCTCCGGCGAAGACATCATGTTCAGCGGCAATTTCCTCTCCGACGAGGACCTGCGTCAGGGCATCGAGACCGGAGCCGTCATCAACCTCGACGATGAAAGTCTCTTTCCCCGCCTCCTGAAATTCGGCGTGCCGGAGGTCATTTCCTTCCGCGTGAACCCGGGCTACGGCAAAAGCAACGTGGGCGAATATGTGACGAACGCCGGGCCGAAGGCGAAATTCGGCATCCACCCGGACAAAGTCACCGCCGCCTACCGTATGGCGAAGGAAGCCGGCGTGAAGCGGTTCGGCGTCCACATGATGACCGGCTCGTGCATCACGGACGCGGACTATTTCCCGTTCGTGACGAGCCTGCTGATGGAGATCGTGGGCAAGACGGGCAGGGAACTCGGGATCGACTTCGAGTTCATCGACCTCGGCGGCGGCCTGGGCATCCCCTACGAACCCGGCGAGGCGTCCCTGGACCTGGAAGCCGCGGCGAAGAAGACGGCCGACGTGTTCAAGGCCTTTGTCGACAAATACGGCATGAAGCCGCCCCGCCTCGAAATGGAGCCCGCCCGCTACTTCGTCGGAAACGCCGGATATGTGATCGGACGCGTCCACGCCGTGAAGGAGTCCTATACGCGGATCGTCGGCACCGACGTCGGCATGAACGTGCTCGTCCGTCCGGCATTCTACGGATCCTACCACCACATCTACGTCGACGGCAAGGAAAACGAACCGCGGGCGAACATGGGGCTCTGCGGTCAGCTCTGCGAAAACACCGACTACTGGGTCAAGGAACGCAGCCTGCCCGCGAGTCTGGGTCCCGGCGATCTCATCGTGGTGGAGAATGCGGGCGCCTACGGGTTCGGCATGAGCTACCAGTACAACGGACGTCTGCGGGCGGCTGAAGTCCTGGTGAACGGCGGCGAAGCGACCTTGATCCGCGACCGGGAAACGTTCGACGACATGATCCGCCACACACATGTGCCGGAGCGTCTGAAAAAATAACGAAAAAAAACGGAAAAACGCTTTACTTCCTGAAAACGCAGGCTAAATTATGGATATAGATGATGCGGCCTGAGAACGGAAACCATCGGAGACCACAAAAATGAAGTTCAGATTTTCAAAATTCTTTTCGAGCGATATCGGCATCGACCTGGGCACCGCGAACTGCCTGGTCTATGTCAAGGACCATGGCGTCGTGCTGAACGAACCGTCCGTCGTCGCGATCAAGGAGAATGTGGTCGTAAGCGTGGGCGCCGAGGCGAAACGCATGCTGGGACGCTGCCCCATGAACATCAAGGCCATCCGTCCGATGAAGGCCGGCGTGATCGCGGACTTCGCCGTGACCGAGGAAATGCTGCGCTATTTCATCCTGAAGGCGAAAAACTTCATGGCGCCCTATCAGCGCATCTTCCGTCCCACCGTCCTCATCGCCGTTCCCTCCGGCATCACCGAAGTCGAAAGCCGCGCCGTGCAGGACAGCGCCATGCACGCGGGCGCCGCGAAAGTCCACACGATCGAAGAGCCCATGGCCTCCGCGATCGGCGTCGGCCTGCCCGTGGCGGAACCGACCGGCAGCATGATCGTCGACATCGGCGGCGGCACGACTGAAGTGGCCGTGATCTCGCTCGCCGGCATCGTGGAAAAACGCAGCTGCCGCGTGGGCGGCGACGAAATGGATTCGTCCATCATCCAGCATATGAAGCGTGTGTACAACCTGCTCATCGGCGAACGCATGGCCGAGGACATCAAGATCCGCATCGGCAGCGCATATCAGGTGCCCGACCTGGAGGAATCCATGGAAGTGAAGGGGCGCGACCTCGTGTCCGGGCTCCCGAAGAGCATCCGCGTCTCCTCCCAGGAAATCCGCACCGCCCTGCAGGAACCCATCGCCAGCATCGTCGATGCCGTGCGCTCCACGCTCGAACACTGCCCGCCGGAACTCGCCTCCGACCTCATGGACCGCGGCATCATGCTCGCGGGCGGCGGCGCCATGATCCGCGGCCTCGACCGTCTGATCTCCGAAGAAATGAACCTCCCCGTCTTCGTGGCCGACGACCCGCTGAACGCCGTCGTCAAGGGCACCGGCGTGGTGCTGCAGGAACTCAGCAACAACGTCCAGATCTGACGCGCTGTCAAAAATGGCTGAAACCGAACGTTATATCACCTCGACGCTGAACCGCCGCGACGAGACGGTCGAAAAGACCCTGCGTCCGCAGAAATTCGAGGACTTCCCCGGTCAGGACAGCGTCAAGGAACGCCTCAAAGTCTACGTCGAAGCCGCCAAGCGGCGCAACGAACCGCTCGGGCATCTCCTGCTCTACGGTCCGCCCGGACTCGGCAAGACCACCCTCGCCTACATCATCGCCAACGAAAAGGGCGCGAACATCAAATCCTCCAGCGGCCCGGTCATTGAGAAGCCCGGCGACCTGGCGGGCCTCCTCACATCCATGGAGGACGGCGACATCCTCTTCATCGACGAGATCCACCGCCTGAACACAGCCGTGGAGGAGTACCTCTACAGCGCCATGGAGGACTACTTCATCGACATCATGCTGGACCAGGGACCCGGCGCCCGGTCCGTGCGCCTGAACCTCGCCAAATTCACGCTCATCGGCGCCACCACGCGCCAGGGGCTGCTTTCGGCTCCTCTCCGCGCCAGGTTCAAGCTCGCGCCGCGCCTGGACTATTACGACCCGGAAAATCTTCAGAAGATCGTGCAGCGGTCCGCCGGAATCCTGAACGTCGGGATCACCCCGGAAGCCGCGTTCGAAATCGCCCGCAGAAGCCGCGGCACCCCGCGCATCGCCAACAATCTGCTGTCCTGGGCGCGCGACTTCGCGCAGGTCCGCGGCAACGGCACGATCGACGACGAGACCGCACGCAAGGCGCTTTCCATGATGGAGATCGACAGCAACGGCCTCGACGAGATGGACAAGCGCATCCTCGAGACCATCGTCGCCAACTTCAACGGCGGTCCGGTCGGCCTGAACTCGCTTGCCGTCGCCATCGGCGAAGACCCCGGCACCATCGAGGAAGTCTACGAGCCCTACCTCATCCAGGAAGGCTATCTCATGCGTTCGCCCCAGGGCCGCATCGCCACCGACCGTTCCTGGTCCCTCTTCGGCCTCACCGCGAAAAATCGACTGACCGGACGCGGCTCCTCCGGCAAAAAAGGCGATTCCGACCAACCCGACTTCTTCCAGTGACGCCCACACATTTTCGCCTCTTCCCCGCCCCCGCATCCCATGAAAACCGACCTCGTTCTTCCTTTCTATAAACCTCACGATGGCTGGCTGGACCATCTCCTCGAATCCGTCGCCGCGTTCAGGCAGGTCCTGAACGAACGCGGCGCGACCCTGCGCGTCATCCTCGCAAACGACGGATCGCCGAAGTCCTGCTACCCGGACGAAGCCTTGAATGCCATCCGCGCCGTCGCCGACGAGTTCATTTTTTCCAGTTACGACGTCAATCACGGGAAAGGCTACTGCCTGCGCCATGCGGTCGCTCAGGCGGACGGCGACATCCAGATCTACACCGACGGCGATTTCCCGTTCGGCTGGCAGTGCGCCGCCGAGGCGTTCGACCGGCTGAATTCCGGCGCGGACGTCGTGATGGGCATCCGCGGCGCCGACTACGGCAATGCCCTGCATCCGCTCCGTAAGTTCATTTCGAAGGGCGTGCGCCGCCTGAACCGGTTCCTGCTCGGGATGCCGGAACGCTACCTCGACACGCAGGCCGGGATGAAGGCATTCCGCGGCGCCGGGAAACAGGCGTTCCTGGACACCACGGTCGACACGTTCCTGTTCGATACCGAATTCATCCTGCTCGCATGGGACCGCGGGCTCCGCATCGACACCATCCCACTCACCCTGCGGCCCGGACTCTCCTTCTCGAAAATGGGCTGGCGGATCCTGTTCCGCGAGCTCAGGAACTTCCTCCGCATCATGCCCGCGCACTGGTTCCGCAAGAAACAGCGCCGCCCGGCGCAGGATTGAGCGATGAACAGCATCCTGCTTTCGTTCGACATCGAGGAATTCGACCTGCCGACCGAGTTCGGCGTGACGATTTCGCGCGAAGATATGTTCGCCATCGCAGGCGAGGGCACGCGGCGCATCCTGCGGACCGTGAATGAAGCCGGAGCACGCACCACGTTCTTCGTGACCGCCGCCTTCGCCCTGGAATTCCCCGATCTCGTGCGCGAAATGAAGTCATCCGGCCACGAGATCGCCTCCCACGGCTATTCCCACACGACATTCGAGCCCGCCGACCTGAAGCGTTCCCGCGAGGTGCTGGAAGAGATCATCGGCGTGCCCGTCCGTGGATTCCGCATGGCGCGCCTCGCCAAGGTCGGTAAAGAGGACATCCTGAACGCCGGATACGAATACGAATCCTCCCTGAATCCCGTGTGGCTCCCCGGCCGCTACAGCAACTTCACCGCACCGCTGAAGCCCTTCCGCGAAGCGTGCGGCCTATGGCAGATGCCGGTGTCCGCCCTCCCCGTCGTCCGCTTCCCGCTCTTCTGGCTTTCCTTCAAAAATCTCCCGTTGGCGCTCTACATCCCGATGGCGAAGACCGCCATGTCCGCCACGGGATTCTTCAATATGTATTCGCACCCATGGGAATACCACGAACGCGCCGCGGAAGCGCGGTGGAAGATCCCGGGCTACATCGTCCGTCACGCCGGAGAAGCCCAGCGCCTGCGCCTGAAACGTCTCATTTCGAGCCTCGGGCGTTCCGGCACGTTCGAAACCTTCAGCGCGTATCTCGACCGCCTCCAGGCGGGGCAGTGACGCACCGGTTCGGCGTCTTTTCGGGGACGGTCAATAGTCGTATTTGATCTTGATCTTGCGGGATTCCGCTTCCTTGCGGACGGAATTCCAGCAGGGCGTATCCCGGAACGCATCGACGGCGATCCATTTCATGCCCTCCGGGATCGTGACCTCTTTCAGCGCGGGACACCATCCGAACGCGCAGCCTTCGAGGTTTTTCAAGCTCGCGGGCAGGGTAACGCGTTCCAGCTTCATGCAGCCGGCGAACGCGCGGTACTTGACGGTCTCGACGCCCTCCGGGATCGCGATCTCCTTCAGTTCATGGCACGCTTCGAAGGCGCCTTCGCCGATGGATGTGATGCCGGACGGCAGTTCGACCGTCTCCAGGCCTCTGCAATTGTAGAGAATGTTCGGCAGTTCCGTGGATGTTATGGGCGGGAATTTGAAATGCTTGAGGGCGAAACAGCTGGAGAACGCCTTCTCCCCGAAGTCGACCGGTCCGGCCGGCAGTTTCAAATCCTCCAGAAGGGAACAGTTGATGAACGCCCATTTGCCGATGGTCTTCACGCTGTCCGGCAGCCGGAGCGTCTTCATCGCCGCGCACTGGCAGAACGCCTCCTCGCCGATCGTCACCACGCCGTCCGGGACCGTGACCGACTCCATGTCGCAGCTGATGAAGGCTTTTTTCCCGATCGAGCGGATGCCCTCCGGGAACTCGAACTGCTTCAGCTTCATGCACCACCGGAACGCTTCGTCCCCGATGGCGGCGTCCTCCGATACCGGCGGGGCGGCGGCTTCGCCCCCCTTGGTCAGCGTGACGCTCTCCAGGGACATACAGTCGGAAAACGCTTTCTCGTAGATGGTGGCGTGCACCGGAATCGTAGCCGTTTTCAGCTTGCGGCATCCTTGGAACGCTTCCCGCCCGATATACTTTACGGAATTCGGGATCGAAACCGATTCCAGGGAGGCACATCCGTTGAATGCGAATGTCTCGATCGACTTGATGCCGTCCGGGATGTCAACGGTCCGCAATGCGGAACAGCGGCTGAACGCGTTGTTCTCGATGCTTGCGCCCTTGACCGGCGGTGCGGCGTTTTCGTCGCCGGGATTCACGATCGTGACGCTTTCCAGCGCCGTACAGCCGTTGAACGCACTGTATCCGATGGAGGCGCGGGCGGGGATCACGACCGATTTCAGCGTCTTGTTTTCGTAAAAAATGTTGGACGGGATCCGTTCGACCGAGTTCGGAAACACGACCGATTCCAGTTTCTTGCACTGGCGGAACGCTTTGACCTCGATCTCCGTCACGCCGTCCGGGATCACAAGATTGACCGCATCCGGCGGTGCACTGCGCAAGATCGCCTTGTCGATGATTCCCCCGTTGAAAACGACATCCATGCCGGCATCGTTGAGGTTGAAATGTTCCCCGTGACCATCGGCGATCCTGTGTTCCGGCATGGCCGGCAGGTCGGCTTTTTCGATCTCTTCCTCGGCCCCGCGCGACGGAGCCGCGATCTCTTCTTTGTTTTTTTCGGCAGGGACGACAACGATATTCCCGTGTTCGTCCCGTTCGGTCTTCTCGGACGAAATAACATTCCCCGCATCGTCCAGGTAGACGATGTCCGCCCGCAGCGGACAGAGAAAACAGAAAAAGGAAGCGAAAACGGGGAGAAACACCCCGAAACCGCGCCGGACGGTCCACGGCTGAAATCCTGTGCACGTCACCATAAAAAACTCCTTCGGTCGATTGCGGTTGCCGGGGAAGCAGAGCCTCCTCTGCGGCAGTTGCCTTGCTTCGCAACGGCACGATTACTATACAGCCTGTTTTCCTTTTTGCAAGGGCGGTAAGGAAAAGGATTCGACAAAAAGGAAGCTCCGGACCTCGGGTTTCATTGTTATGACATGGCAGGAGCAGGGCTCAGCGTTCTCCCGGCCGAGCGGCGTTACGGGATGCCATCTGCCTGCGGACGGATTCCTCGCAGGGGACGCCCTGGAACGCATCGGCCGCGATCTCCTTCACCCCCTCCGGGATCGTGATCTCCTTCAGCGCAGGACACCATATGAACGCTTTTTCCTCTATGGTTTTTAGGCTCGCAGGCAGGATAACGCGTTCCAGCTTGCGACAGTCGGCGAATGCACGAAAACCAATGGTCTCGACGCCCTCCGGGATCCTGATCTCCTTCAGTTCAGGGCAATTATCAAAAGCGGCGAGGTCTATGGAGGTAATTCCGTCCGGCAGTTCGACCGTTTCCAGCCCCTTGCAATTGATGAAGGCATCCGGCAGGTTCGAAGACAGAATCGGCGGCCATTTGATATGTTTGAGAGCATAACAATCTCCAAATGCGCCGTCCCCGATCGTGATCGGTCCCGACGGCATCCTGAAATCCTCCAGAACGTGGCAATAGCGAAATGCCCACATTCCGATGGTCTTCACGCTGTCCGGTAGCCGGAGCGTTTTCAGCGCGAAACACTGGCTGAACGCCCCCTCGCCGATGGTCTCGACACCGTCCGGCAGCATGATCGACTCCAGAAGTTCGCAATTCATGAAAGCATCTTTCCCGATGGAACGGATTCCCTCCGGGAACTCGATCTGTTTTAACTTCAGGCACCAGCCGAAGGCATCGTGCCCGATGGATGCATCCTCCGGCGGCGCGGCAGCTTCGCCGTCCATGTTCAGCGTAACGCTTTCCAGCGACGGAAGGTTATAGAACGCACGGTATTCGATGGAGGCATGCGCCGGGATCACGACCGATTTCAGATTCCGGTTCACCTTAGAGGAAAAAGCATTGGACGGAATGATGCTGACCGAGTTCGGGAATACGACCGATTCCAGGTCCTTGCATTGGCGGAACGCGTCGCCGTCGATGTCCGTCACGCCCTCTGGGATCACGAGCTTGACCGCGTTCGGAGGCGCACGGTGGAACACTACCTTGTCGACGTCCCCGTTGGATTCAATGGAAATGCCGGCATATTTGAGGTCGAGGTGTTCGCCGTCGGCGTTTACGATATCCTTCTCGGACACGCGCGACGGAGTCACGATCTCTTCTACAACTTCTTCCGCCGGGACGACGATGATGTTTCCATCTTTGTCGAACTCGGTCTTCTCGGAAGAAATGATGTTCCCGTCGTCGTCCACATAGATTATGTCCGCCCGCAGCGGGCAGAGAAAACAGAAAAACGAAGCGAAAACGGGGAGAAACACCCCGAAACCGCGCCGGACGGTCAGGCGGGCGGTTGAAGAGAAATGCTGAGAGATGGAACGTTCGAGCATAAAGACCTCCGTCGGCGGATGGATGAAAAAAGCAAACTGACTGAAAACCAACAAAGAACGGTGCGGATGAACCCGTTCTTCCTATTTGACAACTCCGCAAGCATATTTCTTAATGCTTTTTCCGCGCAATTGCGGAAAAAACCGAAAACTCCGCAAGCTTCGATGAATGTTCGGTAAACATCAGCCCATTTCGCACCTGCAGGTCAACAGAGTTTGTCAATGAAATATACAGCTGGTCTCCACGTTTTTCAAGCTTACGGAAAAAGAAAAGAATAAAAGCGGATAAAAAGCCCTGAGAAACTGTCGGATAAAGCATCCGTCATTCCGTCGTCATTCCGTTGTCATTCCGTCATTTCATTGATTATCAGTATATTTCATTTGACGAATCCCGGTTTTATCCTTCAGCTGTCCGGTTCCGGGTATAAATGGCGAATCATAAAAAAAGCCCGCAACACCTGCATATGCAAGGATCCGGGGAATGCGCTTTTCAGATAAAGCCGGAAGAAGGATGGCAGTCCTTTTTCCCGTTTACATCGCCAGAAGTTCCCTTACCGCGGCGACCATCTTCGGCGTATAGGAAACATTGTTGGCCCAGCCGCCCAGCGGCAAATTGTTCTTCGGGCCCATTCTGACTGCCGTATTCAATCCCGTCTGCTCCCTGACCCAATCCGGGGTAAGCAGGATCCGGGGGATCTTCATCAGCTCGGCAAGCGAGAAGAAGCCCGACTGGTTCGCGATAAAGCCTTTCGCCCCGGCCAGATACCGCGCCACCGTCAGAAGACTGTCCTCCGGCTTCAACTCCACTCTGTCCAGATCAAAGAATTCTTTCCGGAAAGTCTGATGCTCCTTCTCCGTTCCGAGAAACACCAGACGGTCCCGGAATTCCTTCAGCTTCATGTAGTCGATCCCCCGGTTCACATAGCGTTCCGTGAGGGTCAGCAGGACCTTGTCCCTGTAAGCGGGATCCGGCTCCACGGTAACGATTTTCTTCCAGAATTCGCGCGGAAGCGTCTGAACTATAAAGTTGTAATACCAGTCCCTGATTTCGCATCCGAACGGATTGATATAACGGTTCCGG
Source organism: Victivallales bacterium (assembly GCA_045114455.1). Taxonomy (GTDB): domain Bacteria; phylum Verrucomicrobiota; class Lentisphaeria; order Victivallales; family UBA1829; genus UBA1732. The sequence goes on from JBGUKN010000046.1 coordinate 36,345, forward strand.
AAGGAATTCAGGTCGAGAGCCCCTTTTTCGGGCTCTTCCCGGATCGTCACCGAATGAATATAGGGCTGGCTTTCCAGCAGGGGCCGGATAAACAGCGCGTCTTTTTCGGAAAGCAGGATGCTGTCGTCGGAAGCATTTCCGAAATCGGACATTCTTTTGTTGATCTGGATATTGTAATCGAACTGACGGTCTCCGTGACGGAGGGATACTTCCACGCAAAAATAGAGGGAAAACAGGATGTCTCCCATCTTTCCGGCATGATTGAACGTCAGCATAACAGACCTTTTCTCCGTTTACTCTCTCATATTCTTCCGGTCATGTGCGGCAAAAAGCCTTTCCGCCCCCCTTCCCCCGGTACGCTTTCGGGGGAAGGCGAAACGGACCGGATCCGGATTCGGTCAGGCGAGGCCGAGAGTCTTGACGGTTTCGAGGGCGATCATCAGCTCTTCGTTGGTGGGCATGACGATGGCCTTCCAGCTGCTGTCGTCGGTGGAGATGACGCCGGCCTTGCCGAAGCAATCCTTGTTCTTCGCGTCGTCACACTTGATGCCGAGGCAGGCGATGCCGTCGAGAATGGCCTTGCGTTCCGGAATGGAGTGTTCGCCGATGCCGCCGGTGAAGACGATGGCGTCCGCGCCACCGAGGAGCACGTAGTAGGAGCCGATGTATTTCACGATGCGGCGGATGAACATCTTCAGGGCGAGGGCGGCGTCCTTGTTGCCGGAGTCGGCGGCGTTCACGATGTCGCGCATGTCGCCGCTGCCGATCCCGCCGACCGCGAGGAGGCCGGACTTCTTGTTCAGGATGGTGTCGACTTCCTTGGCTGTGTTGCCGACATCGACCATGCGGAGGACGGCGGCGGGGTCCATGTCGCCGCTGCGGGTGCCCATCATGAGGCCCTCGAGCGGGGTGAGGCCCATCGTGGTGTCGATGACCTTGCCATTCTTGACGGCGGCCATGCTGCAGCCGTTGCCGAGGTGGCAGGTGATGATCGTGATGTCTTCGGGCTTCCTGCCGAGGAACTCGGCGGTGGAGAGCGTCACGAAACGATGGCTGGTGCCGTGGAAACCGTACTTGCGGATGCCGTACTTCTTGTAGAACTCCATCGGGATGGCGTAGAGGTAGGCCTCCGGGGGCATGGTCTGGTGGAACTGCGTGTCGAAGACCGCCACGTTCGGGACGCCCGCGAAGATCTCCTCGCAGGCTTCGATGCCGCTGAGGTTGGCGGGGTTGTGGAGCGGTCCCAGCGGGATGCACTCGCGGATGATGTCCTTGACCGCTTCGTCGACCTTGACCGGGGCGGTGACCTTTTCGCCGCCGTGGAGCACGCGGTGACCGATGGCCTTGACTTCGGACAGGCTCTTCAGGACGCCGATCTGCGGATCGACGAGCTTGGCGCAGACCGCGCGGAGGCCGTCGGAGTGGTTCTTCACGCCTTCGGGGGATTCCTCGAACTTGAAACCGTCCGGACGCTTGATGATGAGGTTCGGGGTCGGGGTGCCGACGCGCTCCACCAGGCCGGACGCGATGACGGTGTTATTGCCGCCTTCCATGTCGAAAAGCGTGAATTTGAGGGAGGAGCTGCCGGAGTTGATCACGAGAATTTTCATGCGGAATCCTTTACGGTTTCGGGGTTTAAAATCGAAGAAAGTAAATAATATAGCATAATTCTCCGGAAAATGCAAGGAAAAGCGATGCGTTCGCGCGTTTTTTCCGCGGGGACCGGCGCGGGATTTTTCGATCAGCGCGTTTTTTTCGATCAGCGCGGGAAATACAGCAGAAGCGGCGCGCGCCCGTCGAACGTCAGCGAAAATACCGGCGCGGTCGTCTCGTTCAGCGTGCCGCACCACCAGAACGGCAGGCGGAGCTTGTCGAGCGGGTATTTCAGGCCGGACGCCGTGATCGGCATTTCCGGGTGGAAGCTGAAGATTGAGACTTTCGTGTCGACGGGCCGGCGGAACGAAGCGGATTTCAGCACGGGCAGGAACGTGCCGTAATCGGTCTCCATGCGGACCTCGGCCCCAGCGGCGGCGAAGAGCGGCAGCAGGGACGCGTTTCCGAGCAGATGGTCTTCGCGGCGGCCCCCTGCCCCGAGGATCACGACATTGCGCCAACCGCGCGCCATACATACGCGGAACGCCTTCGACAAATCGTTCGTCTCCTGCTCGGATTCATGGACGAGGCGTTTCCCGAAGCGTTTCCGCAGGGCGGGGTCGAGGCTGTCCAGGTCACCGACCACAAGATCAGGTTCCATCCCGGCGCGCAGCAGATTTGCGGCGGCGCCGTCGCAGCAGACGATCCGTCCGGCGGCGCGCAGCGTCTCCAGAAGGCATTTGCGGCGGGGGAAACTGCCGTTCGCCAGGATGACCGTGTAGTCCGCGGAACCGCTCACAATGGCCTCCGGAATGCGTTTTATGGAGCTTGCAGCGCCATCCAGCCCTCGCGTCCGGGCAGGACGCCGGAACGGATGGAACCGGACGGAATCGCGGACGGATCGGACGGCAGCAGGTCGCCCGGCGCGCAGAATTCGATCCCGCGCGCCTTCGCCATGCTCAGGAAATCGTCGAAGAGGTCGGCGCAGATGCCGCCCTCGGCCTCGGCGTGGATGGTCAGCAGGTTCATGCCGTCGGGCGAGGCGGTGGCGAGGAGGCGTTCGTTGTAGTTTTCGCGCGTGACGCCGTCGCGGCCGAGCAGTTCGTCGTAGGTCGGCATATTCAGCGGGATCTGCGGCGTCTCCAGCTGTTTCCCGTCCACGACCGGACGGAAGATGGAGCTGCCGCGGCAGTCGCTGTTGTAGCGGAATCCGAACGTTTCCTTGGCTGTGAGCACGGCGTCGGTGGTCTTCCATCCGGGAGAGGCGGAGCAGACGGGCGGCTTACCCGTGATGCGTTCGATTTCGTCGTACGCCATCCTGAGGTGCTTCAGGATCAGTTCAGGCGAAAACGACGCGATGCGGTTCTGCCATTTGCAGTGATCCCAGGCGTGAAGCCCGATCTCGTGTCCGGCGGCGGCGCAGTCGCGCAGCGCCTGTTCGTTGCGCCGACCGATGGCGGGGCCGGGCCAGGCCGTTCCCATGAGGAGGATGTCCATCCCGTAAAGCCCGGGGGCGTTCGTGCGGAGCATCTTGAACAGGAAGGTCGGCTTCAGCAGACGCCACAGGTTGCGCCCCATGTTGTCCGGGCCGACCGAGAAGAAATACGCCGCGCGGACGCCGTGCCGGTCCATGGCGCGCAGGAGGGAAGGCACTCCCTTTCGCGTGCCCCGGAAGGTATCGACGTCTACGCGGATGGCGATCTTCATCAGGGCACCTCTATTAATTCAGTTGGATGGTTTTTCAGCAGACAGGCAAACAGGACGATGCAGGAAGATTTGAGCGTGGCTGCCTGAAAACGTAACCACCGAAAATCTTCCCAATCGGGATTTGCCTGAATGCGAAAAGCCGCCGGAATCCAATTGATAGAGGTGACCATTATTTTTTGATCCCGAATTCGCCGGAGGAAATGGCCTGCTGGAGGAAGAAGTCAAGCGTCTGCTTGATGGATTCGCGCAGGGGCACGACGGGCTTCCAGCCGCAGTACTTCATGGCGTTGCGGATGCTGGGCTTGCGGTGCTGGCAGTCCTGATAGCCCGCGCCGTAGAACGTGCCGCTTTCGACTTCCTTGCAGCCGGCGAACGGCGGGAATTTCTTGCGGAGCGGGTGTTCGTTGAAGAGTTCGACGAGAATTTCGGCGAGCTCCTTGATGCTGGCTTCGTTGTCCGGGTTGCCGATGTTGATGATCTTGCCGTCGCAGAGGCCGTCCTTGTTCTCGATGATGCGGAAGAGGCACTCGATGCCGTCGGTCACGTGCGTGAAGCAGCGTTTCTGCGCGCCGCCGTCGATGAGCAGAATCGGGTTGCCCTGCACCAGGTTCAGGATCAGCTGGGTGATGGCACGGGAGCTGCCGATGCGGGCGGAGGAGAGCGAGTCGAGCTTCGGGCCCATCCAGTTGAACGGCCGGAAGAGCGTGAACTTGAGGCCGCGGGTGGAGCCGTAAGCCCAGATCACGCGGTCGAGCATCTGCTTGCTGCAGGAGTAGATCCAGCGCTGCATGCGGATCGGGCCGAGGATGAGGCGGGAGTTGTCCTCGTCGAAATTCTCGTCGTCGCACATGGCGTAGACTTCGGAGGTGGAGGGGAAGATGATGCGCTTGTTGTACTTCGCGCAGTAGCGGACGATCTTCAGGTTCTCCTCGAAGTCGAGCTCGAAGACGCGGAGCGGATTGCGCGTGTATTCGATCGGGGTGGCGATGGCGACCAGCGGCAGCACCACGTCGCACTTGCGGACATGGTATTCGATCCACTCGTGATTGATCTGCACGTCGCCCTCGAAGAAGTGAAAGTCCGGGTGGGACAGCAGATCGGTGATGTATCCGCTGCGGAGGTCCATGCCGTACACCTCGTAGTTGCCGTCGTCGAGCAGGCGCTTGCTGATGGCGCTGCCGATGAAGCCGTTCACGCCCAGGATCAGCACGCTCTTCTTGCGCTTCGGACCGACGATCGGGGAATTGGTCAGGATCATCTTCGGGGTGAAGCGGCTGTCCGCGGCGAGCTGTTCGCCGGTCGTGTACAGGCCGCCGTCTTTCTGCGCGAAGTTCACCTGCACGGCGCCCTTGCCGCAGGCGATCACGAACGGACTGACGGAGACGATGGTGCCTGCCGGGGCTTTCTTCTTCAGCGGCACGACCGAAACGTCCCAGATGAAATATTTCTGAGCGGCGATGAACGTGAACGCGCCGGGGAAGGGACGGGTCACGCCGCGCACGAGGTTTCGGACGGACACTGCATCCTTCGTCCAGTCGATGAGCCCGTCGGCGGGGTGGCGGCGGCCGAAATAGGTCGCCTGTTTCTCATCCTGCTTTTTGCCTTTGGCCTTGCCCGCGAGCACGGAGGGCAGGACCTTGGCGAGCATCTTTTCCGCGGCGGCGGCGGCCTTCAGGTGCGCGTCCTTCGCCGTATCGGAATCCCTGATCGCGAATTTCTCCTGCGCCACGATGTCGCCGGCGTCGACCTTCGCGGTCATTTTGTGGAGCGTCACGCCCGATTCCTTCTCGCCGTTGATGACGGCCCAGTTCAGCGGAGCGCAGCCGCGGTATTTCGGGAGAAGCGAGCCGTGGAGGTTGAATGCGCCCTTCTTCGGGATGGAAAAGATATCCTTGCCGATGACCTTCCGGTAGTAGAACGAGAAAATGAAGTCGGGAGCCATCTTCCTGATGCGGGCGGCCCAGAGCGGATGGTTGACGTCTTCCGGCGCGAAAACCGGGATGCCGAGGGCTGCGGCGGTTTCGGCGACGGAACGGAACCAGAGGTTCTCGTTGGGATCGTCGGCGTGGGTGAAGACGGCCTGAATGGTTACGCCGGCCTTGACGAGCTGTTCGATGCCGATGCAGCCGATGTTGTTGTAAGCGAAGACGACAGCTTTCATGCGGTGTCACTCCTGTTCTTGGGGGTTGGTATTTTCTTTGCGATGAATTGATTCGATGAAGAATTGCGGGCGGGAACGCGCGTTCAGGTGTATCTTGCCGATGTACTCGCCCATCAGCCCCATGGATGCGAACTGCGCGCCCATGAGCACGAAGACGATCGCGAACATCGCGAACGTGCCGTAAGCGCCCCAGTCCTTGTCCAGCTGGGAGCGAATGAAGACGTAGAGGCCGAACAGCACGCCGAACCCGCCAATGCCGAACCCGAAGAAGGTCAGCATCCTAAGCGGGAACGTGCTGGTGCCGGTCAGCAGGTCGTACTGGAGCGCGATGAGCTTCATCACGCTGTACTTGGATTCGCCCGCGGCGCGCTCGGCATGCTTCACATGCACCTCGACGGACTTGCGCGCGTAGGTCATCGCGAGCATCGGGATGAACTTGCCGTTCTCCTGGCACAGCAGAATCGCGTTCACGACGCTCCGGCTGTAGCCGCGGAGCATGCAGCCGTAGTCGGTCATGGTCTTGCCGTTGCAGAGCTTGCGGACCATGAGGTTGACCATCTTCGATCCGAGCTTGCGGAACAGCGTGTCCTGGCGGTTTTCGCGGATGGAGCCGACCACGTCGTAGCCCTCGCGCAGCTTCTCCAGGAGCTTGTATATCTCCTCAGGCGGGTTCTGCAGGTCGGCGTCGAGCGTGACGACATACTTGCCGCGGGAGGTCTGGAATCCGGCGGTCACGGCGGCGTGCTGGCCGAAATTCGAGGTCAGGATGACGCCCACGATGCGCGGGTCCTTCTTCGACGCCTCGATGATCATTTCCATGCTGCGGTCGGCGCTGCCGTCGTCCACCAGGATGATCTCGGTCGTGCAGTCCAGCTTGTCGCAGGCCGCGGTCGTGCGGGCGATGAGCTCCTTCAGGTTTTCCTCCTCGTTGTAGACCGGGATGACGAGGGAGAGTTCGATTTCGGGCGTGGTCATGGTTGCGGGGTCCCTTCTGCGGCGTCCGCTTCGGCGGGCTGCGCGATGGATTCGGAAAGATGATAGTAAACGTACACGCGTTTCTTGTTCAGTTTTTTGTATTTGCGCATCAATGCGGGGTCGTCCGGCCAGCCGGACTTCTTCTGAAGCTTTTCGAGCTTGTGCTCCTGCATGATGTTCAACGGCGAGATGAGGAGCAGTATTTCATCGCTCTGAAGCAGGGCCAGCAGCTCCTTTCCCTCCTCGGTTTCCTCCAGCTCGGCCACCCAGTCGCCGCGCGTGATCACCATGCCGCCGGATTTCAGGACGTCCGCCAGGAATGCCCGGAACTCGTCCGGCCCCTGGATGTCGACCGTGTCGTCCGTGAACGTCCGGTTGGTGTCGTCCAGCTTCTCCATGGAAAACGCGCGGACCGGCGCCGAAATATCCATGTAGTACGTCAGTTCCGCGCCGCCGACCGAACCGAAGAAAGCTGTGCGATTCAGGAAATCCGGATCCTTCGCCAGGATCGTTTTCAGCGTGGAACCGGTCCTGCGGAGGAACGGCGCCGTCGACTCGAACGACTCCGTTTCGCTCAGCGAGGGGATCACGACCGAGAAGACCGTGAAAAGCACGAACGCGACGAGCGGGACCACGCGGTTCATGGGGTCGTCGGACGGTGCGAAAACGCCTTCCGCGCCCTCGCTCAGCAGTTTCCTCCGCGAACGCCGCCAGAAGACCAGCCAGAAAACGCCGAACAGGAAAGCATATACGGCGATGAAAGCCGCAAGTCCATTCATGTCGACCATGGACTGGGCTGACATGGAGGGGAACATCTCCCGTTCGAAGCCGGACATGACTGCATAAATCAAAAATATCCCCGCCCCGGCGGAAACAAGCACGAGGATTCCCGCTGCATACGGGATCAGCACATCGACCAGCCGGAAGAATTTGTCCGTGATCTTCCGCAGGGATGTCCAGCTCTCATGCGGTTCGGAGAACCATGCCGCCGTGAAGAGGATGCACCACGGCACGATCGGCAGGATGTAGTACGAACGGCGCGACCGCGAGGCGGAGAACAGCACGAAGATGAACACGATGGAGGCGAAGAGCCACAGCGTGTCCTTTGGACCCTGTTTGCGGGAGGACAAGTCCTCCACTGAAGCAGTGCCTTGCTTCGCAACGGCACAGATGAGATCGCGGACGTAGTCGATGACCGCGAAGATGAAGAAGGGCGTCCACGGAATCATCAGGCGCGGAAGATACAGGAAATACACGTAGAACGGGTCATCCTTGTGGTCCCACGGATTGAACACGCGCATCAAGTTCTCGCGGAACACCAGCACGATGCCGCTCGCGCCGTAGTTCTCCGACATCACGGCCTCCAGCACGAACGGCACAGCATACAGGCAGAGCCCGCCGAGGAAGAACGCGAGGAAGAATTTCCAGTTCAGGTGCAACCGGAACGACTTGCGGACGATGCAGTCGATCACCGCCAGCGCGGGCGGGATCACGAACGCGGGCAGCCCCTTGGTCTGCGCCCCGACCGCACAGCAGCCCCAGAACGCGAAATAAGCCCAGAAGGACGCCGTCTCCCGGTGATGCAGGTATACCGTCACGGCCATGACGATGAATACAGTCTGCTCCATGTCCGCCTCGGCGAGGCGGCCCCAGCAGATGAAGGAATAGGTCGAAACCAGAAGCCAGCCCGCCAGATACGCCGTCCGCTCCGAATAGAACTTGCGGGCCACGGAAATGATGCAGGCGAGCCCGGCCAGCGCGAAGAGCGCGCTCGGCAGACGGACGGAAAGCTCGGTCACATGCCCGCCCGCGAGCTTCGAAATGACGGCGGCGAACCAGTAGCTGACGAGCGGCTTGTCGAAGTACGCCTGGCCGTTGATGCGCGGATGCAGCCAGTCGCCCGTCATGAGCATTTCGCGGACGACCTCGAACCAGCGGGCCTCCGAACGGATGGCGGGGTAGATGCCGAGGCAGAAGAACATCACGAAGCAGGCGAACACCCAGAAGACAATCCACTTCATGTTTTTGCGCATCGTGGGGATCAGCGTGTCGCTGCACTTCTGAAACCGCATCAGATCAAACCCGCCTGCCATGCTTGTCTTACCTCGCCAGAATCTCTTTGCAGGCGCCGATCACGTCGTCGACGTCGGCATCGGACATGCCGGGGAAAAACGGCAGCGAGAAGATGCGTTCGCTGTTCCACTCGGTGTTCGGCAGGGCGCCCGCCGGGACGGGCCACGCCTCGCGGTAATATTTCTGACCGTGGACGCAGCGGAAATGCAGCCCGGTGCCGATGTTGCGCTTCTTGAGCTCGGCCATGAAGTCGTCGCGCGTGACGCCGGTCTTTTCGATGTCCAGGCGCACGACGAACAGGTGGTAGGAATCCTTGTATTCATACGCGGGCTGCGCCAGCGGAATCAGTTCGGGGATGTCCGCGAGGCGGGCGCGGTAGAGTGCGGCCAGACGCCCGCGTTCGGCGTTCATGCGGTCCACGCGGGTGAGCTGGGTCACGCCCAGGACCGCCTGCATGTCCGGCATGTTGAACTTGAAACCGGGCTCGACCACCTGCGCCTGCGGAGCGCGGCCCATGGTCTGGCGGTCGTAGGCATCCACGCCGAGGCCGTGGAACTTCAGGCTGCGGACGCGGTCGGCCAGCGAGGCGTCGTCCGTGGCGAACATGCCGCCCTCGCCCGTGGTGATGTTCTTGATCGGGTGGAACGAGAACATCACGCTGCCGCGCTTTCCGATGCGTTCGCCCTTGAACTCGGCGCCGAGCGCGTGCGCGGCATCCTCGATGAGCATAACGCCGTGCTTGTCCGCAATGGCGCGGAGTTTGTCGAGCTCCAGCACGCCGCCCGCGAAATGGACCGGGACGATGGCTTTGGTATTGGGCGTGATCGCCGCCTCGACCGCCTCAGGCGTGACCATGAGCGTGTCGCGGTCGCAATCGACGAAGACCGGCTTTGCGCCGTACAGCGAAACGATGTTCGGCAGGGAAACCCACGTCATGGACGGCGTGATGACCTCGTCGCCGGGTTTCAGGTCGAGCGCGCGGAACAGCGCCTGCATCACGGCCGTTTCGGAGGTCAGCGGAATCGCGTATTTCGCGCCGGTGTATTCGCAGAAAGCCTTTTCAAATTCGGCGTTCTTCGGGCCGGTGGTGATCCAGCCGGACCGTAGCACTTTGGCGACCTCGGAAATCTCCCATTCCTCGATCGAGGGCTTGGAAAAAGGCAGAAATGTTTCGCGCATAAAAAGATATCCTGTCTGAGCTGTTGAGGGAATTGTAATATAATATACCCCCTAATATGAAGATATGCAAGCGCGCCCGCGCGAAACCGTGGAAAAAAGACGGAAAAGATTCCTGATTCCGCAGCGGATACGGACCGGCACGGACGGACGCGAAAAAAAGACGGCACACCGGAAAGGGCATGCCGTCTTGCGGAATCGGTTCGGGAATGGTCAGGCTTTGACCGCCTCGCCGTTGTCGTCCCGGGATTCGTCCGGACGCTCGGAGGAGATGTTGCGCTCTTCCTTGTGCCAGTAGGCGGTGATCATCGGGGAGACGAAGATGGAGGAGTAGCAGCCCGCCACGTTGCCGATCAGGATGACCGCCACGAAGTCGCGGATGCCGTCGCCTCCGAAGATCAGCTGGCAGATGAGGACCAGCATGACACAGACGGAGGTCAGAATGGTACGGGCGAGCGTCTGGTTCAAGCTCAAGTCGACGATCTGGAAGTAGGTGAGGCCCTTGCGCGTGCGGAGATTCTCGCGCTGGCGGTCGAAGATCACGATGGTGTCGTTGACCGAGTAGCCGATGAGGGTCAGCAGCGAGGCGACCACCTGCAGGGAGATCTGCCCGCCGAAAAGCAGGTACAGGCCCGTCGCCACGATCACGTCGTGGACCAGGGCGATGTTCGCCGCGATGGAGTAGGAGAACTGGAAGCGGATGACCATGTAGATGATCATGCCGATCATGGCGCAGATGAGCGCCTTGATGGCGGAACGCGTGAACGCGGCGCCGATCAGTGCGCCGAGCGTGGACTCGGAGAGCTTGGTGAGCTTCACATCGGGATACGCTTCGTCGAGCTTGCTGATCAGCGTTTCGGCGTTCTCCTGGGACACCGTGCCGGTGCCGCGGTCGCGCACGACGAGCTCCAGCACGCTCCTGCCGTCGACGTTGTCTTCGTCGGTGATCTTCTTGTAGGTGGCCTTGGCGTCGTAGCCTTCCTTCTCCAGGACCTTTTCGATGTCGCCGGACGGGATCTGCGCCATGGTCTTGTCTTTCGGAACGTAGCTGACGATCAGCTGGGTGCCGCCCGTGAAGTCGATGCTGAGGGCGTCGCGACCGCGCACGAAGATCGTGACGATGGAAAGCAGGATCAGGCAGGCGGAAATGCCGAACCCGACGAAACGGAACTTGATGAAGTCGAAGTGCGGATGCGGCAGGAACATCATCATGTTGATCTTCTTCAGCTTCAGCGGGAGCATCAGGAAGAACTCGAAGAGCAGGCGGGACAGGAAGACCGCCGAGAACATGGTCGTGAAGATGCCGATGACGAGCGTCATGGCGAATCCCTTGATCGCGCCGGTGCCCTGCCAGTAGAGAATCGCGCCGGTGAAGAGCGTCGTCACGTTCGAGTCGAAGATGGCGGAGAAGGCGCGGTCGAAACCGGTCTTCACGGCGTATTCGAGCGACTTGCCCGCGTCCTGTTCCTCGCGGATGCGTTCATAGATCAGGACGTTGGCGTCGACGGCCATGCCGAGCGTCAGGATGATGCCGGCGATGCCGGGAAGCGTCAGGGTCACGTCGAACGCCGCCATGGCGCCGAGCAGCACGCCCGTGTTCACGAGCAGCGAGATGTTCGCCACGAGGCCGGCGAGGCGGTAGTAGATCAGCATGAAGATCATCACGAGGGCCGTGCCGAGGATGCCGCTGTAGATACTCTTGCGGATGGTCTCCTGGCCGACCGTGGCGTCGATGTCGGAACGGGACGCGATCGTGATCACGAAGGGCAGACTGCCGCTCTTCAGGGCGTCGGACACGCTCTTGGCTTCTTCCTGGGAGAAGGAGCCGGTGATGCGGGCAGTGCCGCCGTCGATCTTGGAGAGCAGGGTCGGCGCGGAGTAGAGCTGGCCGTCGAGCACGATGGCGAGGCGTTCGCCGACATGCTTGCCGGTGACTTCGCCGAACTGGATGGTGCCCGCATTGTTGAAGAACAGCAGGATCTCGCGCTGTCCGAACTCGTTCATGGTCACGTAGGAGTCCTTGATGTTGTCGCCTTCCATCTGGACGGTCGTCTCAACAAGGGTGTAGTCCGTAATCAGGTTGTTGCCGTCGCGGCGTTCCTCGGAGAGGAATTCCGCCTCGGACGGGGTATCGGGATAGGAATCCGGGTCGCCGCCCTGCGCGAGGTAGGCCATGAACTTCGGCACCTCGACGTCGTTGTTCGGATGGACGAGGCGGAACTCAAGTTTCGCGGAACGGAGGATCAGCTTCTCCAGGTTCGCGCGGTCGTCGGAGTTGACGGACGGAACACGCACGGAGACGAATTCCTGGCCGGCGGGGGAAATTTCCGTTTCGAAGTAGTTCTGCGCTTCCAGGCGCTTGCGGAGCGTTTCGATGGCGTTGTCGCGGAACGTTTCGAACTGCGCGCCCTGCGCCTTCTCGTCGGCCTGAAGGTGCAGGAGGAATTCGGCGCCGCCGTTGAGGTCGATGCCGAGGCGGATCGCGCCGGAGGCGTTCTTGCGGACCAGGGAGATCACGTCGCCGTTGTTCTGGAGCTTCTGCGCCTTCACGATGTTCGGCTTCACGAAGTG
>JBGUKN010000047.1:0-5707 GCA_045114455.1 Victivallales bacterium
GAGGATGTTGGACTGCGTCAGGACGGCGCCGCATTCCGGGCAGCACCCGTCTTCGGCTTCCATCTGCTTTTCGTTGATCTCCGTATCACAATAGGGGCAGATCATGACCATGTTACAGTCTCCTTACTTATATGTTTCGCGCAAGGCGGTTTCGGAAAACGCCCGTAATTTATATGCGGGTTTTCGTTTTGTCAAACCGATTTGCCGTTTTTTTTCGTTTTTTCAGAGTTTCGCCACGAAATCCGCCCAGTACGGGGAGATCGCGCGGATCTTCTCGATGATGCCGGGCAGGACTTCCACGACCGTGTCCACGTCCTCCTGCGTGTTGTAGCGGGAGAAGCTGAAGCGGATCGCGCCGTGCGCCGCGGTATACGGCACGCCCATGGCGCGCATCACGTGCGAAGGCTCCAGGCTTCCGGTCGTGCAGGCGCTGCCGCTGGAGGCGCAGATGCCGTGGATGTCCATGTGCATCAGGATGGATTCGCCCTCGATGTATTCGAACGACAGGTTGGTGGTGTTCGGCAGGCGGTGTTCCACGTCGCCGTTCACGCGGACGCTCGGGATCGCCGCGATCAGGCGGTTGTGCAGGTCGTCGCGGAGCTTGCGGACATAGTTGTTTTCCGTTTCGAAGTTCGCCATGGCCAGCTCGGCGGCAACGCCCATGCCCACGATGTACGGCACGTTCTCCGTCCCGGCGCGGCGTCCGCGTTCCTGATGGCCGCCGACAACGAACGGACGGAACCGCACGCCGCGGCGCACGTACAGGGCGCCGATGCCCTTCGGGGCATGGAATTTGTGACCGGACACGCTGAGCATGTCGATGTTCATGTCGCGGAGCTTGAACGGGATCTTTCCGGCGGCCTGGACGGCGTCCGTGTGGAAGAGCGCCCCGGCGCGGTGCGCCAGCTCGGCGAGCGCTTCCACCGGGTACAGGTTGCCGGTCTCGTTGTTCGCCCACATCACGGAGACGACCGCGGTCTGCTCGTCGATCATTTCGCGGGCGCGGTCCATGTCGAGGCGGCCGAGGCTGTCGACGGGGATCTTCACCACGGTATATCCGCGGCGTTCGAGGTCCTTGCCGAGGTTGAGGATGGCGGGGTGCTCGACCGTGGAGATCACGATCTTGCGGCGGCGGACCGGGCAAACGTCCAGCGCGCTCAGGATGGCGGCGTTGTCGCCCTCGGTCCCGCAGGACGTGAAGATGATCTCGCTCGGATCGGCGCCGAGGAATCCGGCGACTTTCGCGCGGCCTTCCTCGACCACCTTCGCCAGGCGGCCGCCGAATTTATGGATGCTGGATGCGTTGCCGTAGTATTCGGAGAAATACGGCAGCATGGCGGCAACGGCCTCCGGCGCGGTGCGCGTGGTGGCGTTGTTGTCCAGATAGATGACGCGTTCTTCGCCTTTCATGTCACGCCTCCTCGACCACGAGCCGGTCGGACAGAAATTCGTGGAGCTTGCCCTGCACGAGTTTCCGCAGGGTCAGCTTGGAGTTCGGGCAGGTCGCGCAGACGCCGCGGAGGGAGACTTTCACGACATCGCCGTCGAGGTCGATCAGCTCGATGCTGCCGCCGTCGCGTTCGAGCGCGGGCTTGATCTCCTTGTCGATCACTTCCTGCACCTTCAACGCCTTCTTGACGGGCGACAGGGAATCGAAGGAACCGGGCTGCGGCTTTTCCATCTCGGCGGGCGCATGGGCCGTATGGTTGATCTCGTCAAGGATCTGCTGGATCTGGTCGAGGCATGTCCCGCAGGCGCCGCCGGCCTTGGTGTACTCGGTCACCTGGGCAACGGTGGTGAGGTGGTTCAGGCGGACGACCTTGCGGATCTTCGCATCGGTCACGCCGAAGCACTTGCAGACGATGCGGCCTTCATGGTCGTCCGGGTCGTCGTTCTTCACTTCGGGAAGCGTGAGGCCGTGCTTCTTCGCGTATTCGCCGAGGGCGGCCTGAAGCGCCTCCATGCCCATCACGGAGCAGTGCATCTTCTCTTCGGGGAGTTCGCCGAGACGGTCCACGATGTCGCGGTTGGTGACGCGCGCGGCCTCCTCGACCGTCATGCCGATCACGATCTCGGTCAGGATGGACGAGCTGGCGATGGCGCTGGCGCAGCCGAAGGTCTTGAACTTGGCATCCAGGATCTTATGGGTGGATTCGTCGATCTTGAGGAATATCCTGAGGGCGTCGCCGCAGGTCATGTTGCCGACTTCGGCCTCGGCATCTGCGTCGGCGATCTCGCCCACGTTCCGCGGATTCAGGAAGTAATCCATGACTTTGTTGTTATAATCCCACATCGTAAGTCTCCTTATCGTTAAGCGGTCCGCCTGAAAACCTGATTGACAGCGGCGTCCGCGATTTGTTCCCCGTGGTTGTTTTTTCCGGTCCGTCTCTCAGCGGAGACCGACCGCCTTGCGGACCTCGTTCATCGTAGCTTCGGCGCGTTCGGCGGCGCGTTCTGCGCCGCGCTTCAGGACGGCGTCGACATAGCCCGGATCGGCGAGCAGTTCCTCGCGGCGTTTCCGCATCGGCGCGAAGAAATCCATGTACGCATCGAACAGAGCGAGCTTGGCGTGTCCGTAGCCATAGTTTCCGGCGCGGTAGCGTTCGGCCATCTCCGTCTGCTGTTCGGGCGTGGCGAAAAGCTTGTACAGCGCGAAGATCGTGCAGGTGTCCGGATCCTTCGGCTCCTCCAGCCCCTTGGAATCGGTCTGGATGCTCATGATCTTCTTCTTGACCGCCTTCGGTTCGCCAAAGATCTCGATGGTATTGTTGTAGCTCTTGGACATCTTCTGTCCGTCCGTGCCGGGCACCACGGCCACCTCGCTGCTGATGTACGGTTCCGGGATGGTCAGCACATCGCCGTACTGCTGGTTGAACCGGATCGCGATGTCGCGCGTCATTTCGAGGTGCTGTTTCTGGTCCTTGCCGACCGGGACGAGGTTCGCGTGGTAGAGCAGGATGTCGGCGGCCATGAGTACGGGATACGAGAAGAGACCGTTGTTGGGGGCGAATCCCTTCGCGATCTTGTCCTTGTAGCTGTGGGCGCGTTCGAGGAGGCCGACGCCGGTCTGGCAGTTCAGGATCCACATCAGCTCGCACACCGCGCCAACGTCCGACTGGCGGAAGAAGATCACCTTCTCCGGGTCAAGCCCGCACGCCAGGAAATCGACCGCCACGCCGCGGACGCGCTCGCGGAGCTCGTCCGCCTTCGGCTGGACGGTCAGGGAATGCAGGTCGGCGATGAAGACGACCGCATCGTCGCATTCTTCCTGAAGTCGGACGGTCGAACGGATCGCTCCGAAATAATTTCCGATATGAAGGATCCCGGAGGGCTGGATCCCGGTCAAAACTCGTTTCATATTCGTTGTCTTTCTTTCTGTGCCGTTCGGCACGATTGTCATAAGCCGCCGCCGGATTGTTCGGATTCCGGCGAGGATTGGGGTTCGGCGTTTAAGGTGTCCTCGGATGGAGCGGAGACGGCCTCCGTGCGGGCGGGGGCTGCCATATACGTACATTCCGGGAGTCTCTTCAACCTAGTGCGGACGCGCCGCAATTCGGACTCCTTCACGAAGAGAAGCACGATCAAAATGACGACGAGCGCAGCAAGGCAGATCAGGATGCGTTTGAGAATGCGCACGGAACGCGTCAGGCCGTTGTTCTGGCGGAGCAGTTTGGCGCTGTACGGGATGGAGACGGACGATTCGGTATGATCGACGCTGATATTGTTTCCGGTCATAGATGCGTCGAGTTCATGTTTGAGGTCTTCCAGCGCGGCGCGCGTCTTGTTCATGGCTTCCGTCTTCTTTTCGATCTCGGCGGCGCGGGCATCGAGAGACGCTTTGCGGGCGGCCATTTCCTTTTCCATCGCGCTCCGCTGAACGTCCAGGTCGCTCTTCTGTTTCAGATACGAGGCGCGTTCCCTGTCGGATTTCTCAAGCCCGGTCCGCAGGAATTCCTTCTCGGCGATGATCTCGTCGAGTTTCTTGTTCAGATGTTTCTCGCGGGCGTCAAGCTCGGCGGCGCGGGCGTCGAGCGCATTCTGACGAGCATTGATGTCCGCCTGGATCCGGGCATATTCATCGTCCTCGTCGTACACCTCGAGCGGAGCCAGCACGTCATCGTCATCGGGAGCCTCCACGTTCAAGGTCGAGGAGGATGCCGTCCGGGTGCGCTCGGCATCGCCGCGGCGGCCATCCGCCGACACGATCTTGCTGGCGTCGGTCGCGGCGAGCACGGAGGCGAAATCGCCGAACCCGATGTTCACGGTCTTTGCGACTTTCAAATGCGAAGCGGTCGCCGTCATGTCCTCGGCATCGGCGGCCGGTTTCCCGTTTCCGGCGGCAACAGGCGGGCCTTTCCGCATGACCCAGCCGCAGTTCGGGCAAAGGTATTCCCCCCCGCCTTCCGGCAGGGAGTCCACGAGAAATCCGCATTGTCCGCATTTCATGGCAAATACCTCCGCAAACGGAGCCGGATGTCAGGCTTTCCGGACTTCGACTCCGCAGGGTTTTCCGTTCAGGTCGCCGTCGAGAGTTTCGCTTCCGGCGGGAATGAATTCCAGATTCGAGGCGAGGGTTTCCGTGCAGATGCGATCACGTCCGAGCTCCAGGGCGTCGAGCAGATCCTTAGCAGCGGTCACGCGCACGCTGATGCGGTCGGAGACCTGCAGGCCCATCTCCTTGCGGAGGTTCTGGATACGGCTCACGAGCTCGCGGGCATAGCCTTCGGCGAGAAGTTCGTCGTTCAGTTCGGTGTCAAGCGCGATCGTGAGCGACGCGTCTGCCGCCACGCAGAATCCGGGGCGTTCGGCGCGGTTGACCACGATGTCGGCTGCGCCGAGCAGGCAGGTCGCGCCGTCCTCCAGCTTCAATTCGTACGGGGTGCCCGCCATGATGGAGGAGATCACGTGCGAGGGAAGTTTGGCGATTTCGGCGGCGAACGCCTTCATCTTCGGGCCGAGACGGGAACCGAGGCTCTTGAAATTCGCTTTTGCGGAGAGATGCACCAGGGATTCCTCGTCTCCGAAGATCTCGACCTTCTTCACGTTCAGTTCTTCCGCGATCACGTTTTCGCTCAGGGCCAGCAGTTCGCGCACTTCCGGGTCGATGGAGACCAGTACGGCGCGCGCCAGCGGCTGGCGCACCTTCAGCGAACGCTGCGTGCGGAGGAAACGCCCGAGAGAGACGGCCTTCTGTGCAAGGGCGTTCTGGCGTTCCAGCTTCTCGTCGCGTCGGAAGAGTTCCGGTTCGGGGAAATCGCAGAGATGGACGGATTCAGGCATATCTTCGGTGCGGAGCGAACGGTAGATCTCCTCGGTGATGAAGGGGATGAACGGCGCGGCGGCCTTCGCGAAGGTCACCAGCACATAATAAAGCGTGGCGTACGCCTCGGCCTTGTCCCGGTCGTCCTGGCTCTTCCAGAAACGGCGGCGGCTGAGACGGATGTACCAGTTCGTCAGGTCCTCCACGAACGCCTCGAAGCGGTTCGCGGCGGGCTGAAGCTGGTACTGGTCCATGTTCGTGCGAATCTCCTGCACCATGTCGGCGAGGCTGGAGAGGATCCAGCGGTCAAGCGGGTTCGAGGGATTTTCCGGCGCGGCGAGCGGACCAGGCGCAGGCTTCCAGTTGTCGACGTTCGCATAGGTCATGAAGAACGAGAAGGAGTTCCAGATCGGCAGGATCACGCTGCGCATGGCCTCCTTCACGGCG
>JBGUKN010000048.1:0-38803 GCA_045114455.1 Victivallales bacterium
CAGTTGTCGACGTTCGCATAGGTCATGAAGAACGAGAAGGAGTTCCAGATCGGCAGGATCACGCTGCGCATGGCCTCCTTCACGGCGTCCTCGGAGAACTTCAGGTCCTCGGCGCGGACGACCTGAGAACCGAGCAGAACCAGACGGAGCGCATCGGCGCCGTAGGTGCTCACGATATGCATCGGGTCGGGATAGTTGCGGAGGCGCTTTGACATCTTCTGTCCGTCCTCCGCCAGCACCATGCCGTTCACCACCACATGCATCGCCGGCGGCTTGTCGAACAGTGCGCTTGCAAGGACGGTGAGCGTGTAGAACCAGCCGCGGGTCTGGTCCTGGCCCTCGGCGATGAAGTCGGCGGGGAAGCCTTCCTCGAAGTGTTCCTTGTCCTCGAACGGATAGTGTTTCTGTGCGTAGGGCATGGAGCCGCTTTCGAACCAGCAGTCGAGCACCTCGGGCACGCGGCGGAGCACGGTTCCCTTTTCGGTCGTGATCGTCATCTCGTCCACGAAATGCTTGTGGATGTCGGTGACTTTCTTTCCGGTGAGCTTTTCGAGTTCGGCAACGGAGCCGACGCAGACGGTTTCGCCGGTCTCGGCGTTGCGCCAGATCGGCAGCGGGCAGCCCCAGTAGCGGTTGCGGCTGATCGCCCAGTCGCGGGCGTTTTCAAGCCACTTGCCGAAGCGGCCGTTCTTGATGTGGGAGGGAACCCAGGTCATCCGCTCATTTGCGCGGAGCATTTTTTCCTTGATCGGGTCGATCTTCACGAACCATGTGGAAACGGCACGGTAGATCAGCGGGGAGTCGTCGCGCCAGCAGTGGGGATAGCTGTGCTTGATCGTGCCGCGGTGGACGAGCTTGCCTTCGGCTTTCAGGCGCGCGATGACTTCGGCGTCGACGTCCTTCACATAGCGACCGGCGTAATCCGGCACGTCCTTCGTGAACTTGCATTCGGCGTCGATCGGGCAGACGCCCGGCACGCCGTTGGCGGCACCTGCCGCGGCGTCGTCTTCGCCGAAGCCCGGAGCCGTATGCACGACGCCCGTGCCGTCCTCGGTGCTGACGTAATCGGCAGTGATGATGCGGAACGCGCCTTCGGTTTCCTTGTCCGCGAAGTACGGGAAGAGCGGGATGTAATGCAGACCGGCGAGATCGCGGCCTTTGTAACGCTCCACGATCTGCGGCATCTGGTCCGGCTTGTAGTAGGCGTGCAGACGGGACTCGGCGAGGATGAACGTATCGTCGCCGTCCTTCACCTTCACATAGTCGATGTCCGGCCCCACGGCGAGCGCCATGTTCGACGGCAGCGTCCACGGCGTGGTCGTCCACGCCAGCACGCTCGTCTCCGGATCGTCCTTCAGGCGGAACCGGATGGTGATGGCGGGGTCGGTGACATCCTTGTAGCCCTGGTTCGCTTCGAAGTTGGAGAGCGGCGTGGAGCAGCGGGCGCAGTACGGCAGGATCTTGTAGCCTTCGTAGATCAGGCCCTTGTCCCACAGCTGGCGGAACACCCACCAGATGGATTCCATGTAATTCATGTCCATCGTGCGGTAGCCGTTGCGGAAGTCGACCCAGCGGCCCATGCGCTTCACGATGGTCTCCCATTCGCTGGTGTAGCGCAGCACGATGCCGCGGCAGGCCTCGTTGAACTTGCCGATGCCGTAATCCTCGATCTCCTTCTTGCCGGAGAGCTTCAGCTGCTTTTCCATCTCGTACTCGACAGGAAGGCCGTGACAGTCCCAGCCGAACGTGCGTTCGCAGTATTTGCCGAGCATGGTCTGGTAGCGCGGGATCACGTCCTTGATCGTGCCGGCGAGGATGTGGCCGTAATGCGGCAGGCCGGTGGCGAACGGAGGCCCGTCATAGAACAGGAACTCAGGATTGCCTTTCCGGTTTTGGACGGACTTTTCAAAGATGCCGTTCTGCTCCCAGAATGCAAGATTGGATTCTTCGATGGAGGGGAACTCCGCGCTCCCCGAAACTGCCTTGAACATAAGTCAAAACCTCGTGTATGGGAAATGAATGATAAAACAGGGGAAAGAAAGGGAATCAGAGGCGTTCGATGCGCGCCATTTTCGCATAGGGCATGCGGAGCACGCGCGGGGTCTCGCCTTCGTTGGATTCGAGCTCGAGCACGGACAGCGCGTCCTGCACTTCGAGGATCTTCGCGATCATGAGCGCGGAGCCGTCGGCAAGCTCCAGACGGAACTGAGCCTTGATGCTGGATGCGTCGGAGGAGCCTTTGAGCTTCGCAAAATTGTCCTTGTTCGGCGTGGCGTCGATGCGGCGGCGTTCCGCCTCGATCTGATCGCGTTCCGCCTCAAGGCGTTTGGATTCGCGTTTTGCCGCGGAAACGGCCTTCGCGCATATGATGAGCTTGCGGATGAGGAGAACAAGCGGATAAATGACCGGCAGAATCAGCCCGATCCAGAAATGCTTCTTCCCATGCATTCCGGTCGAGTTTGCGAATTCATAGGACGCGAATCCGGACAGCAGCCAGACGAGAATGAGAATGAACCATTTGACGCCCCAGCCGTTTTGCGCGTTCACGATGTCGAGAAAACTGCCCGAGCCGGAGGCAAATTGCGAAAACAGCTCTTTGACAAATTCAAGGATTCCGCTCATATTCTGTTCCCTTACAGTTAGTATAGTGAGACCAATTATTGCAAGATATTAATATAGCACCGCTTTTTTATATTTTAAAGAGGCGAAAGGCGTTTTTTTTGAAAAACTCCGGTCGGAAACTTGCGAAAAAGGAGGAATCGGTTCAGCATAGACGCAAAAGGCCCGTCCGAACCGGAAAGTTCGGACGGGCCGGATGTCGCGTAAAACGCGGTGTTCCTGTTCGGAAACGGCTTACTTCATGAGCTTGCCGACTTCCTGATAGAACTGCATGCGCTTGGCGGCGTCGCTTTCGGCCTGGGCGAAGAGCTCCTCGGCGTGAGCCGGGTTGGTCTTCAGCAGGGCTTTGTAGCGGCCTTCGCTGCGGATGAATTCCTGGAACTTGCCGTCGGACGGCTTCTTGACATCCCACGTGAACGGAACTTCGTTCGCTGGGTTGTAGCGGTACAGCGGGAAGTAGCCGCAATCCACAGCGCGCTTCTGCTCGGTCTGCGTCTTGCTCATGTCGATGTTGTGGGCGATGCAGGGAGCGTAGGCGAAGATGATGGACGGGCCGTTCCAGGCCTCGGCCTCCTGGAAGGCCTTCAGGGTCTGGGCGCGGTCGGCACCGAGGGCGACGCTGGCGACGTACACATAGCCGTAGCTCATGCACATGAAGCCCATGTTCTTCTTGTAGGTCTTCTTGCCGCCGGCGGCGAACTTGGCGACCGCGGCGGTCGGGGTGGACTTGGAGGACTGTCCGCCGGTGTTGGAGTAGACTTCGGTGTCAAGGACGAGGATGTTCACGTTCTTGCCCATGGCAACGACGTGGTCGATGCCGCCGTAACCGATATCGTTGGCCCAGCCGTCACCGCCGATGATCCAGACGGACTTGTCGCAGAAGTAGTCGGAGAGCTCAAGGATCTTGGAGAGCGTGGGCTTGCCGGAATCGCAGCAGCAGCCGGAGAGAGCCTTTTCAACGGCGGCCTTCGCGGCCTTCTGGGCGGCGATGGCTTCGTCGGTCTTGGAGTTGTCCCAGAAGCTCATGGCCTTGTTCAGGGCGTCCTTGAGCTCGGCCGGAGCGGACTCGCAGGCGAGGACCTTTTCGACTTCCTGCTTCAGGAGGACGCGGTTGGAATCCACGGCCATGCGCATGCCGAAACCGAATTCGGCGTTGTCTTCGAACAGGGAGTTCGCCCATGCCGGACCGCGGCCTTCCTTGGTCTTGGTGTACGGGATGGTCGGGAAGGTGCCGGAGTAGATGGAGGAGCAGCCGGTGGCGTTCGCGACGATGGCGTTTTCGCCGAAGAGCTGGCTGACAAGCTTGACGTACGGGGTCTCGCCGCAGCCCGCGCAGGCGCCGGAGAACTCGAAGAGCGGCTTGCGGAGCATGGCGCCCTTGACGGTGTTCACGGTGTTCTTGCCCATGATGTTGTCTTCGGCGGCTTCGAAGAAGGCTTCGTTGGCGTTTTCGCCGGCGGCGCGTTCTTCTTCGAGGGTGGACCAGACGAGAGCCTGCTTGCCTTCTTTGGCCGTCATCGGGCACTGGTCGAGGCAGACGCCGCAAGCCATGCAGTCTTCGATGAAGACCTGGACTTTGAACTTGAGGCCTTCAACGGCCGGGACCGGGGCCTTGGTCGTGAAGCTGGCCGGAGCGGATGCGAGCGCCTCGTCGCGGAAGAGCTTCGTGCGGATGGCGGCGTGCGGGCAGGAGTTGGCGCAGATGCCGCACTGGATGCAGTTCGCGGCGACCCAGCGCGGGACCTTCGGGGCGAAGCCGCGCTTTTCGAGGCAGGCGGTTCCGGTCGGGAGCGTGCCGTCGATGGACATGGCGGAAACCGGGATCGCATCGCCATTGTTGCGCATGCTGGGCTCGATGATCTTCTTGGTGAACTCGTCCGCGTCGTCCGGGATGAGCTTCAGGTGTTCGGCGTGCGGGACGCCGTCGAGGGAGGCCGGGACCTTGATCTCGTGGCAGGCGTCGGCGGCAAGGTCAACCAGGGAGTTGTTCATGTCGATGACGTTCTGGCCCTTCTTGGCAAAGGTCTTGGCGTTGAGGAGCTTCATTTCGGCCGCGGCCTTGTCGAACGGGACGATGCCGGAGACTTTGAAGTAGGCGACCATCATGACGGTGTTCGCGCCCTTGCCGCGGAGGCCGGGCATATTCTTGATGATGGCTTCGGCGTTCACGTTGTAGAACTTGATCTCGTTCTTGACGATGTATTCCTGCATGTCGCGGGTCAGGTGGCCGAAGACTTCGTCGTCGGAGTAGTGGCTGTTCAGCAGGAAGGTGCCGCCCTTCTTGAGGCCCTTCAGCAGGTCATAGCGGCCGATGTAGGCGGCCGTGGAGCAGGACACGAGGTCCGGGCTGGTGATCAGGTAGGTGGACTTGATCGGCTTGTCGGAGAAGCGGAGGTGGGAGCAGGTCAGGCCGAAGGACTTCTTGGAGTCGTAGGCGAAGTAGGCCTGAGCGTCCTTGTCCGTGAGGTGGCCGATGACCTTGATGGTGGTCTTGTTCGCGCCGACGGTGCCGTCGCCGCCGAGGCCGTAGAACATGCAGGCGGTGGTACCTTCCGGCTCGGTCGTGATGTGTTCGTCGATCGGGAGGGAGGTGTTCGTCACGTCATCGTCGATGCCGACGGTGAAGCCGTGGAAGCCGCCCTTTTCGAGGTGCTTGAAGACGGCGAGGATCATGGAGGGCGTGAAGTCCTTGGAGGAAAGGCCGTAGCGGCCGCCGATCACGGTGATGGCCGGGTTGTTGACGGCGATCTTGACGTCCATGTAGAGCGGTTCGCCGATGGCGCCCGGCTCTTTGGTGCGGTCGAGAACGGCGATGCGCTTGACGGTCTTCGGGAGGGCCTTGAGGAAGGCTTCCGTGAAGAAGGGACGATAGAGGCGGACCTTGACGAGGCCGTACTTCGTGCCGCGCTTGGCGTTCAGGTAGTCGATGGTCTCTTCGATGGCTTCGCAGCTGGAGCCCATGGAGACGATCACGTCGGTGGCGTCGGCGGCGCCGACGTAGTCGAACAGGTGGTAGGAGCGGCCGATGACCTTCGCCACGGCGTCCATCTTTTCCTGCACGATGGCCGGGCAGGCGTCATAGAACTTGTTGACCGTTTCGCGGCCCTGGAAGTAAACGTCGCCGTTCTGGGCGCCGACTTTGCAGACGGGCTTTTCGGGACGGAGAGCGCGGGCACGGAACTCTTCGATGTACTGGGGCTCGACGAGCTTGGCGATGTCCTCGTAAGGGATCTCTTCGAACTTGTGCACTTCATGGGAGGTGCGGAAACCGTCGAAGAACTGGAGGAACGGGACTTTGGCCTTGTAGGTGGAGAGGTGGGCGACGAGCGCGAGGTCCATTTCTTCCTGGACGCTGGCGGCCGCGAGCATGGCAAAGCCGGTGTTGCGGCAGGCCATCACGTCGGAGTGGTCGCCGAAAATCGCGAGGGACTGGCAGGCGAGCGAACGGGCCGTGACATGGAAAACGGTCGGGAGAAGTTCACCGGCGATCTTGTACATGTTCGGGATCATCAGGAGAAGGCCCTGGGAAGCCGTGTAGGTGGTCGTAAGGGACCCGGCGGCAAGACAGCCGTGGACGGCGCCCGCGGCGCCCGCTTCGGACTGCATCTCGACGACCGAGACCTGCTTGCCCCAGATGTTTCTCTTGTCTTCGGCGGCCCACTGGTCGACCCATTCGCCCATGGTGGACGAGGGGGTGATCGGGTAGATCGCGGCGGTTTCGCTCAACGCATAAGCAACATACGCGGCCGCGTAGTTGCCGTCCTGAGTGTTGATTTTGCCCGGCATTTGAGTTTTCCTTTGCTGGTTTGGGTTAAGTTATAGCTGTCAGCTATGTTTGAATTGGGAGATTTATATTCTCTTAATATACTACAAAATCCCCCCGTTGTCAAGGTTTTTTTCGCAAAAAACGTGCACGCGCGCGAAAACGCATGCGCAAGCGCGGAGCGAACACACTCCCGGACGGCTGTTCCGCATCTTCGGGTTTTACGCTGTCCGAACCATAAAAAAGACCGTGCCCGTCAACCCGTTTTCCCCTGTCGCCGGACAAATGCGGAGACGGGAAACGGAGACGGCGCACGACCTTGTTCTTGTCGCCGGAAACTGTTTCCGCGCGGATTATTACTTCGCGGACTTCTTTCCCTTTGCGGCGGGTTTCTTCGCGGGAGCGGGAGCAGATTTCTTCGCGGGAGCGGGCTTTTCCACTGGTTTCGCAGCGGGTTTCGATTCCGCTTTCTTCGCAGGAGCGGGAGCAGACTTCTTCGCGGGAGCGGGCTTTTCCGCGGGTTTCGCAGCAGGCTTCGAGTCCGTTTTCTTCGCGGGAGCGGGAGCAGACTTCTTCGCGGGAGCGGACGAAGATTTCGCATTCTTCTTTTCGGACTTCTTCTCAACAGGAGAAGCCGCTTTTTCCGCTGCGGGGACAGGCGTCCCGGCATTTCTGAGGTGAATCATGCCGATTTTCGTCATATGCTCCAAGATTTTCTCGCCCGTACCGACCACTTCCAGAAGTCCGTGCAGGGGAAGCGTAATGGAGAAAAATGGCTCCGCCTGATGCGATCCTTTGTCTCCGCCCACATAAATAAGGTGATAGCATTCAAGAGTAACCAGTTCGCGGGATAAAATGACGCGGCTCACGCCATCACAGAAAATTTCTTTCATGTTTTTTGCTCCAATTCATGTTGACATTTTAGGAACGGAATACAGGTGACCGCGGCAACGCCGGAACCAGAAAAACCGCTTCCCCGAACCCCGGCGCAGAACCGGATCACCAGGGACACTTCATGCTGATTTCCAACGCTTTACGGTTGAAGAACCTTCCAAAACCCGTTTCCGGTTCCTGAAAGCTACGTTACTATAGCCCCTTTCCTCGCAAAAATCAACAGGAAAAAAGGACTTTTTTTGAGTTTTTTTGGTAATAAACGAAAGAAAAGACCGCCAGATGCCCTGCGAAGAGAGGCAAGCTGCGAATTCATCAAAGACGGCCCGGCGCCCGGCGGAGAGACGCCTACTGCAAATTCATCGCGGTGGGCTGTGTGGAAGAAGGAGGATATACGGTCGGGACGGGAAGCGGATACTGCCTGTCAACAGCGCCGACGCGGCGGGAAATCGGCCAGAAGACGAAGAGGGCGCGTCCTATGATGTTTTTGAGGGGAAGCGGCCCCCAGTCGCGGCTGTCCAGGCTGTTCGCGGTATTGTCGCCGAGCGCGAAACAGCAGTCGTCTGGCACGGTAAACTCCACGTTCTCCTCCAGACGCCCCATGCCATGATGCCCCTGGTAGCCGCCCAGCCCGGAATACACTTTGACAAACGCGGGGTTGAACCACTCCGCCGGGCGGAACGTATTTTCGTTTTTCGGACGGATATACAGGTGCCCGTCCTGAATGCGGAGCGTGTCGCCGGGCAAACCGGCGAGGCGTTTGATGTAATAATACCCGGTCAGCGGCGTCCCGAGCGACGAATTCAGTCCCTCCGTGTTGAACACGAACACCTCGCCGCGTTTCAGCGGTTTGAAGTGGATGGAGACGCGGTCGACGAAAAGATGGTCGCCGGAAGACACCCAGCCGTCGAAAACCGTTTCGCCCTGCCGGTACATCCTCGTCCGCGGGTCCTCCGGCAGATACCGGAAGATGTTGTCGCGGGGCTCATCGGCCGGCACCAGGAAATCCTTTCCGCCGAACCGGAGAACGGAGCCGGTCCGGTAGAAATCGCCGGGATGCAGCAGCGAAGGGATCAGCGAGAGCCAGGGGCGCACGACCGGGACCGGGTCGGATTCCATCGTCGCGTAGTCGCGCGGCGAAACGATCTTGGCGTTTGACGCACCGAGCGGAGTGAAGAATTTCACGACGGGACTGCGGTACGGATCGGACGCCTCCCGGTCGATGTAGTGGATGCCGAACAGCGTCGGCTGCATGCTGCTGGTCGGGATCTGGAACGGCTGAACGAACAGTGCGCGCACGCCGAATGCAACGCCGAAAGCAACAGCGAGGACATCCAGCACGGAACACATCCAGAGCTTGAACGCGGTGACTGCGGATCCGGAAGACCTGCCGGAATATTCGGCATACGCCCCGGACACGGTTTTCAGGGCGTCGGAGCACTGCTCCGGATCGGGATTCGCCTTCGCCTCGTCGGCGGCCCTGACGAATTCAGCAAGCCGGGTTTTCTCCTCATCCGACAGGATGTCGTCGTCCTCCGCCAGCGTATGGCGCACGGACGAGACGATATCGCGGTGGAGCTTGCGGTTGGACCGTTTCAGCAAAAAAGTCTGAAGGAAATTCACGGACGGCCTCACTGCTCGTTGTTCTTCAAAACGGCGATGAACGCCTCCTGCGGGATATTGACGCGCCCGATCTGTTTCATGCGCTTTTTGCCTTCCTTCTGTTTTTCCAGCAGTTTGCGCTTGCGGGTGATGTCGCCGCCGTAGCATTTCGCCAGAACGTTTTTCCGCAGCTGGCGGACAGTCTCGCGAGCGATGACCTTGCCTCCGACAGCCGCCTGGATGGCGATCTGGAACATCTGCGGCGGGATGACGTCGGCAAGGCGTTCGGCGATCTCGCGGCCCCGGGCGTATGCGTGGTCGGAATGGACGATGCTGGCGAAGGCGTCGACCGGCTCGCCGTTGACAAGGATATCAAGCTTCACGAGCTTCTCGGTCTGCCAGCCCGCGGGTTCGTAGTCGAGGCTGCCATAGCCGCGCGTGATGGATTTGAGACGGTCGTGGAAGTCGATCAGGATCTCGTGCATGGGGATGCAGGCGGTGATCATCACGTGGTTGGCATCGATGCTTTCCGTATTCGTGCAGATGCCGCGTTTGTTCATCACCAGGTTCATGATGTCGCCGATGTATTCGGTGGGGGACATGATGTGCGCGTTGATGAGCGGCTCTTCGATATGGTCGATCTCGGACGGGTCGGGCAGATGCACCGGGTTGTCGATCTTCAGCATGTCGCCGTTGCGCAGGTACACATGGTAGATCACGCTCGGATACGTGGCGATGATGTCCATATTGTACTCGCGGCGGAGACGTTCCTGCACGATCTCCATGTGGAGGAGCCCGAGGAAACCGCAGCGAAACCCGAATCCGAGCGCGGCGGAAGTTTCGGACTGGTAATGGAACGCCGGATCGTTGAGCTGGAGCTTCGCCATGCTGAACTTGAGCTGTTCGTAGTCGGCGGTGTCGATGGGGTAGATGCCGCTGAACACCATCGGTTTCACGTCCTGGAATCCGGGCAGAGGCGCGGCGCACGGCGCGGCGGCGTCGGTGATCGTGTCGCCCATCTTCGCGTCGGCGGGCGACTTGAGGTTCGGGATGATGTATCCGACGTCTCCGGCCTCAAGCGCGGGCATGGGCTTCATCTCCGGCGTGAACACGCCGACTTCCTTGATCTCGCTCTCCAGCCCGGTGCTGAACATCTTCAGCTTGTTTCCGCGCGACAGGCTGCCGTTGAACATGCGGACGTAAGTCACGACGCCGCGGTAGGCATCGTAGATGGAATCGAAGATCAGCGCGGCGGTCCCGTTTTCCGCAGGCTTCTTCGGCGGCGGCACACGCTGCACGATGGCTTCGAGCAGTTCCGGCACGCCGGTCCCGTCCTTGGCGGACACCAGCAGGACCTCTTCGCGGGGGATCGCCAGGATCTCCTCCAGCTGGTTGTAGCACAGCGGCAGGTCGGCGGCGGCGAGGTCGATCTTGTTGATGATCGGGATGATGAAAAGATTGTGGCGCATGGCCAGGTTCACGTTCGCCACGGTCTGCGCCTGGACGCCCTGCGTGGCGTCGAGCACCAGGATCGCGCCCTCGCATGCGGCGAGCGAACGGCTCACTTCGTAGGAGAAATCCACGTGGCCGGGAGTGTCGATGAGGTTCAGCTCGTATTCGAGGCCGTCGGAGGCGGTGAACAGCATGCGCACGGGGTGGGACTTGATGGTGATCCCGCGTTCCTGCTCCAGGTCCATGGCATCCAGGAGCTGGGCGTGGACGAGGTCGCGTTTTTCGACCGTGTGGGTGATCTCGAGCATGCGGTCGGCAAGCGTCGATTTCCCGTGGTCGATATGCGCGATGATGGAGAAATTGCGGATGCGGGTCAGGTCATTCATTGTTCTTTCCGGTGGATTTTGAAGCGGGGTGAAGGAGTTTCCAGACGCGGTAGTATTCGGAGAGGCCCCATGCCTGGGCGTCGCAGCCGCGCGGCTTGTGGGGCCAGTCGCCGTCGAGAATCTCCGGCATGTGCATGATGCAGCCGTTGTCCAGCTGGATCGCCATGGAGGACAGCAGGCTGACAGCGGTGGCACGTCCGAACGCGCCGTGCGTGATGTAGTACGCCTCGGGGAAAAGCGGCATCTGCCAGGTCCAGGCGGTCCCGTTGTGATATGCGACTTTGCGCCGGGTGTCCTCGTCGCCGCAGTAATGCCCCTGGTACGGGCGCTGCGGATCGTTCAGCAGCGCGCCGTCCGCGCCGTAAACCGGGAGCGGATATTTGACCGGGCGGTCCGCCAGACTGCGGATGCCGCCGGGCACGAGAAGCTCGGAGGCATTGAGGAGGATGGAACGTCGCAGCGTCATGTCCTCGACCAGCCCCAGCGTGATCGCCAGAAGCTGGTTCGGACGCAGATGGTCGTCCGGCTCCGCTTTCGACGCGGGAGTCCCGGGCGTGCAGTGGAGGCAGTCGGAAAGGTAGCCTTCTTCCTGCAGCGGGAAGTATTTCAGGAACGATTCCCTGACCTGGCCGGCCAGTTCGGACCAGCGGGCGGCCTTCTTTTCGGGAAGCGATTCCGCCAGGAACCGCAGAGACGCGTACCAGAGCGCCTGTATCTCGACCGGATAGCCTTCCCGGGGCGTTCCGGCCGGATAGTTCGTATCCATCCAGGTGAAGTGCGCCGGACTGAAAATGAGGCCGCTTTCCGGGTCGCACGCGATGCCGTTCGGCGTGCCTTTGACCAGGCCTTCGGCCAGCTCCACAAGCACGTCCAGCAGGGTGCCGCGGTCCTTGACCGGAGTCTTCAGGAAATCGTTGTTTCCGAGCGCGGCGCACATATCGCGCACGCCGATGAACAGCCAGAGCGGAGCGTCGGACGTGTCGCGGTTTCCGGTGTCGGTGCCGGCGATCATATTGCAGATGGTGCCGTCCTTCACCAGCGAGGCAAACTGGAGCAGGATCTGCTTGACGTCATCATGGAACATCAACTCCGTCATCAGCCCGCGCACGAAAATGAGTGTATCGCGGCCCCAGTCCAGGAACCACGGGTATCCGGCGATCACGGTCTTCAGTTCGCCGCGTTTGACGATGAATGCCCGCAGGCTGTTCAGCATCACGGTCCGGAGGTCGTCGGACATCCGGTCGTAGCGCGGCTTCTCCTCCGGCACGGGCGAGATCTTCGGTTCATCCTCGCCCGTCAGGATCTGGCCGATCAGATACAGCGTGTCGTTTCCGCTCAGTTCGCACTTGAAATAGCCGGGGCTGTACAGGTCGCAGTTCGGGTCCAAACCGCGTTCCGCCTCGTTTTCCTGGTAATTCATGTACGACCATTCGTCGGAACGCCGGAAGGAACCGGCGGACGCCATCATGCGGAAGATCCGGTCGGAAGCCGGTTTGAACACGAATCCGCGCGCGGATTCGGTCACGGCGGCGGGGAACGCGTCCTGCGGCCCCTCGGAGGCCTTGGTCAGGCAGTGGAAATTGCGGTCTTCCAGGTCGGGGCTGATGATCAGCTGCACCGGCTCTTCGTCGGCGATCGTCTCGCCGGCTCCCGTGACCGTGTACCGGTGGAACGCCACCCGGACGGCGTTGCGGTCCTGAAGGATGGAAAGCTTGAGCACAAGACCGACCGCGCGGGCGTTTCCAACGGGGACATTGAAATACCATACCGCGCCGCCGTCGGACGCGATGTGGAAACGGTCGATCATTTCGGTGGTGATCGCCTGGCGTCTGGCGCGGTAGATCATCCAGAAGCGGAACCGCCTCCACATGATGTGGCGGTCGACCGGGATCTCCGGGTGCAGGTTCGCCAGCAGGATCGCGTCGTAACGGCTGAGGAGACGTCCGCTTTCCATGCAGACATGGACCGCGGCGCCGCGCCCGTTGGTCTGGAGGAACGTCCGCCCTTTCAGGAAGAAATCGTCGCGGGAGAGGGAAACGACGGCCTTGTCGACGTCGGGCGGCAGGAACATCAGCACGGCGTTGTCGCGGCGGAGCCCGCCTTCCTCGGCCACGAAAACGGACACTTTCATTTCCGTCGGCTTGTCCGGCGCGGGCAGAGGCGGCACGATGGAGACGAACCGCCCGTCCGCACAGGAAATCGAACGTGCGGAAGCAATTACGCGTTCGTCGCCCCGGGTAATAAAGAACCGGAACCGCACGGGTGCGGACACCAGGATCGAACGGCCCGGCGCGACAATGACTTCGCGGTGGAGATCCTCCGGCCATTTCCAGACGATGTAGGGGATGTCAGCCCGCCCGTCGAAAAGCCCCTGCAAGAAGCTTCCGGGTGATTCGCGGAGGTGCTTCGCGAGCGCAGGAATATTGTCGTCGGCGGTAAGGACCGGCGTGCCGCGTTTCGCGGTCAGCGCCCGGAGCACGAGCGCGGCGGCCTGCTGTTCTTCCAGGTGGTCGTATTCCAGCCGCCCGCCGGAGACGGCTTCTTCGATCTTCGGCAGCCAGTCCTGTTCCGGGCTCAGGCAGACGACCCGTCCGGGAGAAAGCGGCAGGCTCCATTTGTGACCGCGCACGGACAGGATGTCCAGACGGCGGCCGGAGATGAGGTCGTACATTTTTTCCCTTGTGAAGGTGGCATAGCTGGAATCCCATTCGGCGGTTATGGTGCGGTTGCAATCCAAATTCATGGCGATGAGGATGAAATGCTCCGTTTCGCGGTTGGTGCGTATGATGACCACGGCATCCGGCGAACCGGAATCAATGCAGCGTACGAAGGCGCCGTTGAAGAACGCCGGATGGAGGGCGAGGATGGCATTGAGGCGGGCGATGAAGCTGATCTGGTTCGGAGACGCGCCCCAGTTCAGCGCGCTGTCCTGATGCACGTCGACCTTTTCCTTCGCAAACCACTCCACGCCGTTGGTGAATCCGAATGCGCCGCAGGAGGATGCCAGCGCGCTCAGCGCGGTGCGGAGCATCGCGTAGCGTTCGCCGGAGGCGGCAAGACGGTTGTTGTCGTGGGTTTCGGCATAATGGATCATGATGCCGTTCGAGTAGGATTCGCTCCAGGCGTAGTTCAGGTATCCTTCGATCTGCTGGCGGGAATAATTCTGGAACAGCTCGGAATAGGCCCAGTCCATGTTCGCACGGTCGAGCAGGTTCTGCGTGACATCCAGCGCGCCGCCGAGCCCCTCAAGCAGAAAGACCGTGTCCGGGAATTCGCGGCGCACCATGGCGATGATGTATTCCCATGCGGCTTCCGGGATCATGTAGCCGGCGTCGCAGCGGAATCCGTCGACGCCACGGCGGCACCAGGTCAGGAAGACGTCCGCCAGATACTTCCAGAGGGGCGGATTCTTGTGGTCGAGTTCGACCAGGTCGCCCCATGTGACGCCCCATGCGCCCGGCGAAACGAACGTGCCGTCGTCCTTCCGCACGAACCAGTCCGGATGTTCCTCCTGGAGTTTCGACGCCCATCCAGTATGGTTGATGGCGATATCGAGGAAAATGCAGGCGTTTCTGCTGTGGACCGCATCGACCAGCTCGAAGAACTGTTCCAGCGGCGACGCCTTGACGTCGAACTCCGCCAGGGCGGGATCGACGAGGGTGAAATCCTGAGAGGCGTAGGGACTGCCGAATCGGCCCATGCGGGCGTAGGTGGTGGGAACGGGATTGATCGGAAGCAGGTGGATGATGCGGCATTTGAGACGGTCGACGATATGGTCGAGCTCGCGGATGAGGCCGCGGAACGTCCCGCCCGGAGGAATCACGGAATACCCAGCCCCGTCGAGCGTACTGATGCTTTCGGCGGTCACGCCGGGCGGCAGGGCGGACGCCGGACGCGTCTTGTTTGCGCCGAACTGGCGGACGAAGGCGCAGTAGACGGTGTTCGAAGCGCAGTAGGCGGCGGAGATCACGTTCAGGTGCATGTTGTCGCCCCGGACCCATGTCGTATTGCCATCGTCGTCCACGATGCCGCATTTGCACTCGAAATGGCCGACTTCGGACAGCGCCAGACGAACACGGAACGAAAACTCGTCGGTCCGCTGCATCGGGATGTTGTTCCAGTCCTGCCCGATCGGGTTCAACCGGCGTTCGGTCCTGAAGATGATCTCGTCGCGGTGGATGGCGGCGTTTCCGATGTTGGTACAGAGGAAGGCCTTGCCTTTGAGCGGCTCGGAGCCGGTAAGCACGAATTCGATGTTGTCCCCGCAGAACCGCTGAAGATGAGTTCCGGCTTCGGGGCGTTGCGTCAGTTCAGGCATTCTAGCGTCCTTCGTATGCCGCAGGGCGGCCAGTTTATTCGATTTCGACGTCCTTCGTCTTCGGGAAAACCGTTATTTCGAACACTTCGGACTTCGTTTGAAGCGTATTCAGCGCGATCTGGGCGCAGAGCGCGACCGTGTAGCGGGCGCGGCGGCGCGGCGGCTCCACATGCTCCAGGAACGTCAGCGGCACGTCGATCAGGGCGCTGTTGTTCGGCTGGAGGACAAGCGCGGAACGGCGCGGGCGGGATTTCTGCCGGGCCGTTTCACCGGGCTTCACGTCGGGCCAGGCGACCTTCCACTCGTCTTCCTTGATATCGCCGGACTTGCCCGGTTCGCAGAACGCGTAGTACAGGCGGATGTTGTCGGTCTCGTTCATGTACCATTCGTTCACGGAGACGACCGAAACGTCCAGGTTTTTGAGGAGGAATGTCATCGACTGGTTCGGCACGCCGAGCGTATAGTCGAGACGCAGGTAGCCGTGCTCCAGCGACATTTTCGCCGTGATTTTCTGGAAATACCTGGCCTCGTCGAAGTCATGCTGTACGTTTGATTCGGCGGAGCATGCGCCGAGGACCAGGGACACAGCCAGAGACAAAAGGATTCTCGTCGTTTTCTTCATTTTTCCGGTCGCTTTCTCCGTTTTCCGCCCGGCGGGGGAAACGTCTGTCTGGTTCCGGCGGGAATCAGCCGCGGGGGGCCGTAGCTCCGGATTCGAGGGCGTCGCGCACATCGTCGTTCACGCCGGTGTATTTCGGGTTGCCGGGCATGATGCCGCGGTTCGACTGCTTGATGAAGTTCACGAACAGCTCGACTTCCGGGCAGTTCGGAATCGTCTTCTCGATCTGCTCCAGTGCGTGCGGGCTGTTCAGCCCTTCGAAGAAGAACGTCTTGATCGCACGGCGGATCGCCAGACGGGCGTCCGGGGTGATGTTCGCGCGGCGCAGGCCGATCGTATTCGGTCCGCAGATGTAGTTCGTTTCGCGGAGCATGCAGAAAGGCGGCACGTCCTGGCCGATCAGGCAGGTCGGCCCGACCATCGCCAGCGCGCCGATGCGGCAGAACTGGTGGATCAGGGCAAATCCACTCATGACCGCCCCGTCTCCGACGTGCACGTGGCCGGAGAGAGAGGTGTGGTTCGCGATGGTCACATGGTCGCCGATCACCACGTCGTGCGCCACATGCACGAACGCCATCAGCAGCACGTGGTTGCCGACGACGGTCTTCAGCTGCTCGAACGGCGGACGGTGGATCGTGACGAACTCGCGGATGACCGTGTGATGCCCGATTTCGCAGTAGGAAACGAGTCCGCGGTAGAAACGGTGGTCCTGCGGTTCGGCGCCGACCAGGGCGTTCATATAGATGCAGCAGTCCGAGCCGATGGTGGTATAGCGGCAGATTTTGACGTGGGCGTCGATATAGCAGTTGTCGCCAATCTTCACGTTGTCTTCAATGACGGCATAAGGCCCGATCTCGACGTTTTTGCCGATCTGGGCGTCGGGAGATACGATCGCGGTGGGGTGAATCATGACAAGTCCTTTCGGGTTCCTGAAAAATCGTTCTCATAATATACCCCGCCGTACCCCGCTTATCAAGCGCGTTTCTTAATTTAAAGCAAAAAAACGCTTCTCCGCGGTGCGGACGCCGCCTTGCCGGGACGATCCGCCCGGAACGCCCCTACATCCGTTTGAAACGGGACGGTTTCGCCCGGAACGCCGCCAGGAACGGGAACAGGAACGGCGGACAGACGGCGAAATAGGGCAGGAAGCCCAGGAAGACCGTCCACGGAAGCAGACGGCGGGATTTCAATTTCAGCAGGGACAGCACGGAGGATGCGGCAAATCCCGCGAGCGGGACGGCGGTCCACATCGCCAGCCATGTCCAGTTCGTGCAGACAGCGGGAACGAACGGCGACCAGCCCAGCCGGAGGGCGGCGGGGATCAGGCACAGCAGCAGGACGGCGGCGGCAAAGACGCCCATCGCGCGGAATTTGTTTCCCCGCTGGAACAGCAGTCCCGCCAGAGCCGGGATCATCCACCAGATGTTCAGCGGCATGAGCAGCGACGTCGCCCAGCAGAAAAAGATCGCCGTCACGAAGAACAGCACGAATCCGCATGCCATGAACTTGAGGTAGAAAAACATCTGAAGGCAGAACCCCGCCAGAACGAGCGACGCGGGATCGACGTACGGAAAGAACAGATCCAGCCTGAGTCCGCGGTACACCGTCAGGGTCAGCGCGCCGAGCACGGGGTCCGAACCGCCGGACATGATCGTGCGGATCAGGCCTTCGCAGGACGCGGGCAGGAACAGGTCCAGCATCACCGTGGTCAGGACGCTCCACAGGAATGCCAGTTTCCAGGGCTGGTACAGCCGGGCCGTCAGGTACACCAGCCCGGCCGCGGCCACATACCCGACACGCGACGGCGCGAGTTCGCCGATCCGGATCGCCGCCAGCAGCATCGTCAGCAGGAACGCCCCTTGCGCGTACTTCACATGCCGGACCTCTTCCGCGTCGACGTCGGAAAGCGATGCGACGCGGTCCTGCATCGGCTTCACGCTGCGGAACCGCCATTCGTAGGCGGTCCAGATCGATAGCAGACCGTCGCGGAACTTGATCTTCTTGCCTTCCGACGGCTTGCGCGGACAGTAGGAAACCGGCACCTCGTACGGATGGATGCCGAGCCGGAGGAGTTTCGCCGTGATCTCGGGCTCCCATTCGAACCCGTCGCACTCCAGGTCTTCCGCCAGGGCCCGGATCAGGCATCCGCGGAACGTCTTGTAGCAGGTGGCCTCGTCCGTGAGGTTCGCGTTGAACAGCAGATCGATCAGGAACGTCAGGCTGAGCGCGCCGAGGTAGTATCCCGGCGACGAATAGATGCGGTTCCGGTTGCTTTCCTCGCGCGAACCGTACACCACCTCGCATTCCCCGCTGAAGATCGGGGACGCGCATGCTGCATAGTCGCCGGGATCGTACTCCAGGTCGGCGTCCTGGATGATGACCGCCTCGCCCGTGGTAACCGGGATCGCGCGCTTCACGGCGGCCCCCTTGCCGCCGTTTTCCTGGTCGATGCAGAATGCCTGCACCTCGGGATGCGCGCCGATCCAGGTGCGGATGAGTCCGGGGGATGCGTCCGTGGAACCGTCGTTCACGATCACGAGCTCCAGCCGGAGATCGGGCGTCTGCGTCGCCGCAACGCGGTCGAGCATGGACACGACGGTCTTCTCTTCGTTGAAGACCGGGATCACGACGGACAGCAGATTCGGCATGGCGGGCCTTTCGGACGGGGTACGCGCCCCGGGAGATCACATGGCGTCGGGAATGCCGATCGTCAGGGCGGCGAGGCCGTCCGCGAGAATGTCGCGCACGGCGAAACAAAGCGCCAGACGCATCGTGCGGACCGCGGGGTCGCCGGCGTTCAGCACCTGTTTTTCCCGGTAGAAGCGGTTGAAGAGTTTCGCCAGATCGAGCAGATAGTTCACGAGGATGGAGCAGTCCATCTTGTCGGAGGAGGACCGGATGGCGTCGGCATACCGCAGGGAAACCACGGCCAGCGCCTTCTCTTCCGGCGAATCCGCGAGCGACCAGTCGACCGAAGCGGGGTCGAACGCGATGCCGGCGTCGCGGCATTTCCGCACGATGGAGTTGATGCGGGCGCAGACGTACTGGACGTACGGGCCGGTGTCGCCCTCGAATTTCAGCGATGCCTGCGGATCGAACATGATCGTGGTCTTCGGATTGAATTTCAGGAGCATGAACTTCAGCGCGCCCATGCCGATGATCTCGCTGCGGGATTCCAGGTCGGCGGGCGGTTCCTCGCCTTCCTTCACGCGCTCCATCGCCGCCGCCTTCGCCAGAGAGTGCATCTCGTCGAAGAGGTCGTCCGCGTCGACCACGGTGCCCTCGCGGCTCTTCATGCGTCCGGACGGCAGGTTGACCATGCCGTAGGAGAGATGGAACAGGCTGTCGGCCCAGGCGTAGCCGAGACGTCCGAGGATGGTGAAGAGCATGCGGAAATGCAGGTTCTGTTCGTCGCCGACGACCCAGATCATGGTGTCGGGATGGTGCTCGTCGTGCTTGAGGATCGTGGTGCCGATGTCCTGCGTGATGTAGACGCTGGTTCCGTCCTTGCGGAGGAGGACTTTCTCGCCGAGCTTGCCCAGGTCGACCGTGACCGCGCCGTCCGCGCGCTTGCCGAAGATGCCCTTCGCCAGGGCGTCGGCGATGACGTCCTTGCCGAGCAGATAGGTCTGGCTTTCGAGGTAGGTTTTGTCGAAATGCACGCCCATGCGGCGGTAGGTCTCGTTGAATCCGTCGATCACCCATTTGTTCATGGTGGTCCACAGGGCGCGGACCTCGGGATCGCCGGCCTCCCACTTGCGGAGCATCTCCTGCGCCTGTTTTCCGAGTTCGGTCTCAAGGAAAAGGTCGTCGGAGGACTTGTCGGCGAGTTCGGGATGCGCCTCCTTCAGCGCCTTGACCTCGTCGGACAGCATTTGGTTGAACTTGACGTAGAAATTGCCGACGTAATGGTCGCCCTTGATCCCGGCCTGTTCCGGCGTGACGCCGTTTCCGGTCAGCTTGTAGGCGAGCATGGATTTGCAGATGTGGATGCCGCGGTCGTTGATGAGGTTGACCGGCACCACGTCGTGCCCGGCGCGCGCCATCACGCTGGCGAGCGTCATGCCGATGCAGTTGTTGCGGACATGACCGAGATGCTGCGGCTTGTTCGTGTTCGGGGCGGAGAACTCGATGAGGATCTTGCGGCGGGAGTCCTCCGGGAACGGCACGTCGGCGAGAAGCGACTTCACGTCCGCGACGGAATCGCGGAACAGTGCGGCGGGCTTCAGCGTGATGTTCACGAACGCCTTGATCTTTTCGGCGGAGACCACGTCGGGATCCTTCATCAGGGATTCGGCGGTCTCGGCGGCCAGAGCGTCCGGCGCGCCTTTCAGCGCCTTGGCGAGGCGGAAGCAGTTCACGGTCAGGTCGCCGTTCATCCCCGCGGGACACGGCTCCCAGGGGATGTCGAACGAGGAATCAAGGGAGCGCGAGGCGCGGAACGAATCCGCCAGACGGGAAAGGCATTGGATTTTCATGAATCAGGGAAAGGTTGGTATGAAGAGTAAATTAATGCGTTGTGCGGATCAGCGTGACCGGAGCGGACGGCTTCACGCGGATGACATAGTCCCCGAGCGCGGCGGGAAGCAGCGCCGTCATGCCCCGCGGAATGGTCGTCACGTTGCCTCGGACTTCGACATCCACCGGGCCGCTGATGGCGGTCAGCAGGTGGAAACTGCGCGTAGCGCGGGTCGTGTCCGGCCAGTCCCCCGCGAGACGGAGCTCGTCGCAATGGAACTGCGGACAGCGGTTGATGATCGCGTATTTGCGGTTGCGCGCGGCCTTGTCGCTGACGCCCGTGATGCGTGCGGGAGTGCGGTCGATGAAATCGATGCAGCGGAGACCTTCCTCGGGATGGAGTTCCTGGTCGGGATCGGGGCGTCCCCAGTCGTTCAGCAGGTAATCGGTGTTGCTGTTCTGCTGGATGTCGAGCACCAGATTTCCGGGGTCGATGCAGTGGACGCGTCCGGCATTCACGAAATATGCGTCCCCGGCCACGGCGTCGAAGGACTGAAGCACGCTCTCCACGTCGGGCGTGGACAAAAGCTCCAGGAAACGGTGGCGAGTGGCGTTCGCGCGGATGCCGACCATGATCTTCGTCCCCGGCTCGGCGTCCAGCACATACCACATCTTCGTCTTCGGCTCCGCGCCGTTCCCGATCTGACGGGCGGCGTTCTCGTCCGGGTTCACCTGAAGCGGGATGCGTTCGCCCGTGTCGATGATCTTCACCAGCAGCGGGAACCGCGTCTCGCGGGTCATGTCGCCGATCAGGTAGGACGGCCCCAGAATCGTGCAAAGATCATGCAGGGTCTTTCCGGTAAGAGGACCGTTCGAGATCACGCTCTCGGCGCCCTCGCGGTCGCAGATATCCCATGCCTCGCCGAAACGGCCTTCCTCGGCGGGGAGTTCGCGGTTCAGAACGCGCGCGAGCTTGTCGCCGCCCCACGGCGTCCGGCGGTACATCGGCTCGAACAGCAACGGGTATAAATCATCTTTGGAAAGGGTTGTCATCGACAGATAATCCGTTCACGTTTTTAACTTTTTGCTTATACAATATACAACCGCAACCGGAAATAACAAACCGTACGCCGTTTTTTTTTCAAAAAAAGCGATGCGCGCCGAAGACATCCCCCCTGCCCCGAAACAGGAATCGAAACGGCGGCCGGTCTTTTCCGGGACAGTTTTCCGTCGGCTCAGACGTGCTTCATGCGGCCGAAGAGATTGCCGTATTTCTTCAGGTTCAGGGACTCGACGAACGACGCGATCTTGGTCGTGGTGGAGCACGGGTCGATGGAAGCGTCCATGCAGTCGCCCTCCAGCGCCAGCATCGGCAGGCCGATTTCCTCGAGCTCTTCGCGCAGGAGCTTCGTGAACGGACGGTCGGCGAGGCTGCACCGTCCGAATCCATGCGTGTACAGGATGCAGCCGGTGAACTTCGCCTTCGCGGAAAGGTCCTTCACGTATTTCACGCGCAGCTTCGGGTCCAGGAATCCGGTCGTGAGGAGCTTCCGGGCGAGCGATTCGAACGGATGCTTCGGGTCGAGCGGCGCCCAGCCGACATAGTTGGTCTCCTCGAACACGATCGGCGCGTTGCAGACGGTCTCAATGTAGTCGAGGTGCTTGGAATCGTAGAACGGCGGCAGATGAAGCCAGAGCAGACGGTGCGTGTCTTCGATGGAATAGCGCTTCTCCGCCCATTCCTTTTTCTGAAGCAGTTCCTCGTAGTAAGTCTTCTGGATGTCGACGAGCTCCTGAGTGCCCCACAGCTGGCTGAAGATGACGGCATTGTAGACCGCCTCGGAACCGCGGATCAGCGGCGGCGAGGTCCACCTCAGTTCGTTGCATTTGCGCGAGTAATCCGTCGCGAGATTGGACAGCACGCAGGCTTCCTCCAGACGCGCAGGATCGAGCTTGTAGCCGAACGCCTCCTCCATCTGTTCCACGGACTGGCGCAGGCCGTCGGCGATCTGTCCGACCGCGTTGGTGTTCGCCAGATTGATGGGGGTGTGGAGCGAGAAGAAACGGTCCTCGAATCCGTAGGTGCGCGCCAGGTCGGCGAAAATGCGCTCGCCCTGCTGGCACGGCTGGCTGGTGGAAACCGCGAAATCGGGTTTCTTCAGCGGAAGCCCCTCCAGCATGCGGAGGAACGTGCATGTCTGCTGGTCGAATCCCTTCCGGGCGGCGGCGTCAAGCGCGGCTTTCACGCGCTTGGTGCTGCGTCCGAAGAGCGCGGCATAGGTCTCAAGCGTCAGGGTTCGTGCGCCGAACGCGTTCAGTATCTCGGTCGGGAAGAAAAGGTTGCGCCAGACCGTCGGCCTGCCGTCCTCCTTTCCGCTGAACAGGAAGGAACGTTTATTGCTTGCCACGCGCATGGCGACGGATTTCTGGCGGGTGGGCTCGTACTGGACGGGATCCGGGTCGAGCCTGCCACGCAGTTTGCTGTATTCCAGCGCGAGAACGGCGGCGCCGAGCGCGCCCATGACATTATGGAATTCCGGGATGATGATCTCGCACCCCGTGATCTCCTTCATGAAATACGCCACGGCATGGTTCGATGCCACGCCGCCCTGGAACAGGATCGGATGCGACGGGTCGTGGTGCATCAGCATCTGGCCGACGCCGTTCAGGATCGTGCGGGCCTGCGCCCGGCACGCGCCCGCGAGCAGGTCGCCCATCGGGATGCGGTTCTTGAACTTATTGATGGATGTGGCGGACAGCACGGCGCAGACGGAGCTGAACTCCGTTTTCGCATCGTAGTTCACTTTGTCCGCCATTTCCTCGACCGGGATTCCGAGCTTGGCGGCCACGCTGTCGAGGTAGCTGCCCGTGCCCGCGGCGCACACGCCGGACATCATGGAGACCCACATGCCCATCTTGTGGTTGAACACCATGCACTTGCTGTCCTGCCCGCCGCAGTCGATGATCGCGTCCACGTTCGGATAGTAGCGTTTCGCCCCGGCGACGTGCGCGGAGACTTCGCTGACCTGGAAATCGTACGGGATGAAGCGTTTCGTATCCTCCACGATCTGGCTGCCCGTCACGACCGTGCAGGCAATGTCCCCGGCGGTGATGCCGGAGTCGAGTGCGGACTTTGCGACCTCCGCTGTCGTCTCGCACGAGATGTTTCCGGCGTTCAGCCCCGCCTCGGAAAAGAATGTGGCGAGCGTCTTTTTCAGCGCGCCCATGTTGCAGCGTCCGCAGGAAGTGCAGCGCCCCGTGCAGGAAAGCATACCGGAATCCACCGGCTTCGTGCGCTGGTAGGTCGTGTGGACCACGCGCCCCTTGTCGGTGATGACGACGGCCTTGAATGTCGTGGATCCGATATCGATCCCGAGGTAATATTTCATCAATAGCACCTAAAAAAACAATGTGTTAGATAAAAAATTATCCATATAATATACCTCCTTTTCGCGCCTTTTTCCAATTCGAAAACAAAAATAAAAGACATTTCCTCCTGCTTTTTTCAAGCTCCAATACTATTTCGTTCCCCTTTTTTCGCATCTCTTTTTATCAAAAAACGGAAAACGCCGGAATATAAAGGGAAACCGGTTTTCCGCATAAAAGATAATCCCTCCGGACCTGAATCCGAAGGGATTGGAAACATTTCTTCCCGAGAGAAGAGGTCAATGACGTTCGCGCAGCCAGGCTTCGACGAACTGGTCCAGGTCGCCGTCGAGCACGGCGGCGGTATTGCCCGTCTCCACGCCCGTGCGGAGGTCCTTCACCATCTGGTACGGCTGGAGCACATAGGAACGGATCTGGTTGCCCCAGGAATTGTCCGTCTTCTCGCCGGAGATCTGCGCCGCCTGCTGACGGCGTTTTTCCTCTTCGAGTTCGTACAGGCGCGCCTTCAGCATCTGCATCGCCATCGCGCGGTTCTTATGCTGGGAGCGTTCCACCTGGCAGGAGACGACCACGCCGGTCGGCAGGTGGGTGATGCGGACCGCGCTGTCCGTACGGTTCACGTACTGGCCGCCCGCGCCGGACGCGCGGTAGGTGTCGACGCGGAGGTCCTTCTCGTCGATCTCAATGTCAATCTCGTCCTCGATCTCCGGGAACGCGTCGACGGAGGCGAACGACGTATGACGGCGCGCGTTGGCGTCGAAGGGGGAAATACGGACGAGGCGGTGCACGCCGCGTTCGGCGCGCATGTAGCCGTAGACGAATTCCCCGGTCACTTTCAGGACCGCGCTCTTGATGCCGGCTTCGTCGCCGGGCTGCATATCGATGATCTCGTCCTGGAACCCGCGGCGTTCGAACCAGCGACGGTACATGCGGAGCAGGATGCTGGCCCAGTCGCAGGACTCGGTGCCGCCTGCGCCCGCGTGGATGTACACGAAACTGTTGCAGCGGTCGAACTTGCCGGAAAGGAAGCTCACGATCTCGAGCTTGGAAAGCCCTGCCTCGAGCTTGGTCCAGGCGTCGTCGGATTCCTCCAGGAAAGACGGATCCTCTTCGGCCAGTTCGGCGATCGCGAGGAAGTCGTCCGCCTCGCGTTTCAGCTTATTGTAGGGCTCCACGATGTTCTTGCAGGAGGAAAGTTTCTGGACTGTCGCCTGCGCCTTCTCCTTGTCGTCCCAGAAATCGTTCTGCGCCATAGTCTTTTCGATCTCGGCGATCTGCGCCAGCGTCTCGTCCACATGCAGATAGTTCGACAGTTTCGACAGGCGTTCCGTCAGGTCCGCGCCGTGGGCTTTGATCTCGTCAATGGTCATGGGTCGTTGTCTCCGGGAGAATTACGCCAGGCTGCGGACGAGCGCCACGGCGTCGGCAACGGCCTGTCCGATGGCGTCCCAGTTTCCGGCGCGCATGTCGGCGGTCTTGCCGAGCCAGGTGCCGCCGACTGCCGCGATCTCCGGGACCGCCAGATACTCGGACGCATTCGCGCTCGTCACGCCGCCGGTGGGCATGAAGCGGACGCCGAGGTGCTTATAGGGCGCGATCAGGGATTTCAGGAACTTCACGCCGCCCGCGGCTTCCGCGGGGAAATACTTCAGGAAGCGGCAGCCCAGCTCCATGGCCTGTTCCGCCTCGGACGGGGTGCACACGCCCGGCGCGAACGGGAATCCGCACTTCACGGCTTCCTTCACGACAGTCGGGTTGAAGCCCGGCGCCACGGCGAACTTCGCGCCCGCCTCGAACGCCCGGTGCAGGTCGCGCACGTTCAGCACGGTACCCGCGCCCAGGTAGAGAGCGGGGAACTCCTTCGCCGCCGCGCGGATGACGCTCTCCGCCGCTTCGGTGCGGAACGTGATCTCGGCCGCCGGGAGCTGTTTTTCCTGGAGGACCGAACACATTTTGAGGCCGTCTTCGAGGTTGTCGAGGACCAGGACCGGGACGATCAGGATCGCGCTCAGTTGTTCAAGAACGGCTTTGACGTTCTGCTGAAAAAGTTCCATGGTGGTTTGCCTTTCCTGTATAAAAAAAGATTATTGTTGCGTTTCGTGAAGCGGAGATCTGTTCATTTCTTCTTCAGGACGAGCTCCGCGGCTGCGCCGTTCACCGTCTCGGCGGTGATGACGCATTCCTTCACGTCCTTGCGCGACGGGACGTCGTACATCACGTCCAGCATGATGTTCTCCATGATGGAACGCAGGCCGCGCGCGCCGGTGCCTTTTTCGAAGGCTTTCTTTGCGAGTGCGGCAAGGGCGTCGTCCGTGAAGGACAGCTTCACGCCTTCCATCT
This sequence comes from Victivallales bacterium, assembly GCA_045114455.1. Classification (GTDB taxonomy): domain Bacteria; phylum Verrucomicrobiota; class Lentisphaeria; order Victivallales; family UBA1829; genus UBA1732. The sequence goes on from JBGUKN010000048.1 coordinate 25,836, forward strand.
CCATGAGTGTGGTGTACTGGCGCACGATCGAGTTCTTCGGTTCGGTGAGGATGCGCTTCAGGGCCTCCTCGTCGAGAGGGGTGAGCGCGGCGGTGACGGGCATGCGGCCCATGAATTCGGGGATCATGCCGAAATGCACGAAATCTTCCGGTTCGACGGCGGACAGAGGCGATTCGAGCAGGAGCCTGTTCTCTTCCTCGGTGCGCTTATCTTCCTCACTGGCGTTTTCCGTGCCCTGCGTGAAGCCGAGCACATGGCGACCCACGCGCCGCTGGACGATCTTGTCCAGGCCGACGAACGCGCCGCCGCAGATGAAGAGGATATTCGACGTGTCGACGTGCAGGTATTCCTGCTGCGGGTGCTTGCGGCCGCCCTTCGGCGGAACGTTGGAAACGGTACCTTCGAGGATCTTCAGGAGGGCCTGCTGGACGCCTTCGCCGGACACGTCGCGCGTGATGGAGACGTTCTGGCTCTTCTTCGCGATCTTGTCGATCTCGTCGACATAGATGATGCCGACCTGCGCGCGTTCGATGTCGTAGTCCGCGGCCTGCACGAGACGGAGAATGATGTTTTCCACGTCCTCGCCCACGTACCCGGCTTCCGTCAGCGTCGTGGCGTCGGTGATGCAGAATGGCACGTCAAGCATTTTCGCGAGGGTGCGCGCGATGAGTGTCTTGCCGCTTCCGGTGGGACCGATCAGCAGGACGTTGCTCTTGTCCAGGTCGACGTCGGAGGCATCGTAGAGATTTTTCGATTTCAGGCGGTTGTAATGGTTGTGCACAGCCACGGACAGGATCTTCTTCGCCTGTTCCTGGCCGATCACATAACGGTCGAGCTCCGCCTTGATGTCCGCGGGCGTCGGCACGTTCAGGTTGTCCACGAACGACGGCAGACGGCCCGGTTTCGGATCGGAGAATTCCTCCGGTTCGCCGTCGGCGGGAGCGGATGTCTTCTGCCCTGCGCCGGGGAAGCCGTTCCGGGCAAACAGCGTATCGCAGATTGACACGCAGTTGCGGCAGATGGAAGCGCCGCTCGGACCGGTCAGCAGACCGCCTTTCACCTCTTCTTCCGTGCGTCCGCAGAAAGAGCAACGTTCGGGTTTCTTCATGACTCAGTTCCCCTTGACCTTAAGGGCGGCGACGTCCGCGCGGGGCGGCAGGACATGGTCGACGAGACCGTATGCCACGGCCTCTTCCGCGGACATGAAATAATCGCGCTCGGTGTCGCGTTCGATCTTCTTCAGGGACTGGCCGGAGTGCTTCGCCAGAATCGCGTTCAGGGCGGCCTTCGTCCGAAGGATCTCCTTCGTGTGGATCTCGATGTCCGTCGCCTGGCCTTCGGCGCCGCCGAGGACCTGATGGATCATGATCCGGGAAGACGGCAGAGCGTAGCGTTTGCCCTGCGTTCCGGCGGACAGCAGCACGGCGGCCATGGACGCCGCCTGCCCCATGCAGAACGTGCAGACGTCGCACGGGAGCGACTGGATCGTGTCATAGATGGCGAGTCCGGCAGTGACCACGCCGCCGGGCGAGTTGATGTACAGGGAGATGTCCTTCTTCGGATCTTCGCTCTTCAGGAACAGAAGTTCCGCCACGACCAGGTTCGCGATGGCGTCGTCGATGGGGTCGCCCAGCAGGATGATGCGGTCGCGGAGCAGACGGGAATAGATGTCGTAGGAACGTTCGCCGTTTCCGGTCTGTTCGACGACGATCGGCACGAGCGTATTGCGGGTTCTGGTCGGTTTCATGTTTGTCATCTCCTTGTCTTCTGTTGGGATCGCTGTCTAAAAGGCACGGCCTTCGTGCTTCTTTCGACGCGCAAAGGCCGGTCATTCTGCTGGCGGGAATGGCCAGACTTTATGAAACGCGCCGGGAGAAGCCTGCGCTTCTCCGGCGTTCTGTTCGTTTTTTACTTCGCGGCAGCTTTCATGCGGCGTTCCGCGAGCACCCCGAGGGTCTTCTCCACGAGAAGCTCGATCTCGAGCTCGTTGAGACGGCCGGTGCGCTGAAGGATCTCGGCGAGGCGGGCGGGCTCCATGCGGGTCTGCTGCGCCATGTTCTGGATGGCCTGCGCGACTTCCTGTTCGGAGAGCTTGACGTCCTCGGCCTTTGCGATCTTGCGCATGATGAAGTTCTTGCGGAGCTGGTCGGTGGCTTTTTTCTTCGCCTCTTCCATGTGCTGGTCCTTCTCGGCTTCGAACTTTTCGAGGGCTTCCTTGTCCTGTCCGACGGCGTACTGGAGCAACTTGTATTCGTTGTCCGTGGCGGTTTCGAGCGACTTCTTCGGCAGATCGAATTCCGGCGCCTTTTCGAGGATGGCGGCCTGGACGGACTCCATCGTCTTGGAACGGGTCATGATCTCGGCCTGACGGACCGCCAGGTCGTGATAGAACTTGGACAGCTCTTCGGCGGACTTGAATTCCATCTTCTCGGCGAGCTTCGCCATGTCTTCGATCGGCTCGCGGCGCTGGCCGTCGTGAACTTTCATCTTGTAGGTGACCTTCTGGCCGCGGAGGCCTTCCTCGCGCCAGTCGGCGGGGAATTCCGCGGTGAAGGAGCGTTCTTCTCCGACGGTCGCGCCGGTGAGGGCCGCGTTCACGCCGGGGATCATTTCCTGGCCGATCAGATAAATCCACGCGGAATCGTTCCTGACCGCGCGCTTCAGGGAATCGGATGCGTCGTCCGGGAGCGCAAAATCGCTCTCGTAGGAGACGTGGAGCATATCGCCTTCCTTCGCGGCGTCGGTGATGGGCACGAAGCTGCTGTACTGGGCCTTGGCGCGTTCGATGAGGTCTTCCTCGATCTTGGCGGCGTCTTCGGCGGCCGCGACTTCACCGAGCTCCTTGTAGTCCGGGAGTTCGAATTCGGGCGCGATCTCGAAATCGCACTTCATCGTGAATTCCTTGCCCTCTTCGAGCGTTCCTTCGGGCTCAAGCTTGCTGTAGGAGATGATATCGAGCTCGTCGGCCTTCTTGGAGAGCAGGTCGTAGGCGGCGACCTGGATCAGTCTGCCGGCTTCCTCGTCGACGTAGCCTTTATAGCGGGCCTTCACCATGGCAAGCGGAGCCTTGCCGGGACGGAATCCGGGGATCTGCGCCTTGCGGGCGACGCTCTTGGCGGCCGTCAGGAAAAGATCGGCGGAAGCCTCCGCGGGGAGCACGAATTTCGCGTCGCGTCCGCAGACGTCGGTGTCGGTGATGGTGAGGGTGAATTGTTCTTTCCAGCTGGGAGTGGACATGTTTGCCTTGCCTTCGTGATTGGTTATCTGAATGTTGTGTCGGTAACGGTTTGCGGGCATCCTCCGCTTTCCGCGGAAGACTTCTCAAAAAAGATTTGAGTATGTAATATACACCCTTTCCTCCTGATTTTCAATCCGCATTCCCGCTTTTTTCTTATTATTTCAGCGTTCCGGCAAAAAGAAAAAACAATCGGAGGATTTCTGCGAAACAAAAAAGAAAAACCCGCCCCGGCGAAAACCGGAACGGGTTCGGAGTTTCAGAGAAACTGTCGGCAGCGATTACTGACCGACTGCCCAGCGGGCGAAACGCTTGACGGTGGCCTTCGGGAAGAGCTTTCCGAAGGTGGTCTTGTTGTCAAGGATCCAGGGCTGGTTGACGAGGCAGATTTCGCCATACCAGCTGTTGATTTTGCCGGCGACAATCTTCTCGATGATGTTCTCGGGCTTGCCGCTCTCCTTGAGCTGGGCGGTGGCGATTTCCTTTTCGTGGGCGATCGCTTCGGCCGGGACTTCGGAGGAGTTGACGTACTGCGGGCTGGAGGCGCAGATCTGAAGGCAGGTGTTCTTGATGCCGGCTTCGTCGATTTCGCCGCCGATGTCGAGGAGAACGCCGATCTTTCCGTTGAAGTGGATGTAATAGGCGATCTTCTGGTCGGTGGTGTAGCGGAGCGCGCGGCGGATGATCATCTTCTCGCCGAACTTGGAGAACAGGGCGGCGAGCTCGGTCTCTTCGGACTTCTGCGCGGCCTCGGTGACGTCGCCGTCGCCGGTGGTGTTCGCGAGGATCTTCTTCGCGGCGCCGTTGCCGTATTCGAGGAACTTCTCGTTGTTGGCGACGAAGTCGGTCTCGCAGCAGACTTCGAGCATGAGGGCCTGGTTGCCGTCGACGGCGACGAAGATCTTGCCTTCGGCGGTGGCGCGGTCGGCGCGGTGCGCGCTCTTGGCGATGCCGGCTTTGCGGAGGATATCGACTGCGGCTTCGATGTCGCCGTTCGCTTCAATAAGGGCCTTCTTGCATTCGCCCATGCCTGCGTCGGTCTTGTCGCGCAGTTCCTTGACCATTTGCGGGGTGATAGCTGCCATGATTATTTCTCCTCGGTTTTCACATCGGATTTCTTAAGTTCGGACAGGTCTTTGACTTCCTTGGCGGGAGCCTTGCGGCGCGGAGCGGCCTTTTTCTCGCCGTCGGCGGAAGCGGCTTCCTTGCGGGCGCCTGCGGGGCGGCGGGACGGACGGCGCGCGGGACGCTCGTCGGTCTTGGCCTTGTCATCGGCGCCCTTCTTCTCGGCGCGTTCGGCGTCGGCCTTGGCCTTGTCTTCGGCGACTTTGACCTTGTAGAGTCCGAGTGCGTCGTTGATGGCGGCGACGAAGGTGTCCATGATGATCTTGATGGACTTCACGGCGTCGTCGTTGGCGGCGACCGGGTAGGCGATGTTTTCAGGATTGCCGTTGGTATCGACGATGGCGATGATCGGGATATTGAGCTTCTGGGCTTCCTTCACGGCGGTCTCGTCATGGCAGACGTCGACGACCACGACCACGTCGGGCAGACGCTTCATGTCGGCGATGCCGTCGAGGTTGTGGTGCAGCTTGACGCCCTGGCGGGCCAGGCGGACGATCTCTTTCTTCTTGAGGTTGGAGTTTTCCTCGTCGTTCACGATGTCGTCGATCTCGCGCATCTTCTTGACGGACTTGCGGATCGTTTCGATGTTGGTGAGCGTACCGCCCATCCAGCGTTCGGACATGAAGAACATTTCGGTTTCTTCCGCGGCGTTGCGGACGACCTGCTGCGCCTGGCGCTTCGTGCCAACGAACAGGATGCGGGATCCCTTCATGACTTCACGCTGCAGGAAATTGCAGGCGTCGCCGATCTGGCGGATGGTTTTGGTGAGGTCGATAATCGAGATACCGTTCTTGGCCCCGTAGACGTAATCTTTCATCTTGGGGTTCCAGCGCTTCGTCTGATGCCCGAAATGGCACCCGGCTTCCAACAGGTCTTTGACAGAGATGGCCATTGTTCCATCCGCCTTTCTTCGTTCCGGCTCTTTTCCTCCGCGGATGTATGCGTTTGACGCGGAGCAAGATACCTTCTTGTTCAGTTGTGCGCATCCGCCCGCGGGGTTGGTTTGGTGCGGGGGAACCGGCATACGGCCGGCCCGGATGCGTTGAGAAAACGTAGCATATAATATACACCGGAAAAAACAAAATGCAAGTTCCCTTCCGCTTTTTTATACAATGCCGGCATGATTTGAGGAAGACATCCCGTCCTGCCTTTCTGACATTAACGGCAGTTTCGGAGACTGACGCCGCTCTGACCGGATTATTTTTCGTAGTCCTGATACGTCTTTCCGTCGGCGTCCGCGGCCTTCGGATCGGCGCCCGCCTTCAGCAGGGCATCGACGACGGCGGCATTGCCCGACTCGGCGGCGTACATCAGCGCGGTCTTGTTCTTCGCGCCCTTGGAATTCGGGCTTGCGCCGAGTTTGACGAGCGTCTGAACGACCGCGGGATCCGTCTTCGTGCCGGAGGCCGCGTACAGGATTGGAGTGAGCTTGACAAGCGGATGCTTGACTTTCAGGTCAAGCGGAGTCGAAGCATCCTTGCAGGAAAAGAGAAAGGCGTCGAGGTTCCTGTCGATCAGGTGAAACACAAGCGGAACCTGTTTGTTGACCTTGATCTGGTTCGGATTGCCGCCGAGCTTGATGCACTTTGCGAAAGCGTGTTCGCGTTCCAGGCTCACGGCTGCGATCATCGCCTGCGCGAGCAGCGGCGCAGTCTTGACCTTGCGGGCGACAGCTTCCTTGTAGAGTCGTTCAAGTTCGTCGGGACGGTCCTGTTTGGCGGCCTCCTCCATATCGGCGCAGACCGGGAGCTTCGCCCCGGCGGCCTTCAGCATGGCGGCAATTTCGTCCAGGTTCTTCATCTGAGCGTAGACCAGCGGATTGCAGGTCGTTTCATCGGCGCGGTTCGGATCGGCGCCGGCGTCCAGCACCAGCCGCACGGCGGCGGGCCGTTCCAGCACGACGGCGCGGATGAGCGGCGTCTGTTTGTACCTGTTGTCCTCCCCGGACAACGGCTCGTCGACGTCCTTCATGGCGCCTAGATGCTTCAGGATTTCGGACGTATTGTTCGTGAGGACGGCCTTGTCGAACGAAAGCGTCGGGTTTCCGGTGAACGGCGGCTTCTTCGCGTTTTTCACGGCCGCGACGGCATTTTTCGCGATTTCCGCCTCGCGTTCGAGTCTGTACGCCGTCAGGATTTTAACCGGCTCGTCTTCCTTGTGCGTCCGCATGTATTCTTCCAGGACAGGCGAATTGAATTCGACCGTCTTGTAGGAAAGTAGGAGCTTCAGTTCGTCGATGCGGTCCTGTTCGCCCAGGATCTGGACGGGCGGCTTGCCTTCGAATCCGGGCAGATTGCAGTCCGCGCCGCAGTCGATCAGGAGTTTCATGACGGCCATCGCGTCGCGTTTCTGCGAACCTGAGATGACGGGCTGATGGCAGGCGTAGGCGAGCGGCGTGCAGGAGCCTTTGATGGTCTGTTTTGCGTCGATCTTCCGCGCCACGCGCTTCTGGAATTTGCGGAACTGCGTGTCCGGGAGCTGGAAATTCACGATGCTGCCGTATTTGATCAGCAGGTCGCAGTGTTCGAGCTTGGATTCGGCGATCGCAAAGAACAGGACCGGAGTCTCGTAGTAATTGAGATGCTCATCCAGAAAACGCGGCGAGTGCGCGTAATTCTGCAGGACGCGTTCCAGCAGCGACGGCGCGCCGCGCCGGACGGCGGCCACGATCTCGGCATAGGCGGCGTCTTCCGTAAATGCGGCGACGGGGAGGTTCGTAATCGCTCCCGTGGAAAGCCCGCCCAGGGATGCGCCATTCAGCGGACTGCGCTTGACCAGCTGGGCGTGCAGGGAGAACGGCAGGACGGCAATCGCCGCGCCGGTCAGGACGGAAAGAGTACGGAGACGAAAACGTATTGTCATGGCTGATCTCCTGAAAAACCAAATAATAATATGATGCGAGGACGATAAAAAATCAAGCGGAAAAGATGAAATCCTCGATAAAAAAGGAAAGATTTATCCCGATATCGGATGCCTCGGACTTGCATTTCGCCCGGAGGCGTGTATATTAAAAGGATACATGTATTTTATTCACAATCACATATCGACGAGGAAACTCAAATGGGAAAATACCCGTTGGAAACCATTCGGCACAGTGCGGCCCACGTGATGGCTGCGGCGGTGCAGGAACTCTACCCGAACGCTAAATTCGACATCGGTCCGTCGACCGAGGACGGTTTCTACTACGATTTCGACCTGGAAACCCGCCTCACCGCCGAAGACCTGGTCAAGATCGAAGAGAAAATGGAAGAGATCGCCAAGGCGCATCTCCCGTTCGAACGCAAGGTCATGACCCGCGAAGACGCCCACGCGTTCCTCGCCGGACGCGGCCAGAACTACAAGCTCGAACGCCTCGCCGACATCCCGGACGACAGCGAGATCACGTTCTACATCTGCGGCAACTTTACCGACCTCTGCCGCGGCCCGCACGTCGCCAACACCAATGAGATCGGCGCGTTCAAGCTGCTCTCCGTCGCCGGATCCTACTACCGCGGCGACGAGAAGAACCCGATGCTCCAGCGCATCTACGGCACCGCGTTCGCCGACAAGAAGGAACTCAAGGCGTATCTGCAGCGCATCGAGGAAGCCAAGAAGCGCGACCACCGCCGCCTCGGCAAGGAGCTCGACCTCTTCAGCATCTCCGAAATGGTCGGGCCCGGCCTCGTGCTGTGGCATCCGAAAGGAGCCTACATCCGCAACGTCATCGAGACCTTCTGGCGCAAGGAGCATCTGGCGCACGGCTACGACCTGCTGTACACGCCTCACATCGGACGCAGCCAGCTCTGGGAGACCAGCGGCCACCTCGGATTCTACAAGGAGAGCATGTACTCCCCGATGCAGATCGACGAGTTCGACTACTATGCCAAGCCCATGAACTGCCCGTTCCACATCGAAATCTACAAGAGCCGCGTGCGCTCCTACCGCGAACTCCCCTGCCGCTGGGCCGAGCTCGGCACCGTGTACCGCTATGAGAAGAGCGGCGTGCTCCACGGCCTGATGCGCGTCCGCGGCTTCACGCAGGATGACGCGCACATCATCTGCACCCCGGAACAGATCGAAAGCGAGATCAGGGAAGTCCTCGAATTCTGCCTCTACATCTGGAAGACCTTCGGATTCCCGGAGATCAAGGCTTACCTCTCCACCCGTCCCGCCAAGGCGGTCGGCGATCCCGCCCGCTGGGAACAGGCGCAGAAGTCGCTCGTCCAGGCCATTGAAGGCTGCGGACTCGAATACGAAGTGGACGAAGGCGGCGGCGCGTTCTACGGCCCGAAGATCGACCTCAAGATCAAGGATGCGATCGGTCGCGAATGGCAGACCTCCACGATCCAGTTCGACTTCAACCTGCCGGAACGCTTCGGCATCACGTACGTCGGCGCGGACGGCGCGTTGCACCAGCCCTACATGGTCCACCGCGCGCTCTTCGGCTCACTGGAACGTTTCTTCGGCATCCTGGTCGAGCACTACGCGGGCGCGTTCCCGCTGTGGCTGGCCCCGACCCAGGTCTGCGTGATCCCGATCACCGAGAAACAGCATGAATACGCGAAGAAGGTTGCCGACGGTCTCCGCAAGGCCGGATTCCAGGTCCTGTGCGACGTCCGCTCCGAGAGCATGGGTGCCAAAATCAAGGACGCCCGCCTCCAGCGCATCCCGTTCATGGCAGTGATCGGCGAGAAGGAGCAGACCGAAGGCACGATGGCGGTCCGCTCCCGCAGAGAGGACCAGCTCGGCGCCATGGATATGGAAACTTTCATCAAAAAATTGCAGTCGGAACTTGAAAATAAGCTTTGACGTGCTATAGTATAAGTTCATGCGCTTCCGTCACCGTGGCGGAAGCATCCGATATCATCTCACATGGAGGGCGTTTACTATCGCCAAGCTACTGAAAAGCAATGACCGTGCGTATTCCGACAAGCCCCTGCTCATCATCGGGGCCAACGGAGAACAGCTGGGCGTCATGAAACTCGCTGCCGCCTGCCAGGCGGCGCAGAACGCGCATCTGGATCTCGTGCTCGTGTCGGAAAACAGCAACCCGCCCGTCTGCCGCATCATGGACTTCGGGAAGCTCCTGTACGAACAGAAGAAGAAGCTGAAGGAGCAGAAGAAGAACCAGCAGGCCCAGAAGGTGAAGGAGATCAAGTTCCGCCTTCACATCGACACGCATGATTATGAGGTGAAACTCAACCATGCGAAGGAGTTTCTGGGCGAAGGGAACAAGCTTCGCGTGACAATCACATTCAAGGGGCGCGAACTCTCGCACCCGGAAATGGGATTCGAACTCGTGACACGGATCACGGAAGACCTTGCGGAAGTCGCCGTCGTCGACGCGCCGGCGAAACTGCTCGGAAAGAACATCAACATGTCCTTCAATCCGAAGGGCTGACATACAAAACCGCCGGACAAGGCTGATGGCGTCTGCCTGCCCGGTCGAGACCAACCTCTAACATAAGGAGACAAAACGATGCCGAAAATGAAGACTCGCAAGAGTATCGCCAAGCGCGTGAAACGCACCGCCTCCGGCGGCTACAAGTTCACGAAACCTGGCCGCCGCCACCTCATGACGAACAAGTCCGGAAAGAACAAGCGTCAAAAACGCAACGCCGGTCTGCTCGACGCCGCCCACGCACAGAGAATCAAAAAGGCCCTGCCTTACGGCTGAGCTTGAAAAACAGGAGAAATCATCATGAGAGTTACTTGCGCTGTTTATTCGAGAAAACGCCGCAAACGCGTCCTTGAGCGTGCAAAAGGTTTCTACGGTGCCAGTTCCAAGCGCATCCGCACAGCATACGATGCCGTCGACAAGGCGAACGTCCACGCCTACGAAGGACGCAAGCAGAAAAAGCGCCAGTACCGCCGCCTCTGGACGGTGCGTATCAACGCCGCCTGCCGCGCCCAGGGCATGACCTACAGCAAGTTCATCGACGGACTCAAGAAGGCGAACATCGACCTGAACCGCAAGGTTCTCGCCGACCTCGCAGTCAAGGATCCCGCGGCATTTACGGCCCTGCTCGAAAAGGCAAAGGCCGCCTGCTGACGAACTTGATCCCGGACGCCCCGCCCTGCGTCGGCGTCCACCATACAGACCATCTGTGATTCGCGGGCTGCCGCCTCCCGGCAGACCCGCGTTTTTCTTTTTTCCAAGTTTCCTTTAAGGAGTTTTCAACATGCTGGAAGAACTGCTGAAACAGCTTCAGGACATCACGACCGAGGCGAAAACGGCTCTGTCCGCAGCCTCGACTCCGGCCGACGTCGAGGCCGTCAAAAACCGCACGCTGGGCCGCAACGGAGCCATTACCGCCCTCAGTCCGATGATGGGCAAGCTGCCCGCCGAGGACAAGCGCGCCGCAGGCATGGCCTTCAACGAGGCCAAGCAGGGCATTCAGGCCGCCCTCAACGAGGCCAACGCCCGCATCAACGCAAAATCCGCCGAAGAGGCGCCCGCGGTCGACGTCACCCTCCCCGGCCGCGCCTGGCCCTTCGGACGCAAGCACCCGATCAGCCAGACCATCGACGCCTGCTGCTCCATCTTCCGCCGCATGGGCTTCATCGCCGTCACCGGTCCCGAACTCGAGACCGTGTGGTACAATTTCGACGCCCTCAACGCGCCCGCGAACCATCCCTCCCGCGACCCGCAGGACACCTTCTACCTCCCCGACGGACGCCTTCTCCGCACGCAGACCTCCCCGGTCCAGATCCGCACCATGCTCGGCTCCAAGCCCCCCGTGCGCATCGTGTCCCCGGGCCGCTGCTACCGCCGCGACACCCCGGACGCCACCCACGGCGTGCATTTCCACCAGCTCGAGGGCCTCTACATCGACAAGGACGTCTCCCTGGCCGACCTCCGCAGCACCATCCTGAAGTTCGCGAAGGAATACTTCGGCACGGACGTCAAGGTCCGCATGCGCCCCCACTTCTTCCCGTTCACGGAACCCAGCGTCGAATGCGATTTCAGCTGCGTGATGTGCGGCGGCAAGGGCTGCCGCGTCTGCAAGAACTCCGGCTGGCTCGAGATCATGGGCGCGGGCATGGTCAACCCCGCCGTGCTCCGCAACGTCGGATACGATCCGGAGGAAGTCCAGGGCTTCGCCTTCGGATTCGGACTGGAACGCCTGACCATGCTGAAACACCGCATCAGCGATCTGCGCATCTTCTCGGACAACGACCTGCGGTTCCTCAAACAGTTCTGAGAAAGGAAGACCGACATGAAACTTTCCCTGTTTAGACTGAAACACTATATCGACATCAGCCTTTCCCCGGAAGAACTCGCCAACGTGCTCACCATGGCCGGACTTGAGGTCGAGGAGATCGAAACGGTCGGCAAGATCCCGGACGGCGTGATCGTTGCGAAGATCATCTCCCGCCGCAGACACGAAAACTCCGACCACCTCTCCATCTGCGAAGTCTTCACCGGCACCGAAACACTCCAGATCGTCTGCGGCGCGCCGAACTGCGACACCGGAAACATTGTCCCGCTGGCCACCATCGGGACCGTCTTCAAGGACGGCGACGGCACGTTCACGATCAAGAAAGGCAAGATCCGCGGCGTGGAATCCTTCGGCATGATGTGCTCCGCAAAGGAGCTCGGCCTCAGCGAAGACCACAAGGGCCTCATGCTGCTCCCCGGCACGTTCGAAATCGGCAAGCCGCTTCAGGATTATGTTCCCACAGACACCGTCTACACGCTCGAGATCACCCCGAACCGGCCCGACTGGCTCTCCTACTGGGGCGTCGCGCGCGACATTGCCGCGCTCGTCGGCGGCGAAGTGAAATTCCCCGCGCCGGAAAGCGTCCCGACCGATCTCGCCGGCGACTGGAGCAACCTGGTCACGGTCGAGGCGCCGGACCTCTGCCCGCTGTACACCGCGCGCGTCATCCGCAACGTGAAGGTCGCCGAAAGCCCCGCCTGGCTGAAGGCCTCCCTCGCCGCCATCGGGATCCGCCCCATCAACAACATCGTGGACATCACGAACTTCGTCATGATGGAGCTGGGCGAGCCGCTGCATGTGTTCGACATGCGGTTCCTGAAGGGCGAACGCCTCGTGATCCGCCGCGCGCAGGAAAATGAGACCATCACCGCGCTCGACGGCAAGACCTACGACCTCACCACGAACGACCTGGTCATCGCCGACACGGAAAAACCGGTTGCCATCGCAGGCGTCATGGGCGGCGAATACTCCGGCGTCGTGGGCGACACCACCGACGTCGTGCTGGAAAGCGCCTGGTTCGATCCGGCGTCCGTCCGCGCGACCTCCCGCCGCCTCGGGCTCTCCTCGGAAGCCTCCTACCGCTTCGAACGCGGCGCGGACCGCGCCATGATCGTCCCGGCCAGCATGCGCGCCGCCCAGCTCATCCGTGAGCTCGCCAGCGGCAACGTGGTCTCCCCGCTGATCTCCGTCGCGGAGCCCGAAAAGCCCGCGCGTATCATCGATCTCAAGTACGACCGCGTGCGCAGCCTGCTCGGCATGGACGTCGACAACCGCCGCATCGACGATATCCTGCACTCGCTCGGATTTGCCACCGTCCGCCAGTCCGAAAGCGGCGCGTCCTTCAGCGTGCCCACTTGGCGCGACCTCGACGTGATGGGGCCCGCCGACCTCGCCGAGGAAGTCGC
>JBGUKN010000049.1:0-17468 GCA_045114455.1 Victivallales bacterium
CCGGCAGCTGTCCGCCCTCGCCGGGCTTGGCGCCCTGCGCGAGCTTGATCTGGATGTCCTTCGCGCTGCGCAGGTAGCCGACCGTCACGCCGAAGCGCCCGGACGCGACCTGCTTGATGCCGCAGTCGGCGTCGGTCCCGTAGCGCTCGGCGTTCACGCCGCCCTCGCCGCCGTTGGACATCGAGCCGACGGAGTTGAACGCGCGGGCGATCGTCTCGTGCGCCTCGGGCGAGAGCGAGCCGAGCGACATCGCGCCGCCGACGAAGTGCCGCAGGATCGACTCGACGGGCTCGACCGCGTCGAGCGGCAGCGGCTCGGCGGCCACGCGGAGACGGAGCAGGCCGCGCAGCGTGCAGCCGCGCGCCTCGGCCGCGTCGATCGCGTCGGCGTACTCGCGGAACTTCGCCTCGTCGCCCGTGCGCGCCGCGAGGCGCAGCGCGGCGACGGTCTTCGGCGTCCAGAGGTGCTCCTCCGCGCCGTTGCGCCAGCGGTAGAGCCCGCCGGGCTCGAGGAGATTTTCGCGGGGGGATTCGCCGGCGTCCCACCGGCGGATCCGCTCCTCGATCTCGCGGAAGCCGAGCCCGCCGACGCGGGACTGCGTCCCGGGGAAGCAGGCGTCGACCACCTCGGGCGCGAGGCCGACCGCCTCGAAGATCTGCGCCGAGCGGTAGCTGCGGAGCGTCGAGATGCCCATCTTCGACATGATCTTGAGGAGGCCCTTGTCCACGGCCTGGACGTAGGTCGAGGCCGCGGCGACGGGGTCCTCCGGGCAGAGGTCGGAGACCGTCTCGAGCGCCAGGTACGGGTGGATCGCCGTCGCGCCGTAGCCGAGCAGCACCGCGAAGTGGTGCACCTCGCGCACCTCGCCGCTCTCGACGACGAGCCCGATCGACGGGCGCAGGCCGGCGTCGACGAGCGCGCGGTTCGCGGCGGCCGTGGCGAGCAGGGAGGGGATCGGATGCAATGCGCAATGCGTAATGCTCAATGCGCAGTTTCCGCCGTCGCTTTCGTCCTTTTTGTCGCTTGGGTCCCTTCGGTCGGTGAGGACCACGATCCGGGCGCCGCCGCGGACGGCTTCGACCGCCGCGCGGCCGAGCGCGGCGAGCGCGGCGGCGAGCCCCTCCTCGCCGAAGAAGATCGGCAGGCGCGCCGCGGGGAAGCCGCGGTCGTCCACCTGCGAGAGGCGCGCGAGCTCGTCCTCCGTGAGGATCGGGCGGCGCAGCTTGATGAGGCGCGCGTGCGCGGGCGTCTCCTCGAGAATGTTGCCGACGTTGCCGATGTAGGTCGTGAGCGACATCACGAGCGCCTCGCGGATCGGGTCGATCGGCGGGTTCGTGACCTGCGCGAAGAGCTGTTTGAAATACTGGAAAAGCAGCTGGGGGCGTTCGGAGAGCACGGCCAGCGCGGCGTCGTTGCCCATGGAACCGACCGGCTCCTTGCCCTGCATCGCCATCGGCTTCAGGATCACGTCCATGTCCTCGCGGGTATACCCGAAGAAACGCTGTTTGCGCGTCAGATCCTCATCCGGCCTCGAAGCGGTGATGTCGGTGAAGAGCCCGTGCACGGAGAGACGGTTCTCCTCGACCCAGCGGCGGTACGGCTTGCTGCGGGCCAGACGGTTCTTGACCTCGGAATCCGGCACGATGCGATGGTTTTCCATGTCCAGCAGGATGATTTCGCCGGGTTTCAGGCGGCCTTTCAGCTCCACGTCCTCGGCGGGGATGTCCAGCACGCCGGTCTCGCTCGCAAGCACGAAAAGGCCATCTTTACATTTTGTGTAACGAGCCGGACGCAGGCCGTTACGGTCCAGGATCGCGCCCGCGTTCACGCCGTCGGAAAACGCGATTGCCGCGGGTCCGTCCCACGGTTCCATGAGCGCGGAATGATATTCGAAGAACCCGCGCACGTCGCGTCCCATATAGTATTTCGCGCCCCACGCCTGCGGGATCAGCATCAGCATGGCGTGTTCCGGTGAACGCCCGGCTGCGACGAGAAGTTCGAACATGTTGTCCAGCGAAGCGGAATCGCTCTGGCCGGGCTCGATCAGCGGGAGGAGTTTCGCGAGGTCGTCGCCCAACAGCGGGCTTTTCAGAAGATGTTCGCGCGCCCGCATGGCGTTCAGGTTGCCGCGCAGGGTGTTGATCTCGCCGTTGTGCGCCAGGTAGCGGAAGGGATGCGCCAGCTGCCACGTCGGGAAGGTGTTCGTGCTGTAGCGCTGGTGCACGATCGCCAGACGCGACCGGAACAGCTCGTCGTCGAGGTCCGGATAGAACTGCTCCAGCTGGGTCGCCAGCAGCAGTCCCTTGTACACGATGTTGCGCGACGACATGCTGCAGATGTAAAGGTCCAGCTTGCGCTTTTCGATCAGGCGGCGCATTACGAAGAGCTTGCGCTCGAACGCCGCGTTGTCCTCGAAATTCCGTCCGTCGATGAAAAGCTGGCGGATCACCGGCATGTTCTTGCGGGCAGTGCGGCCGATCTTCTCCGGCACGACGGGAACTTCGCGCCAGCCCAGGACGCTCCCGCCTTCCGCGCGTATGATTTCCTCAATATCCTGTTCCGCGCCGAGTCCGCCGAAGATCATCGCGACGGCGTACTTGCCGGCCTCGGGCAGTTTTTTCACGCCGGATTTCGCGCGGAAAAACTCGTCGGGCATGGAGAGCAGGAGCCCGGCGCCGTCTCCGGTTTCCGGGTCGCTTCCCGCCGCACCGCGGTGCATCAGGCGGCAAAGAATCGTAATGCCTTTCGTTACAATATCATGCGAAGCACGTCCATTCAAGTCGGCGACCATGCCGACGCCGCATGCGTCGTGTTCCTGCCGCGGGTCGTAAAGCCCCTGCGGACGCTGTCGGAAAATTTGCTGTTCCATTTCCATGTTTTCGGCCTTTCTTTATGAAGTTCAAATAAAAATAAGTCTGCCGGGAATGAGCAAATCCCGTGCCAAGATTTCATTCAGCGTAAAAAGCCGCCTTGTGCTTTACGTTTTTTGTAATCAAACAATCCGGCATTTACACATTCTGTAACAGCCGTCCTTCCTTTCCACCTCAAAGACGTTTGGCATGTTTTATGCTCATCGGAATCCGGCAAATCGTAATCAAAAAACTGCATTTCCGTACTGAAAGGAATACCGCAATGTCTGATGCGGTCAAACATGAATGCGCTGTCGCGCTGCTCCGGCTCCGCAAGCCGCAGGAATACTATTTCAGCAAATACGGCAGCGTCGACTACGGATTCAGCAAGATGGCGCTCCTGCTTGAAAAACAGCACAACCGCGGGCAGGACGGCGCCGGAATCGCGTCGCTGTACCTTGCGCCGGAACCGGGACTTCCCGCCTACCGCGTGGAACGTTCCGCCGCATCGGAAGACCCTTTGGCCGACCTGCTCGGCCGTTGCGCCGGCGCGCCGGGATTCGACGGCGGGCTTCTGCTGGGTCATCTGCGCTATGCGACCTACGGACGCCACGAGGAATCCGCCTGCCATCCGTTCGTGCATGATTCGAACTGCCTGCGGCGGACCCTGCTGCTTGCGGGCAATTTCAACCTCACATCCGCCAACGAGCTCTTCGAGAAATTCCTGAAGCTGGGACACCATCCGAAAAGCCGGGCGGACGGCTATCTGATCCTTCAGATCATCGCGCACTACCTGGAACAGGACTCCAATCTTCACCCCGGTTCGCCGGACTGGGCGAAGATCCTTCGACAGGCGCTGAACGGACTTGACGGCGCATTCACGCTCTGCGGCATCAACGGCGCGGGCGACGCATTTGTGATCCGGGACCCCCATGCGATACGTCCCGGATATTTTTATTTTGACGACGAGGTATTTACGGCGGCGAGCGAACGTCCGGCGATCCAGGCTGCGTTCGACTGCGCCACGTCCGAAGTCATGGAGGTTCCGCCGGGCAAGGCGGTGGTCGCACGTGCGGACGGCGGCGTGGAGATCCTGGACTGCCTGGAACCGGCGGAACGCCGCAGCTGCGTCTTCGAACGCATCTATTTCTCTCGTCCGAACGACGCGGACATCCACCGCGAACGCAAACGCCTGGGCAAATCCCTGGTCCCCGCAGTGCTTCAGGCGGCGGACAACGATTTCGACACGACTTTCTTCAGCTACATCCCGAACTCCGCGCGCGTCAGCTACCACGGCATGCTCGAAACACTCTTCACGATGGCGGCGCACCAGGACAGGAACGTACGCTTCGGAGAGATCGCGATCAAGGACGCGAAATTCCGCACGTTCATCGCCGACGCCGACAGCCGCCGCGAGCTTTACATGCACGTCTATGACGTGACCTACGGGCTGATCCGGCCGGGCGTCGATACGCTGGTCGTGCTGGACGATTCCATCGTCCGCGGCAATACCATGCGGAACGCGATCCTGCCGATCCTCGACCGCCTCTGCCCGAAACGCATCATCGTGGCGAGCTCCGCGCCCCCAGTCAAATATCCGGACTGCTACGGCATCGACATGGCCTGCGCGGGCGACCTGGCGGCGTTTCAGGCGGCGGTCGCGATCCTGAGGCGCACCGGCCGGGAGGACGTGCTGAACCGCGCTGCCGAGGCGGCGAGGAAAGCGCTGTCGGGCGGCGCGCCCAACGAAAACCACATGCGCGAAATATACGACGCCGTAAACGAGGATGAACTCTACAGGGAGATCGCACGGCTTCTCACGCCGCCGGGCCTCAAGGCCGAACTCAAGGTCGTCTACCAGACCGTCGAAGCCCTCCACTCCTGCTGCCCCGACTACCCCGGCGACTGGTATTTCACGGGGGACTACCCCACGCCCGGCGGCATCCGCACGGCAAACCGCGCGCTGGTGAATTTTATGGAAAACAATCAGGAAAGAGCATACTGACATGAACGAATACAGGGAACAGTGGAAAAGGCAGCGCGAACGGAAAGCGTTCCTCGCGCTTGCCGACGGCACGGTGTTTCACGGCCGGGCGTTCGGCGATCTGCACGACCGCACGGGCGAGGCGGTATTCAACACCGGCATGACCGGATACCAGGAAATCATTTCCGACCCGTCCTACGCGGGACAGTTCGTGACGCTCACGACCGCGGAAGTCGGCAACTACGGCTGCACGCAGGAGGACATGGAGTCGCGGAGCCTCTTCCTCAACGGCCTGATCGTGCAGGAACTCAACCCGGCCTCGAACTGGCGGTCCCGCGAGGAGCTTTCCGCTATCATGGCGCGTTACGGCAAGCCCGGCCTCGCCGGAGTGGACACACGGGCGCTGACGCTGCATCTGCGTACGAAAGGCAGCCAGAAAGCCTATTTGCACGTGAGCGAAGAAAATATCCCGGAAGAGGAGGCCGTGCGGCGGGCACAGGCATGGGAGGGGCTTGAAGGCCAGGACTACGCCTCCATCGTGACGACGCCGGTCCCGTACGACTGGAACGAAAATGGAAAATTCCATGTGGTCGTGTACGATTTCGGTGTAAAATACAATATTTTGCGGATGCTTGCCGCGCGCGACATGCGCGTGACGGTCGTCCCCGCCACAACCGCGCCGGACGAAGTCCTGGCTGCGAAACCGGACGGCGTGTTCCTCTCCAACGGCCCCGCCGACCCGTCCGCCGTGACCTACGCCATCAATAACATCCGCGCGCTGCTCGGACGCGCCCCGATGATGGGGATCTGCCTCGGGCACCAGCTGCTCGGCCTGGCCTGCGGCGCGAAATGCGGACGCCTGAAATTCGGACATCACGGCTGCAACCATCCCGTCAAAAACATCCTCACCGGCGAGGTCGCGATCTCCAGCCAGAACCACAATTTCGCGCTGACGGATCTCCCCGCCGAACTTGAACTTACGCACATCAATCTCAACGACAATACAATCGAAGGAATCCGCCACAGAACTCTTCCGGCATTCAGCGTGCAGTACCACCCGGAAGCCGCGCCCGGGCCGCACGACGCCGCGGGACTTTTCGACGCGTTCCGCAAACTCATGGAGGAAAGCAGAGCATGAAAACGAAACACATCTTCATCACGGGCGGAGTCGTTTCCAGCCTTGGCAAAGGCATCACCGGAGCCGCCCTCGCGTTCCTCCTGAAACAGCGCGGATACCGCGTGGCGATGCAGAAGCTCGACCCGTACCTGAACGTAGACCCCGGCACCATGAGCCCGTACCAGCACGGAGAAGTCTTCGTGACCGACGACGGCGCGGAGACCGACCTCGACCTCGGCCACTATGAACGCATCGCCGGCGTGACCTGCTCCCACGCCAGCAACTACACCTCCGGCCGCATCTACGGCAGTGTCATCGCGCGCGAACGCGCCGGCGGCTACCTCGGCGGAACCGTGCAGGTCGTGCCGCACATCACCGACGAGATCAAGGCCGCGATCCGGTCGCTGGAGAGCGACGACGTCGACATCGCCATCACCGAGATCGGCGGCACCACCGGCGACATCGAAAGCCTGCCGTTCCAGGAGGCAACCCGCCAGTTCAAGCTGGAAGCCCCCGCGGGCGACGCGATCTTCATCCACCTGACGCTCGTGCCGTTCATCCGAGCGGCGAAGGAACTGAAGACGAAGCCCAGCCAGCACTCCGTGGCGGCGCTGCGGAGCATCGGCATCGTGCCGGACATCCTCGTGTGCCGTTCCGAGGTGCCGATGGAGGAGGAGCACTTGAAAAAGCTTTCGCTCTTCTGCAACGTGCGGCGAAATTGCGTGATCGAGGAGCTGGACGTGCAGAATTCCATTTACGAAGTCCCGCTGGAGCTGGAGGAACAGGAATTCGACACACGCGTGCTGGAGCTACTTCACCTGGAGCCGCGCACGATCGACCTGGACGGCTACTGCAAATGGCTTGAAGGCGTGCTGCATCCGCAGACGAAATGCACCATCGCCGTCGTCGGCAAGTACATCCGCCACCAGGACGCGTACAAGAGCATCTACGAGTCGCTCAGCCATGCCGGGATCAAACATTCCTGCAAGGTCGAGGTGCGGAAGATCGAATCCGAGGAGTTCATGACCTCCGACCCGGCGGCGCTCCTGAACGGCGTGGACGGCATCCTCGTGCCCGGCGGATTCGGGACGCGCGGCGTGGACGGCAAGATCAAGGCAATCGAATATGCACGCACGCACAAAATTCCGTTCCTGGGCATCTGTCTGGGCATGCAGTGCGCCGTGATCGAATTCGCCCGGAACGGCCTCGGACTCGCCGACGCCCACAGCTCGGAGTTCGACGAGCATACGCAGAACCCGGTCATCGACCTGATGGACGAACAGCGCAATATCCATGACAAGGGCGGCACCATGCGCCTCGGCGCATACGACTGCGACCTCGTCCCCGGTTCGCTTGCGGAACGCCTCTACGGCCAGACGCACATCCAGGAACGCCACCGCCACCGTTTCGAGTTCAATCCGAAGTACCGCAAGGACATGGAGGCCGCCGGGCTGCGCATCAGCGGCGTGAATCCGCAGCGCGGCCTCGTTGAAATCGTCGAGATCCCGGATCATCCGTTCTTCATCGGCTGCCAGTTCCACCCCGAATTCAAATCCCGTCCCATGCACGCGCACCCGCTCTTCGACGGACTCGTCGAAGCGGCGCTGAAAGGTCGTCAAAATGCCGAAGCGCACTGATATCCAGAAGATCCTGCTGATCGGATCCGGCCCCATCGTCATCGGCCAAGGCTGCGAATTCGACTATTCCGGCGTGCAGGCATGCAAGGTTCTGAAACAGGACGGCTTCGAGGTCGTCCTCGTGAACTCAAACCCGGCGACCGTCATGACCGATCCCGAGCTCGCTGACCGCACCTACATCGAGCCGCTTACCTGCGACATCCTCCATGAGATCATCCGGCGCGAACGCCCGGACGCCATTCTGCCGACGCTCGGCGGCCAGACCGCGCTCAACCTCGCCATGGAACTCCATAAGAACGGCATCCTGAAACGGTACCATGTCGAGCTCATCGGCGCCAGCGCGGAGGCCATCGCCCGCGCCGAGGACCGACAGCTTTTCAAGAAGACCATGCAGGACCTCGGACTCGACCTGCCGCAGTCCGGGTCCGCGCACTCCGAAAACGAGGCGGCCGCGGTCGCCCGCACCATCGGCACCTGGCCGCTCATCATCCGTCCCGGATTCACGCTCGGCGGCACGGGCGGCGGCATCGCGCACGACGAGGCGGAATTCGCCGAGATCGTCCGGCGCGGCCTGGAAGCCAGCCTGAACCACGAAGTCCTGATCGAGGAATCCCTGCTCGGCTGGAAGGAATTCGAAATGGAGGTCATGCGCGACAAGAAAGGCTCCAGCGTCATCGTCTGCTCCATCGAAAACCTCGACCCGATGGGCGTCCACACGGGCGACTCCATCACCGTCGCGCCCATCCAGACGCTCACCGACCGCGAATACCAGGAGATGCGCGACGACTCCCTGCGCGTGCTCGCCGCGATCGGCGTGGAGACCGGCGGATCGAACGTCCAGTGGGCGGTCAACCCCGACACCGGCCGCCGCATCATCATCGAGATGAACCCGCGCGTGTCGCGTTCGAGCGCGCTTGCCTCGAAGGCCACCGGATTCCCCATCGCGAAGATCGCCGCCAAACTCGCGGTCGGCTACACGCTGGACGAGCTCCGCAACGACATCACGGGCAGTACGCCGAGCTGTTTCGAGCCCGCGCTCGACTACATCGTGACCAAAATACCGCGTTTCACGTTCGAAAAATTCCCCGCCGCGGACCCTACGCTCGGCACCCAGATGAAATCCGTCGGCGAGGTCATGGCAATCGGCCGCAACTTCAAGCAGAGCCTCCAGAAGGCGCTGCGTTCTCTCGAAACCGGACGTGCCGGGTTCGGCGCGGACGGAAAGGACGCGGCGTTCGAATCCGCCTCCGACGAGGAGATGGAGGAAAAGCTCGCGAAGCCGAACGCCGACCGCATCTTCTGGCTCCGCGCGGCGTTCAAACGCGGCTGGGACATCGAGAAAGTCTTCTCTCTCACGCAGATCGACAGATTCTTCCTGCGCCATCTGCACGAACTTGTCATGTTCGAAGACGAGATCGCGTCCGCCGGGATGCTCGAAAAGCTCGCCGCTGATCCCGCGCTCTTCCGCCAGGCGAAGGAATTCGGCTACAGCGACCGCCAGATCGCGTTCCTGCTGCACACGACCGAAACAGCCGTCGCAGCTCAGCGCAAAAACATCGGCCTGCTTCCGAGCTTCGGCGCGGTCGACACCTGCGCGGGCGAGTTCGAGGCGATCACGCCGTATTATTACAGCTCCTATGCGGACGCGGGCGAACCCGTGCGCCCGAGGGGGAATAAGAAATCCATCATGGTGCTGGGCGGCGGCCCGAACCGCATCGGACAGGGCATCGAGTTCGACTACTGCTGCTGCCATGCGGCGTTCGCGCTGCGCAAGGCAGGATATGAGGTCGTGATGGTGAACTCCAACCCGGAGACCGTCTCCACCGACTACGACACCAGCGACAAGCTCTACTTCGAGCCGCTCACGCTCGAAGACATCATGCACATCTACGAACGCGAGCAGTGTTCGGGCGTGATCGTGCAGTTCGGCGGGCAGACGCCGCTGAACCTGGCGCAGGCGCTGAAGGCTGCCGGTGCGAACGTGATCGGCACCAGTCCGGACGACATCGACCTGGCCGAGGACCGCGACTACTTCAAACAGCTCGCCACGAAGATCGGCATCCTCCAGCCGGAAAGCGGCATCGCGCACACGGTGGACGAAGCGCTCGCCATCGCCGAAAACATCGGCTACCCCGTGCTCGTGCGACCGAGCTTCGTGCTCGGCGGACGCGGCATGGTGATCGTCTACAAGGAAAAGTATCTCCGCAAGTTCGCCGAGGAGGCGGCGCGCGTCGCCGAGGGCAAGCCCATTCTGATCGACCGGTTCCTGGAAAATGCAGTCGAGCTGGACGTGGACTGCATTTCCGACGGCGAAACGACCGTGATCGGTGCCATCCTGGAGCACGTCGAGCCCGCCGGATGCCATTCCGGCGACTCCGCCAGCGTGACTCCGCCGATGAGCCTGTCCCCGGAGATCCTGGAGCAGATCCGCGTCTACGCCCGCGAGTTCGCCGCCGCACTCCATGTGAACGGCCTGATGAACATGCAGCTCGCAGTCAAGGACAACAAGATCTACATGATCGAGGTCAATCCGCGCGCCTCCCGTACGATCCCGTTCGTCAGCAAGGCCATCGGCATGCATCTGGCCGGACTCGCCGCGCTCTGCATGACCGGGCGCAAGCTCGCCGAACTCGGATTCACCCGTGAAGTCGTCCTGCCGTACACCGCCGTGAAGGAGGCCGTGTTCCCGTTCGTGAAGTTCCCGGGCGTCGACATCGTGCTGACCCCGGAAATGAAGTCCACGGGCGAGGTGATGTGCCTCGACCCGGACTGGGGCATCGCGTACCTGAAAAGCCAGCTCGCCGCCGGTTCGCGCCTGCCGAAACAGGGCAGCGTGTTCCTGTCCGTGAAAGACCAGGACAAACCGCGCATCGTGGACGTCGCCCGCAAGCTCGTCGATCTCGGGTTCCGCCTGTATGCCACGCTCGGCACCTCAACGCTGCTCTGCAACGAGGGAATCCGCGTGAACGCGCTCTTCCGCATCTCGAAGGGGCGTCCGAACCTGCTCGACCTCATCCACGAAGGCGAGATCCAGTGGGTCATCAACACCTCGGAAAACGGCGCGGAAGCCATGGTCGACGAGATCAGGATGCGTTCCAAGTCGATCGCCGCGGGCATCCCGATCACCACGACCATCGCGGGCGCGGAAGCCGCCGTCGACGGGCTCCGCGACCAGCTCGAATTCGGGCGTTTCGAGGTCAGCTGCCTGCAGGAATATCACCGCCACATCCGCCAGGCGAATCCTGTTCCTGAAACGCGCTGATTTCCTGGTTGGGATAAGGTGCACATGCAGAAAAATCAACGTTACGGCATGATCCGCCAGTTCCGGATCATGCCGCCCGCATTCCGGCGCCGAAAAGCTGCGAATGTCCGCATACGTGTTCCCGGATGTTTCCGGTTGCGCTCCTCTGTTCGGATTTCAACCGTGAAGCCAAAAAAGCAACACCCCGAATTGTTTTTGCTTTTTGAGCTATCAGGATTGATTTTTCACGCCTTTGGGCTATATTAATTATAAATCTTTCTTCCGTGCACCCGTAGCTCATTTGGATAGAGCGACTGCCTCCGGAGCAGTAGGTGGTGGGTTCGAGCCCCGCCGGGTGCACCACTTTTTTTGCCCAGAAATTACCCCATTCCCCATTCCTTCCCCGTCAAAGCGCATCCGGCGGCGGGACGGGCATCTCAGTAGAGCGAATCCTGCCAATGCGACGCCAGCTCGGGATTGCTTCTGCGCAGCTTTTCGAAGACGCTGTTTTCGATCTGGCGGATGCGCTCGCGGGTCAGGTGGAACTCCTCGGCGATCTGGCGGATGGTCATCGGTTCATAGCCGTCCAGCCCGAACCGCATCTGAATAAACTTCCGGTCGCGTTCGGGAAGATTGTCGACCGCCTTGTGCACGACGTCGCGGAGGAACTGGAACGACAGGTGCAGCTCGGGGTTGAAATCGTCGTTGTCCGTCGGCGTGCCGAAACGGTCCTCCTGCGTGAGATCGGAATCGTCGGAAAGCGAGGACGAACGGATCGGGGCCTGAAGCGAAATCTGCTGGCGCGCCATCTGCCGGATGGCATGGATGCGGGCCTTCGGCATTTCAAGTTCGGCGGCAAGGTCCTCCACCGTCGGCTCCGTTCCGAATCGCCTGACGAATGCCTGTTCCGCGCGGTTGATGCGCGAGATGGTCGACAGCATATGCTGCGGGATGCGGATCACGCGGGTCTGCCGGGCCAATGCACGCATGATCTCATGCCGGATCCACCATGTGGCGTAAGTGGAGAACTTGTGCCCGAGGCTGCTGTCGAAACGGTCAAGCGCCTTCACCAACCCGATGTTGCCCTCCTGCACGATGTCGATCAGCTGCTGCGGCTGGTTGCAGGACTGCTTGGCGATGCTGATCACGAGGCGCAGATGCGAATACAGGATGCGCTGCCGGAGCTGTTCCATCTGATCGAACGCCGTCTTCATAGTCCGGAAAACGGACAGGCAGAGCTCCCGGTCCGGCATCAGACGGGTGCGGAAAAGCTCCTCCATGACGGGCGATTCCGGCGTGGTAAGCCAGGAGGACGCCACATGATACCATTCCATGACCTTCAGCGTGGAAACGGGATACCGCATGAGGAGTTCGCGGGAGCGGTCCCGCATGGCCTCGCGGGCGGCCTTCTTTTTGAACTGCGGTCCGGCGTAGAACGCGGCCAGCTCCGCGCGGAACGCCGCGATCTCCGTTTTCCATTTCATCAGGGCCGGCAGGGCGGACGGCAGGTTCCCGCGGATGGCGTCCGGAAGCTTGGATTCAACGAAGAGCGAAGTCACGTCGTCGGGCGTCCGGCAAAGGTCCACGACATGTTCGTGCTCCTCCAACACGAAAGCGAAATTTGCCAGGCAGGAACGGATTTCCAGCATCCGAGCGTCGATTTCCTTCCAGACGGACTCCGCTTCCTCGGTCGTCAGCGGGACGCATCCCGGATCGTACAGCTGGTGGAAGATCGAGTCCTCGCTGGTCTCGAATCCGGGCGCGGGTGCGTCCTGTTCCGGCACGTCCGGAGACGTTTTTTTCGCCGGTTTTGTCGGAGACTGTATGTTTCTTGCCATGTTTTCGTGCGGGTATTTGGAAAAACAAGTTCAAAAAAGGGCGGTTTGCCGTTCTTTTGACATAAATGTAATACCCGCTCGACGGAAAGTCAAGAAAAAAGACGAAAAAACACCGCAAGCGGTGCTGATATAGTGTCCGGCTACGCTCGCACACGGAATAGAAACGAAGGGGAATCAGCGCGCCACGTAACGGCGTTCCATGCGGCCGCCGAACGAGCAGAGGATGTCGTAGACGTGCGTGCCCTTGAGCTTTGCCCATTCCTCGGCGGAAACGGTCTCGCCCATGTCGGATCCGATGAGCGTGACGATCTCGCCCTGGTCGGGGAGTTCGCCGCCGAGCGGGGCCAGAGAGACCATCATGTAATCCATGCAGACGCGTCCGAGCACGGGGCAGCGGTATCCGCGGATGAGGATCTCCGCCTGGTTGGAGAGCTGGAGCGGAAGGCCGTCGGCATAGCCCGCGGAGATGAGAGCGACGTCGGTGTCCTCCTGAAGCGTGCAGGTGCATTCGTAACCGACGTTGTGGCCTTTCGGAAGCCTGCGGACGGCGATCACATGCGAATAGCAGGAGACGACCGGTTCGAGGCAGGCGGCGAGCTTCGGATCGGGAGAGAACCCGTACAGGGAAATGCCGGCGCGGGCGCAGTTGTAGGGCGTGCGGACCGCCTCATGCAGGCACCCGATGGCGTCGCTGTTCGCGAAATGCACGTTCGGGATCATGATGTGGCGTTCGGCGACCGCGTCCAGGACATAGCGGAAGAGGCGGAGCTGTTCACGCGTCATGGGGTGGTCGATCTTGTAGCCGACGGGGAAATGCGAGAAGATGTCGGTGCAGCGGAGGTTGGGGAGCGCGGCGATCTTCGCGATGGCGTCCGGGGCCTCTTCGGGGAGAAGCCCCAGGCGTCCCATGCCGGTGTCGAGCTTGATCATCACGTCGAGCGTGCGGCGCTGTCGGACGGCTTCCTCACTGAGCATCTGCGCGACTTCGAGCGACGGGATGCTCGGGACCATGCCGAAATGCACGACGTCCGCGACCTCGGTGTTCAAAAGTGCGCCGAGGAGACGGACGTTCTTTCCGAAGGAAATGATCTTGAGGGCTTCCGACGGAGTCGCCACGCAGAACGTCGGAGCGTAGTCGCACAGCGATCGCGCGACTTCGACCGCGCCCAGGTTGTAGGCATCGGCCTTGATGACCGGGAAGAGCGAGGCGGGCGAAATCGACCGTGCGAGCGTACGGTAGTTGCGCTGCAGCGCGCCGAGGTCGATTTCGAGCCAGATTCTGTCGGGCATGTTCCGGGGGCCTCAGTCAGATCACTTGTGGTATTCCTGAAGGGATTTGGGTTCCTTGTCGGCGTTCGTGCGGACGGCCTCGATGCCGATCGCCGTGGCGTTGGCCGCGGCAATGGTCGTCATGTACGGGATGCGGTTCTGGATGGCGCTGCGGCGGATGTAGCTGTCGTCGACTTTGCCTTCACGTCCGATCGGCGTATTGATGATGAGCTGGATCTTGTTGTTCTTGATCATGTCGAGGATGTCCGGACGGCCTTCGCCGAGCTTGCAGACCACAGTATTCGGGATGCCGTTCTCGGTGAGGAACGCGGAGGTGCCTTCGGTGGCGAGGATGCCGAATCCGAGCTTGTGCATCTTCTGCGCGATGGGGAGCAGGTACTTGCGGTAGTGGCGGCTGACAGAGATCAGCACGTTGCCTTCGGTCGGCAGGCTGCATCCGGATGCGGCTTCGGCCTTGAAGAACGCGGTGCCGAAGTTGTCGGCGATGCCCATGACTTCGCCCGTGGCGCGCATTTCCGGGCCGAGGATCGGGTCGACTTCCGGGAACATGTTGAACGGGAGAACGGCTTCCTTGACGGCGACGAACGGGGTCTGGCCGGTCTTCGGGAGCTTGAACTGGGTGATCTTCTTGCCGAGCATGAGTTCGGTTGCGACGCGCGCCAGCGGGACGCCCGTGACCTTGGAGATGATGGGCACGGTGCGGGAGGCGCGCGGATTCGCCTCGATGATGTACACTTCGTCCTCGCAGATGGCGTACTGGACGTTCATGATGCCGTCGACCTTGAAGTCCTTGGCGATCTTCGCGGTGTACTCCTCGATGGTCTTCTGGTGCTTTTCCGGGATGGTGATCGGCGGAATGGTGCAGGCGGAGTCGCCGGAGTGGATGCCGGCGAGCTCGACGTGCTCCATGATGGCCGCAACGTAGGTCTCGTTGCCGTCGGCGATGGCGTCGACTTCGCATTCGATGGCGTTGTCGAGGAAGCGGTCGATCAGCATCGGGTATTCGGGGCTGACCTGGAGGGATTCGACGGCGTAGCGGCGCAGTGTGGCTTCGTCGTAGATGACTTCCATGCCGCGGCCGCCGAGCACGAAGGAGGGACGGACCATGACGGGATATCCGATCTCGTTGGCGATCTTCACGGCCTCTTCCAGGGACTTGCTGGTGGCGCTGCGGGGCTGAAGGATGTTCAGGGCGATCATGCGCTCGCGGAAGTATTCGCGGTCTTCGGCGAGGCGGATGCCTTCGGGCTGGGTGCCGAGGATGTTCACGCCGTTGTCCTTCAGCTCCTGCGCAATGTTGAGCGGGGTCTGGCCGCCGAACTGGACGATTACGCCGTAGGGCTTTTCCTTAGCGTAGATGGAGAGCACGTCTTCGGTCGTGAGCGGCTCGAAGAAGAGCTTGTCGCTGGTGTCGTAGTCGGTGGAGACAGTCTCGGGGTTGCAGTTGACCATGATGGACTCGTAGCCGTTGTCGCGGAGCGCGAACGCGGCATGGACGCAGGTATAGTCGAACTCAATGCCCTGGCCGATGCGGTTCGGGCCGCCGCCGAGGATCATGATCTTCTTGTTCGCGGAAACTTCGACCTCGTCCGGGACGTCCTGGTAGGTCGAATAGTAGTAGCAGGCGTTCTCTACGCCGCTGACCGGAACCTTGCAGTAGGCCGCGACCACGCCGAGCTTGATGCGGCGTTCGCGGACAGTGCGTTCGCTGACGGAGAATAGCTTGGCGAGGTACTTGTCGGAGAAGCCGTCGCGCTTGGCGCGGATCAGCATGTCGTCCGGGAGGGACATGAAGCTGAATTTCTGGAGTTCACCCTCGAACTGCGCCAGCTCGGCCATCTGCTGGATGAAATATTTGGTGATGCTGGACATCGCGAAGACCTCGTCGACCGTGCCGCCGCGACGGAGGAATTCGTAGATCATGAAGAAGCGCTTGCTGTTCGGCGTGCGGATCTTCTCGCGGAGCTGGTCCATGGAGAGGGCGGCGAGCTTGGCATCGAGGCCCGGGCCGCTGCGGCCGATCTCGAGCGAACGGATGGCCTTCTGGAAGGCTTCCTTGAAGTTCTTGCCGATGGACATGACTTCTCCGACCGCCTTCATCTGCGTTCCGAGGGCGTCCTTCGCCTGCGGGAACTTCTCGAACGCCCAGCGGGCGAACTTCACGACGACGTAATCTCCGCTCGGCGTGTATTTCTCAAGCGAGCCGTCGCGCCAGTACGGGATCTCGTCGAGCGTGATGCCGGTGGCGAGAAGCGTGGAGACGTGGGCGATGGGGAAACCGGTGGCCTTCGAGGCCAGGGCGGACGAACGCGAAGTGCGGGGATTGATCTCGATGACGACAATGCGGCCGTCCTCGCGGTTGTGCGCGAACTGGACATTGGTGCCGCCGGTCACGCCGATGGCGTCGATGATGCGGTAGGAATAGTCCTGGAGCTTCTCCTGGACCTCCTTGGAGACAGTGAGCATGGGGGCGACGCAGAAGCTGTCGCCGGTGTGGACGCCCATCGGGTCGACGTTTTCGATGAAGCAGACAGTGATCTTCTGCCCCTTCTCGTCGCGGACGACTTCGAGTTCGAGCTCTTCCCAGCCGAGCACGCACTGCTCGACGAGGACTTCATGGATCAGGCTGGCGGCGAGGCCGCGCGCCATGACCTGGCGGAGTTCCTCCACGTTGTACACGATGCCGCTGCCGGTGCCGCCCATGGTGTAGGCGGGACGGAGCACGACGGGATATCCGATGCGGGCGGCGATGGCCTCGCCTTCCTCGACAGAGTTCGCGGGAGCGGATTCAGGAACGGGCACTCCGAGCTTCGCCATGGTCTTCTTGAACTCGATGCGGTCTTCGCCGCGCTTGATGGCGTCGAGGTCCACGCCGATGACTTTCACGCCGTATTTGGCAAGGACGCCGGCTTCGGCAAGGCTGGAGGAGAGGTTCAGGGCGGTCTGGCCGCCGAGGTTCGGCAGCAGGGCGTCCGGACGTTCGCGCTGGATCACGCGTTCCACGCCCTGGACGTTAAGCGGTTCGATATAGGTATGGTCGGCCATGCCGGGATCGGTCATGATGGTGGCCGGGTTCGAGTTGACGAGCACGACCTCGTAACCCGCTTTGCGCAGGGCTTTGCATGCCTGCGTGCCGGAATAATCGAATTCACAGGCCTGGCCGATGATGATCGGGCCGGAGCCGATGATGAGGATTTTCTTGATGTCTTGCCGCTTCGCCATTGTGTCATCTCCGTGTTTTGTCGTTGGCAGATTCTCAAAAAACCAAATTGAAATAATATGCCATAAAATCGCCGATTTTCAAGAGTAAGACCTGTATTTTCATAAAAAAAAGACGGTCTCCGCAGAGGGAGACCGCCAATGACTTTCGTCTGAAAAAACCGGACTTGTCCGATTACTTCTTGAGTTCTTTCTGGCCCTTGTTCAGGGACTTGAGCACGGAGTAGTAGCAGGGCTTCGGATCGAGGTTGTTGTCGAAGAGAAGCGGCTGACCGCCGCGGAGCCAGGACCAG